>NZ_RJNJ01000001.1:0-371802 GCF_003943825.1 Streptococcus oralis
CATTGCAGAAACAACCAATGATATGTTGGATCGCCTGGAAAAAAATATCCACGATATCTATCAGCTAGAGCTCAGTCAAAAAGATGCCAATATGCGAGCTCTACAGGCTCAAATCAATCCTCACTTTATGTACAATACTCTGGAGTTTTTACGGATGTATGCCGTCATGCAAAGTCAGGATGAACTGGCAGATATTATCTATGAATTTAGTAGCTTGTTACGCAACAATATCTCCGACGAGCGGGAAACGACCTTGAAGCAGGAGTTAGAATTTTGCCGAAAATATAGCTATCTCTGTATGGTGCGTTATCCTAAATCCATTGCTTATGGTTTCAAGATTGCACCAGAATTGGAAGAAATGAGGATTCCAAAATTTACACTCCAACCATTAGTAGAAAACTACTTTGCCCATGGTGTTGATCATCGCAGAACAGATAATGTCATCAGTATCAAAGCCTTGAAAGGCCAAGGATTCGTTGAAATCCTAGTAGTAGATAATGGTCGAGGAATGCCCGCTGAGAAACTAGCTAGTTTGCAAGAAAAATTAGCTCAACGAAGTTTTGAACACGAGGCAAGCTATAGTGGGGAGCGGCAATCAATTGGAATAGTAAATGTACACGAACGCTTTGTTCTCTACTTTGGGGATCGCTACCAAATCAGTGTAGAGTCAGCTGAGCAAGAAGGTGTTCGTTACCATATCACTATCCAGGATGAATAGAAAGGGTAGAAATGTATAAAGTTTTATTAGTAGACGATGAGTACATGGTGACAGAGGGGCTCAAGCGATTAATCCCCTTTGAAAAATGGGATATGCAAGTCGTCGCAACAGCTAATCACGCAGATGATGCTTTGGACTATATTAAGAAAAATCCAGTAGATGTGGTCATTTCCGATGTCAACATGCCAGATAAGACCGGACTTGAGATGATTAGGGAAATGAAAGAGCTACTTCCAGATACCTATTATATCTTGCTGTCTGGTTATCAGGAGTTTGAGTACGTCAAAAAAGCCATGAACCTTAGTGTCGTGGATTATCTGGTCAAGCCAGTAGACAAGGTGGAGTTGGGCAATTTATTAGAAAAGATTGCGCAGCGGCTTCAGGAAAAGGTGGAACAAAGTCAGACCCTCAGTCAAGAATTGGATGAGACAGGATTTACGAACTACCTGTCAGGTAAAGACAGCTGGTGGATTGGTCTATCCAAGGAAAAACAGGGCTCTTTTACCATTCCTTACTATGTTTTGGGACAAGACTGGCAGATTTTCATCTCTGATCAGCCACTAGATGGCATCGTCGTGACACCATTTGAAGCACCCTTCCAGCAGTCCTTTGAGAATTGGAAGATCAACGCTGAAAAAGCCCTCTTCTACGGTTCAGTTAATCTAGAAAAATCCGAGAGTTTGTTTTCTTATTATGAGCCGATTTATCGGGTGATTATCCAAGGGAATATCAATCAAATCATCGAAGAATTAACCTTGCTAGAGAAGGTCGTCTTGGAGAATACCCCGCGCGTGGCTATCACAAAGCAGCTCTTCACCCAGTTTGTCATGGATGTCTTTCATTTGTTTGAACACCTAAAAGCAGATGATATGACCGAGATAGTCAAAGCTATCCATGCTATTAACACCTTTGAAGAATTGGTTGCCTATATCAAAGAAACCTTGACCAAGTTCTTTGGCCAGTACCGCATGAATGAAAATGTGGTGAGCGTTCTGGAGGTGATTGGGCGTGATTATCAGAAAGAGCTCTCACTTAAGGATATTAGCAAGGATCTCTTTATCAATCCTGTCTATCTCGGTCAGCTGATCAAGAGGGAAACCAACTCAACCTTTGCGGAATTGCTCAATAAACAGCGAATTAAGGCAGCGCAGCAACTCCTACTTTCGACCAGTGATAGCATCGAAGATATTTGCTATGCAGTTGGCTACAGTAATGTTGGATATTTCTACAAGGTTTTCCGTAAATTGTGCGGAAAATCACCGAAAGCTTATCGGAAACAAGTTGAAACCAGCTTGTAAAAGTTGTATTCCTGTACAAAAAATGCTATAATGTTCAAAATATCTTATGGAGGAAAACATGAAAAAGAATCCTATTTATCTTTGGGTCTTGTTAGTCCTATCAGCCCTCATTTCATCTATGTCATTATTTGGAATCTTGAGTCCATTGCCAAGTAAAGATGTGCTTCGTGCTAGCCTGGCGAATAGCGGGACGCTTACTGCCCAGCAATTAGAAGACACAGTCAACTATACTTACCAAGTAACAGCGTCATCGCACTCTATTTTTAATACGTTGTTGATTGTTTTATCTGCAATTTTAGTTGTAGTAGCCTTTGTATTTCTAGTACGTAAAAATGTGCAATTCGCAAACTATGCTTATATTGGCTATGTTCTACTAGCGATTGTTGGTTTGGTTTATAGCTATATGAATGTTCAAGATGCGGTTCAATTAATCAAAGATTCTACCCTCGGCCTAGGAATGGGAGCATTTGCACAAGGAACGAATATTTTGTTCATCATTATCAATGTTCTCTTTTTAGCCTTAGTCTTTTACAAGATGTGGCGCCAACAAAAAGATTTGGCCGAAGAAGTCGAAGCAGAAGAAGGTGCCTAAGTATTGACAAAAAAGAACTATCAAGTTACAATCTTGGTAGTTCTTTTTAAATCGTAAACAAAAAATCGAGGTCAACATGAAAAAAATATCCCTAGTGTATATCAGTCTGAGTGGGAATACAGAGAGTTTTGTAACCCGACTCAAGGACTATCTCTTGTCTCAGTACGAAGAGATTGAGGTCCAAAAAATCCATATCAAGGATTTGGTCAAGGAAGGCCAAGAATTCTTTGAAATGGAACATCCCTATGTCGCTTTCTTGCCGACCTATCTGGAAGGTGGAAATGGTGTCGATAACGGCGATGTTGAGATTCTAACGACTCCAGTGGGCGACTTTATCGCTTATGGAGACAATGCTAGTAAGTGTTTTGGGGTAGTGGGATCTGGTAATCGCAATTTTAACAATCAATACTGCCTAACAGCCAAGCAGTACAGCCAGCGTTTTGGTTTCCCCGTTCTAGCAGATTTTGAAATGAGAGGCATGCTGGGAGATATTAAAAAAGTCGCAGCAATCATTGCAGACTTGTATGAGTTAGAGACAGAAAAATAAAGTAGTACTGAGGGGCAGTTGAGATTTTCAACTGCTTTTGAGTATGCAAAAAGCACCCTGTCAGGGTGCCATTTTATAAACTATCCTGCTTTTCCGATGGCAAGTGCATAGATAAAGAAAATAGCAAAGCCAAAGAGGAAAATCAATCCTGCGATAGCGAGGAGTTTTAGCCAAGAAGGAAGATTTTTATTCTCACGTGTCACCAATACATAGTTCAAGAGAGCGAAGAATGGTGTTGTCAGGAAAGAACCAATCATAGCAAAGCGAAGCATGGTGGAAACTTGTCCAGCAAAGAACTTGATGATGACGATACCAATGATAGCGGTAATGGTCATCCAGATGTTCAAAGATTTGCGAGTATCCTCTTTTTGACGAATCAAGAGTCGTAGGGATTCCTGATTGACACGAGAGTAGCCATCGATAACGGTGATGACCGTTCCAAAGATACAAAGAAAGGCGATAAAGGTGATCAAATAACGGGACCATTCTCCAAGAACAGAGGCATACATACCCACAAATTGAGAGATGTATTTGGCTGAAGCAGCTTCAACTGCCTGCCCGGTAGGATACTGAATCAGTGCTCCTAGTGCCACGAAGAATACAGCTAGGATAGCAGTTCCAATGTAACCAACGTTAAAGTCGAAAAGGGCGTCCTCTGTATTAAAGTTGACAGTCTTTTTCTTTTCAGCAGACCAGAGTGAATTGATGGCTGAAATTTCAATAGGAGCAGGCATCCATCCCAAGAGGGAAACGATGAAAGGGAGGGCCGCCATTTGCCAAGGTGTCTTTTCGACAAAATCAGAGCTATATTCTGGATGCTTAATTGCTGCAATGATAACTGCAAGAACTGTTGCAATGGTCAAAGCAGACATAATCCATTTTGCCATACCGTCCAATAGTTTGTAGCCACCAAAGAGTAACATAGCCCAAATGACTGCAACAAGGATAAGGGACCATTGAGTGATGCTAAGACCGATCATTGGGAAGGCACTGGCGATGATAGCTGAGCACAGAATGGCAACACCAGCTGTGTTGACCATAGCTGAAAAGACATTGAGGATAAAGAAAATCCAGAGATAGAGTTTTCCTTTTTCAGCATAGCCTTCCACCAAGGTTTTGCCAGTGTCGGCAGTATATTCGGCACCAAAACGGAAAAATGGATATTTAAAAACATTGGCCAAGATAACCAAGAGGAGTAGTGACCAACCATAAGAACCACCAGCTTGAGTAGAGGATACAATGTGAGAACCTCCAACGGCAGCAGAAGCCATGAGGATTCCTGGTCCCATTGCCTTTAGTTTGCTTGCCCAGGTTGACTGGTTTGATAACGTAACTTGTGACATAATAAACGCTCCTATTTTTGAATTTTCAGAATAATCTGAATAGATAGCTACTATTCTACAAAAAACTTAAAAGAAATGCAAGAATATTTTGAAAAAATACAGAAAATTACAGAAAACTTTACATGCATTAATGAAATTTCTCCAAGGAGAATATGGTAAGTCTAAAAAATCCGAGAAGAAAGCTTCTCGGATTTTGATTATTTCAATTGATCTGTGACGTCTTTTGAGAGCAACATTCCCAGATGGTAAGTTTTATTGATATGTGCAATGACATCATTGATATTTTCAGTCGTGTGAATTTTCTCTTTGATGTCAGACCTAAATGTTTCATCCTTCAAGAGTTGCTCTTGGTAGAGTCTTTGAAGTCTTTCCTTCTCGTACTTATTGAGCAGAAAAAGGAAAACCAAGCTAAGTACAACGAGGATATAAGCATATTGGCTCATAAGGAATCTCCCAGTGTGATAAAGAAATAGTATAAGTGAATAAATTGTTTCATTGAACAGCTGCAAGGCCGAACAAAATATAAATGTTATTTTGCCTCAATCTTTCAGATTGCTTTCAAGTAATTTAAAAGATTACGACATGAGCCTAACTAAATCGATATTATTTGGTTAGGTGAATTAGTGAAGCGCCTAGCCAAATCACCATAGTTACGACGTCATGGGTTCTAAATCGATTATATTTAGAGCCCATGACTAGTGAAGCGCCTAGCCAAAGTCCGAATAGGATTTGGCGTTAGTTACTTAGATTGCTCTGCAATCAAGTAACTTTGGCGATTTACATCTTCTCCGGCGCTTCTACTCCGAGCAAACGAAGAGCTTCTTTGAGGACGACTGCGGTTGCGTAGCTGAGGGCCAGACGACTGTCGCGCTCAGGACTTTCATCTAGGATACGTGTATGTGCATAATATTTGTTAAATGCTTGAGCCAAACTAATCGCAAATTTCGCAATGATAGAAGGTTCAAAGTTATCTGCTGCACGATTGATAATACGTGGAAAGTCCTGGAGTAGCTTAATGATTTCCCAGCTTTCAGCATCGTTCAAGCTGTAGTTGCCAGCTGCATCTGGTTTGAAATCGGCTTTGCGCAAGATAGATTGGATACGAGCGTAGGCGTATTGAACGTAAGGTCCAGTTTCTCCTTCAAAGGATACCATAGCTTCAAGGTCGAAGTCATATCCATTTGTACGGTCGGTCTTAAGATCATAGAACTTGATAGCCCCAACTCCAACAGCGTTGGCAACCTGGTCTTTATTTTCTAACTCAGGATTTTTCGCTTCGATTTGGGCCTTGGCACGACTAACAGCCTCAGCGATAGTCGGTTCTAGCAAGATGACATTTCCTTTACGGGTAGAGAGTTTTTTCCCTTCTTTTGTTACTAAACCAAACGGAACATGGACAATGTCTTGGCTCCAATCGTAGCCCATCTCTTGTAGCACTGCCTTGAGTTGTTTGAAGTGGGCAGATTGCTCTTGACCAACAACATAGATGGATTTGGCAAATTGGTATTCGTTTTTACGGTAAAGGGCTGCAGCCAAGTCACGTGTGATATAGAGAGTTGCACCATCAGATTTTTTGATAAGGGCTGGATGTTCAATTCCATATTTCTCAAGATTGACAACTTGAGCCCCTTCTGACTCAACAAGAAGTCCTTTTTCAGCGAGAATGTCTACAACAGCATCCATCTTATCGTTGTAAAAGGCTTCCCCGTTGTAGCTGTCAAAATCAACTTGCAATTCATTGTAAAGACGATTGAATTCCACTAAACTTTCATCACGGAACCATTGCCAGAGAGCGAGAGCTTCCTCATCTCCATTTTCCAGTTTGCGGAACCATTCGCGGGCTTCTTCATCCAAGCTAGGGTCTTTTTCAGCTTCAGCATTGATGCGAACGTAGAGCTTAAGAAGTTCATCGATTGGATGCGCTTTAATGGCCTCCTCATTTCCCCATTTCTTGTAGGCAACGATCAACATTCCAAACTGTTTGCCCCAGTCTCCCAAATGGTTGACCTTGACCGTTTGATAGCCGATTTTTTGGAAAATATGTGACAAGCTATCTCCGATAACCGTTGAGCGCAGGTGACCAATAGAGAATGGTTTTGCGATATTGGGACTAGACATATCGATAACGACATTTTCTTGCTTGCCAATGGTTTGGTCGGCATAGTGCTCTTTTTCAGTGATGACATTCTGTAATACCTGAGCCGAAATAGCGCTTTTATCAAGGAAAAAGTTGACGTAAGGTCCTGTTGCGACAACCTTTTCAAAGGCTTGACTATTGATTTTTTCAGCAATATCTGTTGCAATCATTTGAGGAGCTTTACGCTCGACCTTTGCTAGAGAAAAGGCAGGGAAGGCGATGTCTCCCATTTCTGAGTTTTTAGGTGTTTCCAGTAAATTTAAAATAGCCTCTTGATCCAGGCTATCAATGACGCTAGCCAACTCGCTAGCAATCAATTCTTTTGTATTCATAAGGGCTCCTTTTGGGCTTTTTTACTATTTTAACACAATTTACTACATTTTTTGAGAAAGAAAAGAATTTTTTTGAATTATCTAGTTTTTTTGGTATAATATAGTTATAAAATAAATGTAAAAGTTGTTATAAATATTCACTTAAGAGGATAATATGAGAAAAAGAGAACGGCATCAATTGATTAAAAAGATGATCACCGAAGAAAAACTTGGGACACAAAAAGAGATTCAAGATCGTTTAGAAGCTCGTAATGTTTATGTGACACAAACGACTTTGTCACGTGATTTGCGTGAAATCGGCTTGACCAAGGTTAAGAAAAATGATATGGTGTATTATGTACTAGCAAATGAGACAGATAAGATTGATTTAGTTGAGTTTTTGTCTCATCATTTAGAAGGAGTTGCAAGAGCTGAGTTCACATTGGTACTTCATACCAAACTTGGAGAAGCTGCAGTCTTAGCAAACATTGTAGATGCAAACAAGGATGAATGGATTTTAGGAACGGTTGCTGGTGCTAATACCTTATTGGTTATTTGTCGAGACCAGCACGTTGCCAAGCTGATGGAAGATCGTTTGCTAGATTTGATGAAAGATAAATAAGGTCTTGGGAGTTGCTCTCAAGACCTTATTTTTAGCAAGGAGAGACGGAAAATGGCAACAGAAAAGTTATCACCCGGCATGCAACAGTATGTGGATATTAAGAAACAATACCCAGATGCTTTTTTGCTTTTTCGGATGGGTGATTTTTACGAGTTGTTCTATGAAGATGCAATTAATGCAGCACAGATTTTAGAGATTTCCTTAACGAGTCGGAATAAAAATGCAGAAAATCCGATACCCATGGCGGGTGTCCCCTATCATTCTGCCCAGCAGTATATCGATGTTCTGATTGAGCAGGGCTATAAGGTAGCCATAGCCGAGCAGATGGAAGATCCCAAACAAGCAGTTGGTGTTGTCAAGCGAGAGGTGGTCCAGGTCATCACACCTGGAACGGTCGTTGATAGCAGTATGCCGGATAGTCAGAATAATTTCTTGGTTTCCTTAGATTGTGATGGCAATCAATTTGGTCTGGCTTATATGGATTTGGTGACGGGTGACTTTTATGTGACAGGTCTATTAGATTTCACGTTGGTTTGTGGGGAAATCCGTAATCTCAAGGCTCGAGAAGTGGTGCTGGGTTATGACTTGTCTGAGGAAGAAGAACAAATCCTCAGCCATCAGATGAATTTGGTGCTTTCCTATGAGAAGGAAGGCTTTGAGGATATTCATTTACTGGATCCACGACTGGCAGCTGTGGAGCAAGCAGCAGCTAGTAAGCTCCTCCAGTATGTTCATCGGACCCAGATGCGGGAATTGAACCACCTCAAACCAGTTATTCGCTATGAAATCAAAGATTTCTTGCAGATGGATTATGCGACCAAGGCTAGTCTGGATTTGGTTGAGAATGCCCGTTCAGGTAAGAAGCAAGGGAGTCTTTTCTGGCTTTTGGATGAAACCAAAACGGCTATGGGTATGCGGCTCTTACGTTCTTGGATTCATCGTCCCTTGATTGATAAGGAGCGAATCGTCCAACGTCAAGAGGTGGTGCAGGTCTTTCTTGACCACTTCTTTGAGCGAAGTGATTTGACAGACAGTCTCAAGGGTGTTTATGATATCGAACGCTTGGCTAGTCGGGTTTCTTTTGGCAAGACCAATCCCAAGGATCTCTTGCAATTGGCAACCACCTTATCCAGTGTACCACGGATTCGTGCGATTTTAGAAGGCATGGAGCAACCTGCCCTGGCCTATCTTATCAAACAGTTAGATGCCATCCCTGAGTTGGAGAGCTTGATTAGTGCTGCCATTGCTCCTGAAGCTCCTCACGTGATTACGGAAGGTGGCATTATCCGTACGGGATTTGATGAGACCTTAGACAAGTACCGTCGTGTGCTCAGAGAAGGGACTAGCTGGATTGCTGAGATTGAGGCTAAGGAGAGAGAAAACTCTGGCATCAGCACGCTCAAGATTGACTACAATAAAAAAGATGGTTACTATTTCCATGTGACCAATTCGCAACTGGGAAATGTTCCGGCCCACTTTTTCCGCAAGGCAACGCTGAAAAACTCGGAACGCTTTGGGACTGAGGAATTGGCCCGTATCGAGGGGGATATGTTGGAGGCGCGTGAGAAGTCAGCTAATCTAGAGTACGAAATCTTTATGCGTATCCGTGAGGAAGTCAGCAAGTATATCCAGCGCTTGCAGGCTCTAGCCCAAGGAATTGCGACGGTTGATGTCTTGCAAAGTCTAGCAGTTGTGGCTGAAACCCAGCATTTGATCAGACCTGAGTTCGGTGACGACTCACAAATCGATATCCAAAAAGGGCGCCATGCTGTCGTCGAAAAGGTCATGGGAGCTCAGACCTATATTCCAAACAGTATCCAGATGGCAGAAGATACCAGTATTCAGCTAATCACAGGGCCCAACATGAGCGGGAAGTCTACCTACATGCGCCAGTTAGCCATGACGGCGGTTATGGCCCAGCTGGGTTCTTATGTGCCGGCAGAAAGCGCCCATTTGCCTATCTTCGATGCCATCTTTACCCGTATCGGAGCGGCAGATGATTTGGTTTCAGGTCAATCAACCTTCATGGTAGAGATGATGGAGGCTAACAATGCCATTTCGCATGCGACCAAGGATTCCTTGATTCTCTTTGATGAATTGGGACGCGGAACTGCTACTTATGATGGGATGGCTCTTGCCCAGTCCATCATCGAATACATTCATGAACATATCGGAGCCAAAACCCTCTTTGCGACCCACTACCATGAGTTGACCAGTCTGGAGTCCAGCTTAAAAAACTTGGTCAATGTCCATGTGGCGACCTTGGAGCAGGATGGGCAGGTTACCTTCCTTCACAAGATCGAACCAGGACCAGCTGACAAATCCTACGGTATCCACGTTGCTAAGATTGCTGGCTTACCAGCAGAACTTTTATCAAGGGCGGATAAGATATTGACTCAACTGGAGAATCAAGGGACGGAAAGTCCTGCTCCGATGAGGCAAACTAGCGCCGTCACGGAACAGATTTCTCTCTTTGATACGCCAGCAGAACATCCTATCCTAGCAGAATTAGCTGAACTGGATGTGTACAATATGACACCTATGCAGGCTATGAATGTCTTGGTCGAGCTCAAACAAAAATTATAAAAAGAATCCCACTCATGTGTTGAACTGCACCCCAAAAGTTGGACAGAAAAAATCTAACTTTTGGGGTGTTTTTATTATGAAATTAACTTATGATGATAAAGTTCAAATCTATGAACTTAGAAAACAAGGGTATAGCTTAGAGAAGCTTTCAAATAAATTTGGGATAAACAATTCTAATATTAGGTACATGATTAAATTGATTGATCGTTACGGAATAGAGTTCGTCAAAAAAGGGAAAAACCGTTATTACTCTCCTGAATTAAAACAAGAGATCATTGATAAAGTCCTACTTGAGGGACGAAGCCTTAGAGCGAGAAAGGCAGAGACAGTTAGAGAAATGGTTTCAGGAGGATTTCGACTAGATTTACTTCTTGAAACAGCTCGTTTAGCTCACTCAACTTACTATTATCAGTTGAAGGAACTAGATGGGCTTGACAAAGATAAAGATCTTAAAACTGAAATTCAGGCTATTTTTACTGAGCACAAAGGAAATTATGGTTATCGTCGGATTCACTTAGAACTAAGAAATCGTGGTTATGCGGTCAATCATAAGAAGGTTCAACGTCTGATGAAAGTCCTTGATTTAGCAACTCGAATTTGTCGAAAACGGAAGTATTCTTCCTACCAAGGAGAGATTGGCAAGAAAGCAGAGAATCTCATTCAACGCCAGTTTGAAGCATCGAGACCAATGGAAAAGTGCTATACAGATGTGACAGAGTTTGCCATTCCAAATAGCACACAGAAATTGTATTTATCGCCCGTTTTAGATGGCTTTAACAGCGAAATTATCGCCTATAATCTTTCTACTTCGCCCAACTTAGAACAAGTGAAAACCATGTTGGAACAGACATTCACAGAGAAACACTACGAGAATACGATTCTCCATAGTGATCAGGGGTGGCAATACCAACACGATTCTTATCATCGGTTCCTAGAGAGTAAGGGAATTCAAGCATCTATGTCGCGCAAGGGCAATAGCCCAGACAACGGTATGATGGAGTCCTTCTTTGGTATTTTGAAATCGGAGATGTTTTACGGTTATGAGAAGTATTTTATGTCTTTAGAAGACCTTGAACAAGCTATTGTGGACTACACTGATTACTACAACAACAAACGAATTAAGGTCAAACTAAAAGGACTTAGCTCTGTGCAATACAGAACTAAATCTCTTCAATAATTATTTGTCCAACTTTTGGGGGTCAGTACACTGAACTGTTTTTTTTTATTTGCGTAAGTTTGATTAAAGAGAACATTTTTATGAAAAAGTGTACTTTATGGTATAATACAATAAATATAGTTTTCTTGAAGGGATGTTGTTGAATGAAGAAATTTGATAATGAAAAATATCAAATATTGGTAAAAGATTTAATGGGGGATATTTTTTATTCGGAGACATCTAACCGAAATAAAATTGCTACCATTCGCCAGTATGCAGAAGTGATAGTGAGAAAAATTTTAGATATTAATCCAAGTAAAAAAATTACGATTGGCGCAAAAGAAATATCTAAAAAAATTGATTCTCTCAATAATAGTGAGTTTTTAAAAGAAGCATTAGATAATATTAAACAGGATGGNAATAAATTTACACATACTGAGTATTTAGAAGAGGTTACATCTGATGAATTTGACAAAATCGTGGATAAGCTTTTGGATATGCTTTCATTCATGCTTATAAATTATTTTGAAACTTATGAATTTGGATCAAGGAGTGATGTTTTACGGTCATTTTCATTATTACCACCAATAGTGCGGTATAAGGTGTTAATATTTTTATATAATAAATATCCAAATAACATTCATGTTATTGATAGATTGGCATTAGCTATTGTTAAAGCATTTGATAAAGAAGAAGCAATCAGATGGATTGAAGCTGAAAAAAACAACTTGATTAATTTAGATGTAATGTCAGATAAAGTATTTAATGAGATTGCAGAAAATAAAGGGATAGAATTTATAAAGCTAATTAGATTTAATTCGCTTTATAAAAATATGTATGAGTTGTGTATTGATAAAATTATGAAAATTGGAAATGAAATAGATTCGAAAGGTCATTTGTATATCGACTTTGAAAGTGCATTGCCGTATTACAAGCAATATGGAATTATAGATGAGGATAGTGAAGAAATAAAAGAATTTAATGATATTATGTATTTTTTATATCTTGGCAGAAGAACAAAATTAGATAATTTTATTAAACTAAAAGAGCCATATGTAACTCTAAATGTAATTACAGGGGATAATAATATAGATGAGAGTATTTAGCTATAAAAAATTGTTCAAAAAACTTATTGATTTAGATATGACAAATAATGAATTGATGGAAAAGGCAAAAATAAGTAAAAGCACATTTTACAAAATGAAGAATGGGCAGAATATAACGACGGATGTTTTACTTAGAATTTGCAATACTTTGGATTGTGGTATTGAAGAAATTATGGAGTGTAGTGATGAATATAGATAGTGAAGAATTTGAGCCAATATTTATGGACATTAAGGAACGATACCTATCAGGTGTAAATTTTCCTAAATTGATAGTTGGAACAGGGCTATCTATTGCAATGAATATTCCGGGAATGGCGAAATTGGCTGAAAAATTGGAGAAGTCATTTGAAAGTATCAGTGATTTAGAGTTACAAGAACAGTGGAACAAATATAAAGGGAAGATCAAAGATGAAGGCTTGGAAGCAGCCTTATTAGATGTTTCAATAAGTGAAGAATCGTTGGTGGAAACAATTCGAGAGATAACGAGTGAATTTATTTTAGATGAAGAATACGTTCGTCATTTTAATATATTAAATGAAGTTTCCGGATTTGAAAAATTATTAAAGTACCTATTAGGAACTGTAAGTGTAAACAATCAAGTAATCGATATAATGACTCCTAATTATGACAGAATAATAGAACTAATTTGTGATAAATTAAAACTATCAACTACATTAGGGTTTTCGGGGAATATGTATCAAACTTTTAATGAAAATATACTAAAGCAACCTTATGATTTTTTTTCTAAGAGCGTTCCTTTAGTAAGATTATTTAAGCCACATGGATCAGTCAATTGGATAAAAAAGAATGATAGGGAATATCAGATTAATGATTATCAACTACTAAAAGATAACAAGCGGTATATAGATATTATTGCTCCAGGCAGTATGAAATATAAGTCAGGAATGATTAACGGTATTTTCAGATGTCATAGAGAAATTTTTAATGAATTGATAACAGACTCTAAAAAGAATTTTTCTATATTTATTTATGGATATGGTTTTAATGACCAGCATTTTAATACAGTATTTGAGGATACTCAAAAGGATGTGGTTGTCTTGACAAGAACGATAAAACAATCTTTTTTAGATAGAGCAATGAAAAATGAAAATTGGACCTTATTTTATAAATATGAAGAGAAAGAAAGCGGTACAGAAGAAGGAAGTTATATGGTATATAAAGGTAAAAAATATAATATAAATAAGGAATTATGGGATATAAATGTATTTTCGCAAACTTTTTTAGGATAGGAGAAAATTATGGAAGATATTCAAAATTATTTAAATCAAGAAGTTGGAGTTGTTCAAAATGTTGATACCAAGAAAGTATCTGTATCAGTAGAAAAGGAAGAAATTTTAAATAGGCTAAAAATAAATGATATAGTTGTTTTATCTGGAAATAATGCAGATGAAAAACTAATTGGAATAGTAACTAGGGTGAGCAAAAAGAGAATTGATATTGATGACGAAGAAACTGAAGAACAAGAGTATTCATATAACTTTTGCAATATAACTTTAGTAGGTACATTTTATAAAAAACTGTCTTCAACTAAACAAAATATTTTCAAAAGAGCAGTGAACACTTATCCTGAAATCAATAGCAAAGTTTATTTAGCCGATGGTAAAGCTCTCTCTATTATTATGAACTCTCTTGAAAATGAGATATCTTCAGAAAAAAGATTAATTATTGGCAAATATGCAAGTAATAAAACTGTTGAAGCTATTTTGGATGGAAATAGATTTTTTCAAAGACATGCAACAATAGTAGGAAGTACTGGAAGTGGAAAATCTTTTACTGTAGCAAATATTCTTGAAAAAGCAAATGAGTTGGAGCACGCTAATTTAATTGTTTTTGATTTGCATGGTGAATACAATGAATTAAGTTATGCTGAACAGATAAAAATTTGTGACTCTGAGGATGGGTTACATATTCCTCTGTGGTGTTTCAATTATGAGGAAATTCATTCATTGTTTATTGAATCTTCTGAAGGGACATCTACAAATCAAAGGGCAGCAGTAATTAAATATATTTTAGAGCACAAGAAAAGGTATCTTGAAGAAAATATGACTGAATTTTCATCCGAAATAATTACAGCAGATACGCCGATTCCTTTTTCAGCAAAAGGGTTAAAAGCATATTTAGAGGATGAAAATATAAAGGAAGAAACAACAGGTGAAGTATATAAAACAGGAGATAAAAAAGGACAAGCAAAGACGAAACAAGGTCAATACTATGGGAAATTAACAAACCTTATTACGAGACTTCAGACAAAAATAGATGATAAAAAATATGGGTTTGTATTTAATGAAGATAATACTGTAAGAGCTGACTATCTGAAAGAATTTGTCGAAAAAATAATGGGACTAGATAAAAAGATAAAAGTAATAGATTTATCAGAAGTCCCATCAGATATGTTACCTATAATAATAGGGATTGTTACAAGACTGGTATATGAAGTCCAATTTTGGATGTCGCCTAAAACAGATGAGACTAGGCATCCTATAGCCTTTATTTGCGATGAAGCACACTTATATATGCCGAGAGATACAACGAAGTTGAAAGCGGTTGAGAATAAATCGCTGGAGATATTTGAAAAATTATCTAAAGAGGGGAGAAAATATGGTGTTTCATTGGTTATTGTTTCTCAAAGACCTGCGGAATTAAATTCTACTATAATATCTCAATGCAATAATATTATAAGTTTAAAAATTACGAATGATAGAGATAAATCAGCAGTGGCAACTATGTTAACTGATTCATTGGTAGGCTTGGTTGAAACATTACCAAATCTTGATGTTGGAGAATGTATTGTTATTGGAGATTCGATTAAGCTACCTACTAAAATTATTTTAGATAAACCTAAAGAAGAACCTAAAAGTTCAACTATTGATTTTTGGGATAGATGGATAGATGGAAAAGGTACAGTTTTCAATATTGATGAAGCAATTAAGTGCATGATCAAACAAACAAGGTAAGAGGAGAATATAGAAAAGCCATCACTCCATCTCCTTATCCTTATCCATATAAATTCCATAGTTCTTTCGTATTTGATAAAGCTCATCCATAGTAGATTTGGTAGAAGAATACTCTTGCATGAACTGCATCCCAAAAGTTAGACAGAAAAAATCTAACTTTTTGGGGTGTTTTATTATGAAATTAAGTTATGAAGATAAAGTTCAAATCTATGAACTAAGAAAACAAGGAATCAGCTTCAAGCGACTGTTAGATAAATATGGAATGAACCTTTCAAATCTTAAGTACTTAGTCCGATTGATTGATCGTTACGGAATAGAAATCGTCAAAAAAGGGAAGAGTCATTATTATTCCCCGGAACTAAAACAAGAAATGATAGATAAAGTTCTGATGGAAGGTTGTTCACATAGAAGTGTTAGTCTTGATTATGCTTTTCCAAGTAGTGGATTACTTTCGAATTGGCAGGCACAATACAAAAAAACGGGTATACTATTGTTGAGAAAACAAGAGGGAGACCAGCTAAAATGAGACGTAAACGGAAGAAAACTCGGGAAGAAATGACAGAACTAGAGCGATTTCAGGAAGAGAATGAACGCTTACGTACTGAGGTGGCCTACCTAAAACAGTTAAAAGAGTTAGAGGAAAGGGACGAGGCCTTAGAGCGAGAAAGGCAGAGACAGTTAGAGAAATGATTTCAGAAGGATTTCGACTAGATTTACTTCTTGAAGCGGCTCGTTTACCTCGCTCAACTTACCATTATCAGTTGAAATAGCTATATCAACCAGATAAGGACAAAGAGCTAAAGGACGAAATACAAGCCATTTATAGTGAGCATAAAGGCAACTATGGCTATCGCCGAATAACTCTTGAATTGAGGAATCGTGGTATATAGTAAACCATAAGAAGGTCCAACGTCTGATGAAAAATCTTGGTTTAACAGCTCGTATCCGTCGAAAACGGAAGTATTCTTCCTACCAAGGAGAGATTGGCAAGAAAGCAGAGAATCTCATTCAACGCCAGTTTGAAGCATCGAGGCCAAAGGAAAAGTGCTATACGGATGTGACAGAGTTTGCCATTCCAGCAAGCAGTCAAAAACTCTACTTATCACCAGTTTTAGATGGCTTTAACAGCGAAATTATTGCTTTTAATCTTTCTTGTTCGCCTAGTTTAGAACAAGTAAAAACGATGTTAGAACAGGCATTCACAGAGAAGCACTATGAGAATACGATTCTCCATAGTGACCAAGGCTGGCAATACTAACATGATTCTTATCATCGGTTCCTAGAGAATAAGGGAATTCAAGCATCCATGTCACGTAAGGGTAACAGCCCAGACAACGGCATGATGGAGTCCTTCTTTGGCATTCTTAAGTCTGAGAAGTTTTACGGCTATGAGAAGACGTTTCAGTCACTTGATCAATTGAAATAAGCTATTGTAGACTATATTGATTACTATAACAATAAACGAATTAAGGTCAAACTAAAAGGACTTAGCCCTGTGCAATACAGAACTAAATCCGTTCAATAATTATTTGTCCAACTTTTGGGGGTCAGTACATTGTGAGTGGGTTTTTCTCTATTACTTTTTATGGGCCAAAAGTTGATTGATGTGGTCTACTTTTTTAGCTTCTCTTTTATAGAGAATGACCCAGATGATGAGGTAGACAATCGCAAACTCTGGAATGAGTTGGAGATAGAAGGTCCAGTGGAAGGGGAACCAACCAGCCAGAGTTGCTAGTGGAACAAAGCCAATCAGCATGAGGAAGAAATGGGAAAGTGTGGCACGGAGCAGGCTCCAGTCACGGCTGAATAAGCGGCTGCCAAAGCTAAAGAGAACGCCGATAGCTGACCAGATGATCATGCAGTAGAGCAAGACTAGAGCACCGTGAACCTGATGTTGAGCCATCGCTTGGCCGATAAGAGACTCGGGACTTAGTGGGGCATAGGTATTTGGTGCATAAATGAGTGAAAAGAGGATAGAGAGGATGAGGCCGATAAGTACACCAGCGGCTGCATCGTGAAAGATTTGTTTTTTCATAGTTCTAATTTCTCCTTGATGGTTTTTAGGTAACGGCGTGAAGAGTAAGTGAAGCTTTCGTTTTTTAAGAAAATTTCAACCAGGCCGTTGGGAGTGAGTTTGAGATGAGAGATGGAATCGATATTGACGATTTCAGATTGGGAAATTTGGATAAAAGTGGTCGGCAGAATGTCAAGAACTTGATAGAGACGCAAATCAATGGTATAGGTCTGAGATGCAGTTTCTGCTAGAACCTTTCGATTCTCTATATAGAAGCGCTGAATCTTACTAATTTCAACTAGATAGACCTGATCTTCAATCTTTCCTTTGATTGTTTCTTTTTGGTCAAGATTTTCAGCGTACTCGATAACTTTCTGGACTTTCTCGGTTGATTTAGGTGCTTGGACAATCAGCTTTTCCTCCTCGTAAGTCTCCTTAATCTGTAATTCTACTTTCATAAATTTCCCTCCTTACATTTCATACAAAATTGTGATCACTTCCTGTACACCTTTATTAAACACTATTTTACGACCCATGGCAAGAGCTTTTGTCTATGTGGAGAGATTTGGAGTCTATGTGGTATTTGCTTTTTCTGGTAACATCTGAAATATGGTATAATAGCACTAATCAATTTCTAGGAAAATAGATACAGAAAGGGGCTGAAAGATGTCTCATATTATTGAATTGCCAGAGGTACTGGCAAACCAGATAGCTGCAGGGGAGGTTATCGAACGTCCTGCCAGTGTAGTCAAAGAGTTGGTAGAAAATGCCATTGACGCGGGTTCTAGCCAGATTATCATTGAGATTGAGGAAGCCGGTCTCAAGAAGATCCAAATCACAGATAATGGTCACGGAATTGCCCACGATGAGGTGGAATTGGCCTTGCGTCGACATGCGACCAGTAAGATAAAAAATCAAGCAGACCTCTTTCGGATTCGGACGCTCGGCTTTCGAGGTGAAGCCCTGCCCTCTATCGCTTCTGTTAGTGAGCTGACTCTGTTGACGGCGGTGGATGGTGCGAGTCATGGGACCAAGCTCGTTGCGCGTGGGGGTGAGGTTGAGGAAGTCATCCCAGCGACTAGTCCTGTGGGGACCAAAGTTTGTGTGGAGGACCTCTTTTTCAACACACCTGCCCGCCTCAAGTATATGAAGAGCCAGCAAGCGGAGCTGTCTCATATCATTGATATTGTCAACCGTCTGGGATTGGCTCATCCTGAAATTTCCTTCAGTTTGATTAGTGATGGCAAGGAAATGACGCGGACAGCAGGGACTGGTCAACTGCGTCAAGCCATCGCAGGGATTTACGGTTTGGTGAGTGCTAAGAAGATGATTGAAATTGAGAACTCTGACTTAGATTTCGAAATTACAGGTTTTGTGTCTCTGCCTGAGTTAACCCGAGCAAATCGCAACTATATCAGCCTCTTCATCAATGGCCGTTATATCAAGAACTTTCTACTCAACCGTGCTATTCTTGACGGTTATGGAAGCAAGCTCATGGTAGGGCGTTTTCCACTGGCTGTCATTCACATCCATATTGATCCTTATTTGGCAGATGTCAATGTGCATCCGACCAAGCAAGAAGTGCGGATTTCTAAGGAAAGAGAACTGATGGCGCTGCTTTCAGAGGCTATTTCAAATAGTCTCAAGGAGCAAGCCTTGATTCCTGATGCTTTAGAAAATCTTGCCAAGTCGACCGTGCGCAATCGTCAAAAGGTAGAGCAGACCATTCTCCCACTCAAAGAAAATACGCTTTACTATGAAAAAACAGAACTCTCAAAACCTAGTCAAGCTGAGGTGGCTGACCACCAGGTTGAATTAACTGAGGAGGGTAGGGACCTAACCCTGTTTGCTAAAGAAACTTTGGACCAATTGACTAAGCCAGCAAAACTGCATTTTGCAGAGAGAAAGCCTGCTAACTATGACCAATTGGACCATCCAGAGTTAGATCTTGCTAGCCTCGATAAGGCTTATGACAAGCTGGAGCGAGAAGAATCATCCAGCTTCCCAGAGTTGGAGTTTTTCGGACAAATGCACGGGACCTATCTTTTTGCCCAAGGGCGAGATGGCCTCTACATCATAGACCAGCATGCGGCTCAGGAAAGGGTTAAGTACGAGGAATACCGTGAAAGCATCGGCAATGTTGACCAGAGCCAGCAGCAACTCCTAGTGCCCTACATCTTTGAATTTCCTGCGGATGATGCGCTTCGTCTCAAGGAAAGAATGCCTCTTTTAGAGGAAGTGGGTGTCTTTCTAGCAGAGTACGGGGAAAATCAATTTATCCTGCGTGAACATCCTATTTGGATGGCAGAAGAAGAGATTGAGTCAGGTATCTATGAAATGTGCGACATGCTGCTCTTGACTAAGGAAGTTTCGATCAAGAAATACCGAGCAGAGCTAGCCATCATGATGTCCTGCAAGCGGTCTATCAAGGCCAACCATCGTATCGATGACCACTCAGCCAGACAGCTCCTTTATCAGCTTTCTCAATGTGACAATCCCTATAACTGTCCACACGGACGTCCCGTTTTGGTGCATTTTACCAAGTCAGATATGGAAAAAATGTTCCGACGCATTCAGGAAAATCATACGAGTCTTCGTGAGTTGGGGAAATATTAAGAACACAAAAAGCCTTTGTTCCTTTTGAACAAGGCTTTTTAGTTTTTCTAAGGTGGGCATTTTGAATGGACATGGGCAACTTGACACGAGGTTTACACTTGCTTGACAAGACCAGTCCTATAAAAGTTATGAGAAATATGATTCAATTGACTCAAGGTTTTGTAGAGTCGTCTTGGTTCAAAGGATTCTCAAGACCAACCACCTTATCAAGATAACGCTGTTTGGTTTTGAGAGCTTTGTTGATAGCAATCGCTGAAGCGATTAAGAGAACGAAGGTCAGCCAAATCCAGACGGTGAATTCGGCCGGGAAACTAGAACCAGCTAAAAAGAGATAGATAGCCAAAGCCAAGACGAAAATATAAATCACTTGCCAGAGACCATAGGATTTAACCTCTTTATAGTATTTGTCCTTGTCTTCCTCCAAGATCACTTCTGTAGAAGTTTTTTCAGAATTTTCATCTAGTAGTAGATAGTCAGTTGTTACTTGGAAAATCTTGCTTAATTCAATGATTTTTTCGATTTCTGGAAGGACTTGTCCAGACTCCCATTTTGAGATGCTTTGCCGAGAAACATTAATTTTTTCTGCTAGCTTTTCTTGGGACCAACCTTTTTCCTTTCGGAGTTCAAATAGTTTTTCTGCGAGTTTCATCATTCTATCCTCCTTTTTCTACCTCTATCCTAACAATTTTTACTTATAATGAGAATACAATCTCCTGTACTATTTGTCAACCAGAGGTTGCACCTTTTGTTGCAGTCTGTCTTGGGGAAATATGGTATACTAGATAGGCAAAATAATGGAGAAAAAATTATGTACGAATATTTAAAAGGAATCATTACTAAAATCACTGCCAAATACATCGTCCTAGAGGCAAATGGTATAGGTTATATTTTGCATGTAGCCAATCCCTATGCTTACTCAGGTCAGGTCAATCAAGAAACTCAAATTTATGTGCACCAAGTTGTCCGTGAGGACGCCCATCTGCTCTATGGTTTTCGATCAGAAGATGAGAAGAAACTCTTTCTTAGTCTGATTTCGGTATCAGGGATTGGTCCGGTATCAGCTCTTGCTATCATCGCAGCTGATGACAATGCTGGCTTGGTTCAGGCGATTGAAACTAAGAACATCACCTACTTGACTAAGTTCCCTAAAATTGGCAAGAAAACAGCCCAGCAGATGGTGCTAGACTTGGAAGGTAAGGTAGTTGTGGCTAGCGATGACCTTCCTGCCAAGGTGGCAGTGCAAACCAGCGCTGAAAACCAAGAACTGGAAGAAGCTATGGAAGCCATGTTGGCACTGGGCTACAAGGCAACCGAGCTTAAGAAAATCAAGAAATTCTTTGAAGGAACGACAGATACAGCTGAGAACTATATCAAGTCGGCCCTTAAGATGTTGGTAAAATAGGAGAAGAGTATGCCAAAACGCTGTGGTTGGGTTAAAATGAACAACCCTTTATATGTAGCCTATCATGATGAGGAGTGGGGCTACCCCCTCCATGATGACCAAGCATTGTTTGAGTTATTGTGCATGGAAACTTACCAGTCGGGTCTATCTTGGGAAACGGTACTAAACAAACGCCAAGCTTTCCGAGAAGCATTTCATGGATATCAAATTCAGGCGGTCGCGGAGATGGCAGATGGGGAGTTGGAAGCCTTGTTAGAGAATCCAGCCATCATCCGAAATCGTGCCAAGCTCTTTGCGACGCGTGCCAACGCCCAAGCATTTTTACAAGTCCAGAAAACCTTTGGCTCTTTTGACGCTTATCTCTGGTCCTTTGTTGAGGGAAAAACGATCGTGAATGATGTTCCTGACTATCACCTAGCACCTGCTAAAACAGCCTTGTCTGAAAAGTTATCTCAAGATCTCAAAAAACGAGGCTTCAAGTTCACAGGTCCAGCCGCAGTTTTAGCTTTTCTACAAGCGGCA
Source organism: Streptococcus oralis (assembly GCF_003943825.1). Taxonomy (GTDB): domain Bacteria; phylum Bacillota; class Bacilli; order Lactobacillales; family Streptococcaceae; genus Streptococcus; species Streptococcus oralis_CD. Next base: position 21,946 of record NZ_RJNJ01000001.1, read on the forward strand.
GGTCTGATTGACGACCACGAGAATGATTGTGAGTGGAAAAGCGGAAATAAGTGAGTGCAGGCGTCTAATTATCTGAGAATATAGAAAAAGCTGAGAAGAGTTTCTCAGCTTTTTGATTATATGCTAGTAACTTTTATAGTGCAGTAAGAAATGTCAGTCCACCTAAGACAACGCCAGCTGAGTTTGGAATAATTAGTATCCAATCCTTCTTAGGTTCTTTTGTCCACCCGTAAATAACCCAAATTAAACAAGATACTGCTGCGGATAAAGGCTGGAATGGTTGAGCTTTGTTGCCTTGTAAATTGGCAAAAATTTGTGGGATGTAGGCGATAAATACAATAATCCCGATAAAGGCCCCGATTGAACCGACAATTTGATTTATTTTTTGTTTAGTCATATACACCTCCTTTAAAAAGATATCATAGAAATAAGCAAAATGCAATAAATTCAGACACAAATTGTAACGAAAATCAATACCAAAGCACAAAAATGGAGAAATTGTTTATTTTTTGTTATCGTCAAAGCGAATGACTTGCTCCTGTGCATCTACATAGGCGTGAACGCCAAAGGGAACAATGGCTCTTGGCGTTGCGTGGCCGACATTTAGATTATAGACAATCGGGATATTGTTATCAATGATATCCAATAGTGCTTCCTTATAGTCGTCATAGAAGGCTTCATCCATTGGCTTTCCGACCAAGAGTCCACTGATGACCTCAAATACCCCAGTTTCTTTCAAAGCCTGTAACATCTTTTTGAAGTTCTTCGGCTCAGGCTTCTCTTCGCTTGTTTCTAGCAAGAGAATCTTTCCTTCCCAGTCGGATAAGTCAGGGAAGAGTCGGTACTCTTGGCAGAGGTCCGTGCTGTCTGCGTATCGAGAATTGTCAAAGATATCATAGAGGGACTCAAGGCAACCACCGAGAATTTCTCCCTCAAACTGAGCATTTCCTTGCAACAAATCAAAGCCTGTATTTGCATGACTGACACGAGCTGTTCCCAGAGCCTTGGGACTAAAATCAGTCCGTTCCTCATACCAAACGTCGCTAGGGCGGATTTCTGAAATTCTCCCAGTCTCGATCAGTTCTTTAAAGTAGTGGAGGCTATAGGATAACATTTCCTTGTCTAATTCACAAATGTCAGCTAGAAAGGATTGCCCATAAAAAGTCTTAATCCCTAGTTTGTGCAACATAAGGTGGTTCATAGTGGTATCCGAGAAGCCAAGAAACATCTTTGGCTTGATAACCTTTTGGAGTTGGTCATTTTCAAAAAGATAAGGTAGCAAACGATAGGTATCATCCCCACCGATGGCGCATAGGATCATGTCGATGCTATCATCAGAAAAGGCCTGCATCAAATCCTCTGCACGTGCTTCAGGATGGTCCTTGATAAAGTCTAACCCTTTTAGCGAATGGGGCAGAAAGACAGGATTGAATCCCAAATCCTTGAGACGTTGAATACCCAAATCGACTTCGTGTTTGACAAAATCCTCTCCGATAACACCACTAGACAAACTAACGATACCAATAGTAGAAACTATATCTCATCCTCCTAGAAATAGATTGATACTCTTCGAAAATCAAATTCAAACTACGTCAGAGTCGCCTTACCGTATATATGTTACTGACTTCGTCAGTTCTATCTACAACCTCAAAGCAGTGCTTTGAGCAACCTGCGGCTAGCTTCCTAGTTTGCTCTTTGATTTTCATTGAATATGAGCCTATTCTATCACAAAAGATGAGAGAAAACTATAAGAATGAGACTCAGAAGTGCTATTGAATCTCAAGAAAGCAAGTGAAAAAGCAACCGCCTGTGCAGTTGCTTTTCGTTTTTCTAATCTCTAATCTCACTAGATATGAGTTACTTGGTCAACTCTTGATTATAGGAGAGGGCTAAATCAATCCAGTAAGGAAGCTCTTTTTGACCTTCGATATCTAGGTCTATATAGCCATGATAAGGTCGCCCTCTCATCAATGTAGTATGAGCTCCTGTTCGGGGTAGAACTTGCTTTTCCATTTCTTTGCCAATTCTCACCATAACCAGTTCGTCCTTTCTGGAACTGACTGTAAGGACCATTTTCCCACGAATCATAAAGGCCAGGCCACCAAACAATTTCTTTTCTTCTAACTCTTCTTCGAAAATTTGGGGAGGAAGTTTAAGTGCTAGAATTTTGCGAATCTGCTGAGCTAAGGATTGACTATATGCCATAGCGTTTCACTTTTCTTAATAACGTGATGGGCCCGCGCTTGCACTTCGGATGTTGAAACGTTTCTTGAGATAGAATCGAAGAGCGAGAAGGGCAGCCCCTAGGATAGCCAAAGGCAATGGAGCAAGGACTGGATTGAGGTTTGCTGGTAGGAAGCTTGTTGCAAAGAAGACAACCAACCAAAGGACCATAGAAGCCAGGATAACGAGGATTGACTTCCAGAATGGAGGACGTTGGCTACGGTCTGTGTCTGGTCCATAGTACTGGTAGACAAAGTAGTACATCAAGTAGAAGGCAAGTCCTCCTACAAGCCCAACCAACAAGAGGGTAATCAATCCATAGCCAATAGCTTGATCTGTAGAGAAGAAAGTAGTCAGAGCGCTAACCAATGCAAAGAGACTGGTGATAAAAAGGGCTGAGTCCATAATCATGAGTTTTGGATCGTCATTTTCTTTTGGATGCTCTTTTTCATATTGCTCTTTGACAGTGAAGCTATGAGCCCAGTGGGTTGGAGCCCCGTAGAGGGAACGTGCAGTCGTCCCCTTGGCTTGCTCTTCAAGGATTTTAGGAATGACTTCCTCAAAGACGGCCTTGATTTCAGCGTCTGTTTTACCATCTTTGATAAATTGTTGGGTAGCGATATGGATAAACTCTTGGTTTTTCTTAGTTAATTTTTGTAAATCAATCTGAGACATAGGGATTCCTCTTAGAACCATTTTTTATGGATGAGATAGAGAGTGAGCGAAACACTCATAGCAAAGGCGATAAAGACGATTAACCAGAAGGCGTGTGGCTCGCCATTTAGAGGGATTTCATTATCCTTGAAGTTCATCCCGTAGGCTGAGAAGATCATGGTTGGGACAGACATGACAATGGTCACGAGAGCCAGGGTTTTCATGATATTGTTCTGGTTGTTGGAAATGATAGAGGCAAAGGTCTCTGTCATAGAGTGAAGGACATTTCCATAGATATCTGCCATCTCGATGGCCTGTTGGGTTTCAATCAGAGTGTCTTCGAGTAGGTCTTCGTCTTCTAGGTATTTCTTGATATTGCTAGTTGCGCTAGTCAATTTCTTAATCACGCGCTCGTTCGTCTTAAGTGAGGCCTTGAAATAGACGATGGTCTTTTCCAATTCCATGAGCTCGATCAGCTCTTCGTTTCGAGTAGACTTGTGAAGTTGACTTTCGATTTGTTCACTCTTACGGTCGATCGAACGAAGGGCTGTAAGGTAAAGCTCTGCGTTGCGGTAGAGAATCTGGAAGATAAAGCGTGAACGCATGAAGGTGTAAAAGTTGCGCAGTCTACGGTTGATAAAGACATCGAGAACGGGGAGGGATTCCAAGCAGGTGGTGATAATGGTTTCCTCTGTGATGATAATCCCCAGCGGAATCGTAACGTAGTAGGTACGATTGTTTCTTTCTTCTGTGATGGGAACGTCCACGATAATCAAAGTGTACTCATCTTCGATGGTAATACGGGACATTTCTTCCGCATCGAGCGGTGCTCGAAGGTCAGCAATGTCAATGTCGAAGGCGTTAGCGATTTCCAACGATTCATTTTGTGTAGGATTGACGAGGTTGATCCAAGTACCCGGTTCAAGCGTGTCGATCTCTTTAAATTCCGTTGTTGTTGAGAGAAAAACTTGTTTCATATCCCCTATCCTTTCCTACTATTCAGTGATTCATTTTTTGCACCGTACTATTATACTATAAAAACAGCTTTTTGGGTAATAGAATTTCACATTTTTTGGTATAATGGAAAGCAATAATGGACTAGAAAGAACAAAGATGCAAGATAAAATTGTGATTCATGGGGCGCGTGCCCATAACTTAAAAAATATTGATGTGGAGATTCCGCGAGACAAGCTGGTTGTCGTGACTGGTTTGTCAGGGTCTGGGAAATCCAGTCTGGCCTTTGATACCCTCTATGCGGAGGGCCAACGCCGCTATGTAGAGAGCTTGTCAGCTTACGCTCGTCAGTTTTTGGGAAATATGGAAAAACCAGATGTGGATGCCATTGATGGCCTCAGCCCAGCTATTTCCATCGACCAAAAAACAACCAGTAAAAATCCTCGTTCGACCGTCGGGACAACTACTGAAATCAATGACTATCTGCGTCTCCTCTACGCACGTGTGGGGACGCCTTACTGTATCAACGGACATGGTGCTATCAAGGCTTCTTCTGTAGAACAAATCGTGGATAAGGTTTTGGAATTGCCAGAACGCCAACGTCTGCAAATTTTAGCTCCGGTCATTCGTAAGAAAAAAGGGCAACATAAGAGTGTCATTGAAAAGGTTCAAAAAGATGGCTATGTTCGTGTCCGAGTGGATGGGGAAGTCTATGATGTGACCGAAGTGCCTGAGCTGTCTAAGAGTAAGCAACACAATATCGATGTCGTGGTCGACCGTATTGTCATCAAGGAGGGCATTCGTAGCCGTCTCTTTGATTCCATTGAGGCTGCCCTTCGTATCGCAGAAGGTTATGTGATTATCGACACTATGGACGATTCTGAGTTGCTCTTTTCTGAGCATTATGCCTGTCCAGTTTGTGGTTTTACAGTACCAGAGTTAGAGCCTCGTCTCTTCTCCTTTAATGCTCCTTTTGGCTCGTGTAGTGAGTGTGATGGTTTGGGGATCAAGCTGGAGGTGGATGTTGACTTGGTGGTTCCTGATACCAGCAAAACTTTGCGTGAGGGAGCCTTGGCACCTTGGAATCCTATCTCATCCAACTACTATCCAAACATGCTAGAGCAGGCCATGACGGCTTTTGGAGTGGATATGGATAAGCCCTTTGAGGACTTGTCAGAAGAAGATAAAAACTTGATTCTCTACGGCTCGGATGGCAAGGAATTCCATTTCCACTATGAAAATGAATTTGGCGGTGTGCGCGATATTGACATTCCTTTTGAGGGGGTTGTCAATAATATCAAGCGTCGTTACCATGAAACCAATAGTGACTACACGCGCACCCAGATGCGCCTCTACATGAATGAGCTAACCTGTGGAACTTGCCACGGCTATCGTCTCAATGACCAGGCCTTGTCTGTTCGTGTGGGTGGAGAGCAAGGACCCCATATCGGTGAAATCTCAGACCTGTCTATCGCAGACCACTTGGAGTTGGTCAGCCAGCTGACCTTGTCTGAAAATGAAGCGATTATCGCCCGTCCTATTCTCAAGGAAATCAAGGATCGCTTGACCTTCCTCAATAACGTTGGGCTCAACTATCTGACCCTATCTCGTTCGGCAGGAACCCTATCAGGTGGGGAGAGTCAGCGTATTCGCTTGGCAACCCAGATTGGGTCCAACCTATCAGGTGTCCTTTATATCCTGGATGAGCCGTCCATCGGTCTTCACCAGAGGGATAATGACCGCCTGATTGCTAGTCTGAAAAAGATGCGTGACTTGGGCAATACTCTCATCGTGGTGGAACACGACGAAGATACCATGCGCGAGGCGGATTATCTGATTGACGTTGGTCCAGGTGCCGGTGTTTTTGGTGGCGAGATTGTTGCTGCAGGAACACCCAAGCAGGTGGCCCGTAATAGTAAGTCTATTACAGGCCAGTACTTGTCAGGTAAACGTGCCATTCCAGTACCAGAAGAGCGCCGTGCCGGAAATGGTCGCTTTATCGAAGTGACAGGTGCGCGTGAGAACAACTTGCAAAATATCACTGCTCGCTTCCCATTAGGGAAATTCATCGCGGTGACAGGGGTGTCAGGTTCAGGGAAATCGACCTTAATCAACAGCATCCTCAAAAAAGCTATTGCCCAGAAGCTCAACCGCAATTCAGACAAGCCTGGTAAATTCAAGACCATCACAGGGATTGAGCATGTAGACCGCTTGATCGATATTGACCAGAGCCCCATTGGACGAACGCCGAGGTCCAACCCAGCTACCTATACGGGAGTTTTTGACGATATACGTGACCTCTTTGCCCAGACAAACGAAGCTAAGATTCGAGGCTACAAGAAGGGCCGTTTCAGTTTCAACGTCAAGGGTGGTCGTTGCGAAGCCTGCTCAGGTGACGGGATTATCAAGATCGAGATGCACTTCTTGCCAGATGTTTACGTGGCTTGTGAAGTCTGCCACGGGACTCGCTACAACAGTGAAACCCTAGAAGTCCACTATAAGGAAAAAAATATCTCGCAGGTCTTGGACATGACCGTCAACGATGCGGTGGAATTCTTCCAACATATTCCCAAGATTCAACGCAAACTCCAGACCATCAAGGATGTGGGACTGGGCTATGTAACGCTAGGGCAACCGGCTACCACCCTTTCTGGGGGAGAAGCCCAGCGTATGAAGTTGGCTAGTGAACTCCACAAACGCTCGACAGGGAAATCTTTCTATATTCTGGATGAGCCGACGACAGGACTTCATACCGAGGATATCGCTCGCTTGCTTAAAGTCTTGGCTCGCTTTGTAGACGATGGCAATACTGTCCTCGTCATCGAGCACAATCTAGATGTTATCAAGACGGCAGACCATATCATCGATTTGGGACCTGAGGGCGGTGTCGGTGGTGGAACTATCATCGCAACAGGAACACCAGAAGAAGTAGCGGCCAATGAAGCCAGCTACACAGGACACTATTTGAAAGGAAAGTTACATCATGAATAAACGTGTGCAAGCATTTTTAGCTAAAATGCAAGAAAAAGAACTAGATGGTATCATCATCAACAACCTTAAAAACGTCTATTACCTGACTGGTTTTTGGGGTTCAAACGGAACCGTTTTTATCAGCCGTGACCGTCAGGTCTTGGTGACAGACTCTCGCTACATCATTGCAGCTAAGCAAGAAGTAACAGGTTTTGAGATTGTGGCTGATCGTGATGAGTTGGCTGTTATTGCAAGAATTGTCAAGGATATGGGCTTGTCTCGCGTCGGTTTTGAAGATGAGATTTCTGTCTCTTACTATCATCGTATGCAAGCAGCATTTGAAGGTTTGGAATTGCTTCCTCAAACGCAGTTTGTTGAGGGTCTTCGTATGATCAAGGATGAAAAGGAGATCGCAACTATTCGCAAGGCTTGCTCTATCTCAGACCAAGCTTTCCGCGATGCCCTTGACTTTATCAAACCAGGAAAGACTGAAATTGAGATTGCCAACTTCCTTGATTTCCGCATGCGTGAGCTAGGAGCGGCAGGCTTGTCTTTTGATACCATTTTAGCAAGTGGCATCAACTCTTCTAAACCACATGCCCATCCTATGCATAAACCCGTAGAGCTGGGGGAAGCTATTACCATGGACTTCGGCTGTCTCTATGACCACTATGTCAGCGATATGACACGGACCATCTATCTAGGGCATGTCAGTGACGAGCAGGCAGAGATTTACAATACGGTTCTGAAAGCCAACCAAGCTCTGATTGACCAAGCCAAGGCAGGTCTAGGTTTCCGCGACTTTGACAAAATCCCTCGCGATATTATCATCGAGGCAGGCTATGGTGACTACTTTACCCACGGTATTGGACACGGTATCGGACTGGATATTCATGAAGAGCCTTACTTTAGCCAAACTTCCAAAGAAGTCATTAAATCTGGTATGGTCTTGACTGATGAACCAGGTATTTATATTGAAGGTAAATATGGCGTTCGTATTGAAGATGATATCTTAATTACAGATAACGGTTGCGAATTGTTGACTCTAGCGCCGAAGGAATTAATTATTATTTAAGAAAATTAAGATAAATCATTGACTTTTATATTTTAAAGGTTTATACTGATAGACGAAAACGGTAGGTGAGGCTACCATAGGGATACGGATGACTACCGCAAAGCAGTGGAGACACTACTCGTTGGTCAACAGTCCTGGTCGCGAAGGCTAAGACTAAGCTCATTACATCGCCCTATGGAGTTAAAGCTTGAACGAAAAAACAGATAATTAGTTTTTTAATCCTGCCATTTTATGGTGGGATTTTCTACTGTTTTAGAACAAGGAAAGGAGACAAACGATGCAAATTGACGATCATCCAGAACCGCACATACACAGCCAATCGCTGATTTGTGTCGTTCTGCCCTTATAAAGTGATTGGTCTCTGTGTATGAAACACATCATTCATACAGATAGGAGAAACCAATGAAAACTACAAAAGAAAGATTAGCAACAGCTATTCACACACCTTTAAACGAAACTCTATCTTTTTATAAGACAAGTCTAACAGGCTTGACTGAGGAGCAGGTGGAGAAAAATCGTGACCTATATGGCGAAAATACCATCACCAAGGGTCAAGAAGACAGTATCCTCAAAAAGATTTACGAATCCATTATCAATCCATTTACAATCATCCTTCTTGTCATCGCTATGATCTCCATGGTGACCAATGTCTGGTTGGCGAAACCTGGACAAGAAGATCCGACGACCTCTATCATCATCGTCGTTCTCGTTCTAATCTCTGGTGGCATACGCTTTGTCCAAGAATTGCGGAGTGACAAGGCTGCGACCAATCTATCAAAAATGATTGTGAACACTGCCACAGTTATTCGCGAAGGCCAGAGTTTAGAGGTCGCAATTGAAGATTTGGTCGTTGGAGATATAGTCAAATTAAGTGCTGGGGATATGATACCAGCAGATCTCCTTTTAATTGAATCACGTGATTTCTTTGTCCAACAATCTGGTTTGACAGGTGAAAGTGACTCGGTTGAAAAACTAGCCTTGTCAAAAATGAGTCAGTCAAATTTTGATAGTCTGCTAGAAGCAGAAGCGCTCGCTTTTATGGGAACCAATGTGATATCAGGAAGCGCCAAGGCTTTGATTCTAGCGGTCGGTGATGATACCATGATGGGAGAAATCGAGCAGACCCTCAATACCTATGACGAACCGACCTCTTTTGAACGGGAGATGAACAGCATCTCTTGGCTCTTGATCCGTTTGATGTTGGTCATGGTTCCCATCGTCTTTCTCTCCAATGGCTTGACAGACGGCGACTGGCTGGAAGCAGGTGTGTTTGCACTGAGTGTTGGTGTTGGTTTGACACCTGAGATGCTTCCTATGATCATCACGGCCAGTTTAGCAAAAGGCTCCATTATCATGGCCAAGGAAAAAGTCGTCATCAAAAAACTCAATGCCATACAGGACCTAGGTGCTATTGATATCCTATGCACGGATAAAACCGGAACCCTTACCCAAGATGAAATTGTCCTGGAATATCCTTTGGACATACATGGAGATTTGGATTTGTCTGTGTTGAGACGGGCCTACCTCAATTCCTATTTTCAAACCGGTTTGAAAAACTTGATGGACCGTGCCATTATCAGTAGAACTGAAAAAGAAGCTAAAGAACACGCTATTCTACAAAATTTGGATACTAGCTTCCAAAAAATAGATGAATTGCCCTTTGATTTTGAACGCAGACGAATGAGTGTCATCGTCAAGGATGAGAACGAAGTTGTTAGTTTGGTAACCAAGGGTGCCCTAGAGGAAATGCTTGCGATTTCAACCCATGTGGAATATCAAGGCCAGATTAGCCCTCTGACGGATGATATCCGAGTGGAAATCTTAAAAGAAGTAGATCAACTTAATCAACAAGGCTTGCGAGTCTTGGGAGTCGCCTATAAAACAGGCCTAAAAGAAGGTTTTGCTTACTCCGTTGAAGATGAAAAGGAGATGATTCTAACAGGATATCTTGCCTTTCTAGATCCACCAAAACCATCAGCAGCACCTGCTATCCAAGCTTTGTTAGAACACGGTGTTCAAACAAAGATCTTGACGGGAGACAATGAAAAGGTAACCCAAGCAGTTTGCGAAAAAGTTGGTCTAGACGTTGATCAAATCTTGTTGGGTTCTGATATTGACGCCATGACGGACGAAGAGTTGGCTCAAGCAGTTGAGAAAGTGACTGTCTTTGCCAAACTTTCTCCGGATCAAAAAGCACGAATCATTTTACAAATCAAATCGAATGGACATTGTGTCGGCTATATGGGAGATGGGATCAATGATGCCCCTTCGATGAAAGTAGCAGATGTGGGGATTTCTGTTGATACAGCAGTAGATATTGCCAAAGAAACGGCTGATGTCATTTTGCTAGATAAGGATTTGATGGTGCTTGAAAAAGGGCTGGTTGAAGGGCGTAAGGTCTACGCTAATATGACCAAATATATCAAGATGACGGTCAGCTCTAATTTCGGGAACATTTTCTCTCTGTTAGTGTCTGGTATCTTTTTACCTTTCCTTCCTATGGCTCCGATTCACTTGATTGTGTTGAACCTAGTCTATGATCTTTCTTGCATTGCCTTGCCATTTGATAATGTGGATGAAGACTTTTTGAAACATCCTCATAAGTGGGAAGCAAAGTCTATTACTCGCTTTATGATTTGGATGGGTCCGATTTCTTCTGCCTTTGATATTTTGACCTTTATCTTACTCTATTTTGTTATTGTCCCAATGGCGACAGGTCAAGCCTATGCTCACGGAGCAGAGGCTGCAACGGGCTTTATCATTTTGTTCCAGACAGGTTGGTTCATTGAATCCATGTGGTCCCAAACCATGGTTATCCATATGCTTCGTTCAGCAAAACTTCCTTTCTTACAAAGTCGTCCATCATGGTTTGTTCTTGGTACAACCTTGCTAGCAGCTAGTTTTGTGACCTTTCTTCCCTACTCTTCAATTGCTAGCCTGCTTCATTTAACCCCTTTGGAACCAATTTATTTCCTCTTTTTGCTTTTGATTATCGTTCTCTATATGATAAGTGTTACAGTTGTAAAACGATTGTATATCAAAAAATTTAAAAGTTGGTTATAAATTGATTTTGTCAAGAAAAAAGTACGAAAATCGCGAAAAAAGTTAATTTTTTTTAAAAATAGGTCGCAAGTCGGATGTTTTTTATGGTATAATAGACTAAACTGATAGTAACATGTAGCGAAAGGGGTAGGTACATGATCAAAATTTATACAGTCTCAAGTTGTACTAGCTGTAAAAAAGCGAAAACCTGGCTCAATGCCCACCAGTTAAGTTATAAAGAACAAAATCTCGGTAAAGAAGGAATTACAAGAGAAGAGTTATTAGATATTCTCACGAAAACAGATAATGGAATCGCCAGTATCGTTTCGTCAAAAAACCGCTACGCTAAGGCACTTGGAGTTGACATCGAGGATTTGAGTGTCAATGAAGTGCTCAACTTAATCATGGAAACACCACGGATCTTAAAGAGTCCGATTCTCGTTGACGAGAAGCGCCTACAAGTCGGCTATAAAGAAGATGATATCCGTGCCTTCTTGCCACGCTCTGTCCGTAATGTAGAAAATGCAGAAGCACGTCTACGTGCAGCTCTATAAAACATCAAGGCTGGGAGTGACTCCTGGCCTTGTTTGCCCTTTTGTTTTAAAATCATGTGAGGAATTATGAAAAAGTTACTAATTGCTAGTTTTGCTCTCCTCTTTTTGCTTGCGGGATGTGGGCAAAAAAAGGAAACCCCTGCTGCTTCCACAACAGCATCTGAACCTCTCCAATCCAACCTTCCCGTTTTGGACAATGCCGAAAAGAATACGGTTGTCACCAAGACCTTGCTGATGCCGAAGTCAGAAAATGGAACGCAGCAGATTCAGACCATTACTTATAAAGGCAATCAGTTTTTGACCTTGACCATCCAGCAAAAACGACCTGTCGGGGATGAACTCAAGACCTTTATCTCTGAAAATGGCCTAGAGGAGACGCAAAAAGCGCTTCTAGAAGCGGAAGAAAAGGATGAGACCATCCAAGAGGCACGCAAACTAGCAGGATTCAAACTGGAAACCAAGCTACTCAGCGAGACAGAAATCCAGACGACAACGACTTATGATTTTCAAGTATTGGATGTCAAAAAGGCATCTCAGCTGGAATATTTAAAAAATATCGGCCTTGAAAATCTCTTAAAAAACGAACCTAGCCAATATATTGCAGATAGAGTGGCAAATGGGGCGACAGAACAATAGAAAATCCAAATTAATAGACGGACTTATTTGTAGAACGTCAGGGAATGTGCTATAATAGTACTATTCTAAGGAAAGAGGGTGTTAGAATGGGATTTACTGAAGAAACTGTACGGTTTAAATTGGATGATTCCAATAAGAAAGAAATTAGCGAAACATTGACAGATGTTTATGCTTCTTTGAATGACAAGGGCTACAATCCGATTAACCAGATCGTCGGTTATGTACTGAGTGGAGACCCTGCCTACGTTCCTCGTTACAACAATGCACGAAATCAAATCCGTAAGTATGAGCGTGATGAAATTGTTGAAGAACTGGTACGCTACTACCTTAAAGGACAAGGAGTCGATCTATAATCTATGAGAATTATGGGATTGGACGTTGGTTCAAAAACAGTAGGGGTGGCGATTAGTGATCCACTAGGCTTCACTGCTCAAGGACTTGAAATCATCCAGATTAATGAGGATCAGGGCCAGTTTGGTTTTGACCGTATCAAGGAATTGGTTGACACCTATTCGGTGGAACGCTTTGTAGTTGGTCTGCCTAAAAACATGAACAATACCAGCGGTCCACGGGTAGAAGCTAGTCAAGCCTACGGAGCAAAATTAGAGGAACTTTTTGGTTTACCAGTAGACTATCAAGATGAGCGTTTGACGACCGTCGCTGCGGAGCGTATGTTGATTGAACAAGCAGATATCAGCCGTAACAAACGCAAGAAAGTTATTGATAAGTTGGCTGCTCAGCTGATTTTGCAGAATTATTTAGATAGAAAATTTTAAGACAGAGGAGAAACTATGTCACACGATCACAACCATGACCACGAAGAACGTGAATTGATTACACTAGTAGATGAGCAAGGAAATGAAACCTTGTTTGAAATTCTTTTGACCATCGACGGAAAAGAAGAATTTGGTAAAAACTATGTTCTGCTAGTGCCAGTTAATGCAGAAGAAGATGAAGACGGACAAGTTGAAGTCCAACCTTACTCATTCATCGAAAACGAAGATGGAACAGAAGGCGAATTGCAACCAATCCCAGAAGACTCAGAAGACGAATGGAACATGATTGAAGAAGTCTTCAACAGCTTTATGGAGGAGTGATACAGTCTGGGAGACTGTATCACCCCAACTCCTAGAAACTAGAAAGAGTTGGAACATCCAGTGGATGTTTTTAGCCCTGCGCCAGAAATTAGAAACGCAGGAACGTTCGGGGAACGTTTTTACCCCAGTTCCTTGAAATAAGAGAGAACTGGTAAGTCCTGGGAACATTTTTACCCTTACGCTAAAAATAAAGACCGTAAGTAAGTCCGGTGGACGTTTTTAGCCCACGTTGAAATTCATTGTAGCTAGTGATTAGCTAACCAGGTAAGAGGTTGGGATTTTAGTCCTGACCTCACTTTTTATTTGTAATCATACTTTGATGCGGTAGTTGATTGGACTTTTGTTAAGGAGACATGTATGTTTGAAGTAGAAGAATGGCTGCATAGTCGGATTGGTTTAAACTTTAGATCTGGTCTTGGAGGAATGCAGCGAGCTGTGGATTTGCTGAGGAATCCTGAGAAGACTTATCCTATTATCCACGTAACAGGGACTAACGGTAAAGGGTCAACTATTGCCTTTATGAGGGAGTTGTTTGTAGCTCATGGAAAAAAAGTTGGTACTTTTACCTCTCCTCATATCATCAGTATCCATGATCGAATCTGTATCAATGGGCAACCGATTGCTGATGCAGATTTTATCCGTTTGGCGGAGCAGGTCAATGAGATGGAAAAGACGCTTTTGCAAACCTATGACCAGCTGTCCTTTTTTGAATTACTGACTCTGATTGCTTTGCTTTACTTTAAAGAGCAGGGAGTGGATCTGGTTCTGCTAGAAGTGGGGATTGGTGGTTTGCTTGATACCACTAATGTCGTAACAGGAGAGATTGCAGTTATTGCTTCGATTGGGCTAGATCATCAGGAGACCTTGGGCGATAGTCTGGAGGAAATAGCCGAGCAGAAAGCTGGTATTTTCAAGGCTGGCAAGAAGGCAGTCATTGCCAAGCTTACTCCAGAAGCGGAGCTTGTCTGTCAAAGTAAAGCGAGAGAGTTAGCTGTCGAACTTTATCAAGCTGGGCGAGACTTCACCTTGAATGCTGGGGATTTTTCAAGTAAGCTAGCAAACTTTTCACAGCTTGAAATCGGTTTAGAAGGTGCTTATCAGCAAGAAAATGCCGCCTTGGCTTTAGAAACTTTTCTTCTGTTTATGGCGTCAAGAGGTGAAAGGGTCGAAGAAGAGTTTGTCAGACGGGCTTTGAAGGAGACACATTGGGCAGGTCGATTGGAACGGATTCGTCCACAAATCTACCTAGATGGGGCTCACAATCTGCCAGCCTTGACTCGTCTAGTCGAGTTTATCCAAGGGAAAATCCAGCAAGGTTACCAGGTTCGCATCCTTTTTGGAGCACTTAAACGCAAGGATTATCAGGGGATGTTAGGCTATCTATCTAAGCAGTTGCCTCAGGTGGAACTTAAGGTAACAGGCTTTGACTACCAAGGCTCTCTGGATGAAAAGGATGTGGCGGGTTACGATTTGATTTCTTCCTATGGCGGTTTTATCAGAGAATTTGAAGAAAAGGCCAAAGATCAGGACTTGCTTTTCGTGACGGGCTCGCTCTACTTTATCTCGGAAGTCCGAGCGAGTTTGCAAGGAAGCGATGGGATTAGTTGACCTTCTAGGCTTAAGTTGTTATACTGTAGGTAGGAGGTATATCTGGAAACGATTCCAGCAAATTATTGGCACAAAAGAAAGGAAATCGCTATGAAAACGAAAACATTCACACTTTCTATTGCTTCCCTAGCAATTCTTAGTCTTTTAGTAGCTTGTGGACCTAAGGCACAAGCCCCTACCCAGCAATCTGCTCAGCAATCATCTACTCAACAAGAATCATCTTCTAGCGCTACGGCAAGTGCTAGTCAACCACAGGCATCCTCAAGTCAGGACACTACTGTAGCTCAACCTACGAATATCGATGGTACCTATACTGGAAAAGATGAGAATGACCAAATTACTCTTGTTGTAACAGGTAAAACTGGTACATGGACTGAGGTCGAGCCAGATGGAGATAAGGAAATCAAGCAAGTCAGCTTTGAGCCAGAAAATCAACGTGTCATTATCGGTGATGATGTCAAAATTTACACGGTTAATGGTAATCAATTGATTATCGATGATATGGACCGAGAGGCATCTGACCGAGTGGTATTAACTAAGCAATAATGATTAAGTAAAAGTTCCAATGAGATGAAAGCTATCTTTTTGGAGCTTTTTTCTTGAAAAAGTGGCTGGCTGTTCTTTACTAACTTTTTACTTAAAACGCTTACAAATATTTGTAAAACTTCTTATAAGGTCGTATACTTATGGTAAATAATCAATTAGCGCAGAGGCGCAGGAGGAAAAGCATATGGCTACATTTTACGTTCCATCAGTTAACCTTATCGGTAAAGGTGTTGTAAATGAAGTAGGCCCGTATATCAAGGAACTGAGGTATAAGAAGGCCCTTTTGGTGACAGATAAGTTCATCGAAGGCAGTGATATTTTACCTAAGGTCCTAAAACCATTAGATGCTGAAGGGATCGAATATGTGATTTTTAGCGATGTGGAGCCAAATCCGACTTGCAAGAACGTTACAGATGGGGTTGCTGCTCTGAAAGAGCATGGATGTGACTTCATCATCAGTCTTGGGGGAGGGTCTCCTCAGGATGCCGCTAGTTGTATCTCTATCATCACTACAAATGGTGGAAAACCTCAAGACTATGAGGGTCTCCACAAGTCTGCTAAAAAAGGCTTGCCAGTGGTTGCGATTAATACAACAGCTGGAACTTCTGCAGAAATCACCATTAACTATGTTATTACTGACGAAGAGCGCAAGGTCAAGATGGTAATGGTTGATAAGAATAGCCTTGCCCTTATCTCTGTCAATGATCCAGAACTCATGCTTTCAAAGCCGAAAGGATTGACAGCAGCGACAGGTATGGATGCTCTTACTCACGCTGTCGAAGCCTTGGTAACACCAGGTGCTTATAATGTGACCAAGAAACTTTCTATCGGAGCGATTGAACTCATCAAGGAGTATCTTCCTCGTGCTGTGGCAAATGGCCAAGATATTGAAGCGCGTGAGGCGATGGTCAATGCCATCTTCCTCGGTGGTATGAGCTTTAACAATGCTGGTTTGGGCTATGTTCATTCTATGGCTCACCAACTCGGTGCGGTATATAACTTGCCACATGGTGTCTGCTGTGCCATGCTTCTCCCAGTTGTAGAGCGTGAAAATGCCAAACGTGTACCAGAAGCTTTCCGCAATGTAGCCAAGGCCTTGGGACTCCATGTGGAAGGGAAAACAGACCAAGAATGTGCTGACTATGCTATCGCTGAAATTGAGAAACTGTCTGAAACAGTAGGTATTCCGAAGAAACTCACTGAACTCGGTATCCAAGAAAAAGACTTTGACTTTGACTACCTTTCTAAGAATGCTTTGATTGATGCATGTGCGCCAGGCAATCCATTTATGCCAACTTTAGAAGAAACCATTGCTCTCTACAAAGAACTCTTCTGATTCATAAAGTGAAAAAGAAGCTAAATAATGCTGGAAAGAACTATCATTTTGGTAGTTCTTTTTAATCCTCTTAATACCCTAGTTAAAAAGATAAAAAGGGGAATGCTTCATATAGTAAGGGTGTAGTTTAAGAATCTTGCAGTTCTTGGAATAGTTTGAATAGAAAAAGGCAAACGGTTGCCATCTACCCCTGAACTGAGGTATACTAGTAGAGACATTAGTTTATCAAGCAGTTAGGAGAATGTTAGAAAAGGAAGGGGATGTATGACAGCTAGAAAAATGCAGCTACTCATGTCAAAATATGGTTTTAGTATTACCATCATGTTGGCAGAGTTGTTTATCGTCTTTGGTTTATTTCTCTATCTTGGGCAAATGGCTCCAATTGTCTGGATTATCCTAGTCATTTTAGTGAGCTTAGCGACTATTGTATCGATTGTTAATCGATCTATGAATCCTGAGAGTAAGGTAACATGGCTGTTAGTAGCCTTTGTGCCAGTGTTTGGCCCATTGCTCTATATCATGTTTGGAGAGCGTCGTTTATCTAAAAAAGAAATGAAGCAGCTAAAGCAGCTCCAATCAATGGTTGATCGAGAGGACAATAGCAGAGCTCTCCGTTTGGAGTTAAAGGAACAAGACAAATCAGCTTACGGAGTTATCAAATCACTCCTTAGCATGGATACGAATGCCGATGTCTATGATCGAACGGATACACAATTTTTTGCATCTGGTGAAAGCATGTGGCATCAGATGCTAGAGGATCTCAAGAAAGCTGAGAAGTTTATCTTTCTCGAATACTATATCATCGAAGAAGGTTTGATGTGGAACAGCATCTTAGAGATTTTGGAAGAAAAGGCAGCTCAAGGAGTAGAGGTGAAGCTTCTCTATGATGATATTGGTTGTATGGCAACCTTACCTGGAGATTACACCGTCCAGCTTCGTGGTCGAGGGATTGAAGCCCACAAATTTAACAAGGTGATTCCACGTTTGACCGTTGCTTATAACAACCGTGACCACCGTAAAATCATGATTATTGATGGGCAGATTGCCTATACAGGTGGTGTCAATCTGGCCGATGAGTATATCAACCATATCGAACGTTTTGGTTACTGGAAGGATAGTGGGATTCGTTTGGATGGACCAGCAGTTAAGGCTTTTACCAGGCTCTTTTTATCTGCCTGGTATATCAACCGTGGAGAGATTAGTGATTTTGACCAATACCATCTCGAAAATCAGCCCAAAGATGGGATGGGGCTCTGTATTCCCTATAGTAGTGGACCAAAACCCATATACAGAGCTCAAGTTGGAAAAACGGTCTACCAAAATCTTATCAATCAAGCTACAGATTACGTCTACATCACGACTCCCTATCTGATTGCGGACTATGATCTCACCGAAAGTATCAAAAATGCAGCTCTGAGAGGGGTAGATGTGCGAATTGTGACGCCGTGTATCCCAGATAAGAAGGTTATTCAGTTAGTTACTCGGGGAGCCTATCCAGATTTGCTATCTGCTGGGGTTCGTATTTATGAGTACAGTCCGGGATTCCTTCATAGCAAGCAAATACTTGTCGATGGAGAGGCAGCTACTGTGGGAACCATCAATTTTGACTATCGGAGTTTGCTTCACCACTATGAAAATGCCGTCTTGCTTTATAGAACGCAGTCTATCATCGATATTGAAAGGGACTTCGAAGAGATTTTTAAAGTTTCTCAAGAAATTTATCCCCACACTATCAAAACTAGCTGGTATCAAAGCCTCATCAAAGAAATTGTCCAGTTGTTTGCACCTATGCTCTAACTATCGACCAAGATCTAGCCCAAGGCTGGGTCTTTTTTGTTTTCTTACGAATAGATAAGTAAAGGAGAAAACCATGCTTAATCTAGAAGATGATGATTTTATCAGAGAGTATAGTAATAGTCGATTTCATCGTTTTCGTGAAATCGAACGCTTTGCGCTATTGGATAAGAAATTCAGCAAATATCAATCCCAAGCTGACATTCCTGTAAGATTTTGATATACTAAAACAGATAAACTTAGAGGAGAAATTGAATGAACGTATACGGGAAAATAGATGAGAAACAAGAAGAATCTCATTACCAAGACTGGTCAGTGCCAGAAAAACGAGAAGGAGCTCCCATTCCCTTTTTTAGTATTTTGCTTTGGAGTTTAGTGGCCACAGCCATTTCGGTTGCCCTGCCTTTTATTTTTGGTTTAGTCAGTCCGCAACAAACTCAAGATCTTTATACCGGTTGGGCCTTGCATCAAAATGGCCAAATGTATACAGATTACTTTGGGACGGAGGGATTGCTCTATTATGTGCTAACCTACCTTTTTCAAGGCAGTGTTTTGATTGCTTTGGTTGAGTGGTTGGCCTTGTTTGGAGCAGGTGTTTTTCTTTTTAAGGCTGCGGATACTCTTGTCGGCCAAGAAAAGGAAGCGAAGCGAGTTGTCTTTATTTTATACTTGCTTGTAGCTGGCCTCGCTTTTGGTGGCGGTTATGCTCTCTTGCTAGCCCTACCTTTCCTATTTTATTCATTGAGTATCGTTACAAATTATCTAGCTTTTCCAAAGGATGACAAAGGATTTGTACGAGTGGGTATGAGCCTTGCTCTCGCTTTCTTCCTTGCGCCAATCCCAACAGCCTTGTTTGCGGCTGTACTGGCCTTGGGGATTATCGGCTTTAATCTAGCTAAAGGTCACTTTGTTCATGGCCTATATCAGTTCTTTGCGTCAGCCCTAGGATTTTCACTCTTATTCTATCCTTTAGGCTACTATACAGTGTGGACAGGTAGTTTTGGAGATGCCATTAGCCAGACCTTGTATCCGGTAAATACTCTTAGCCTCTTTTCAAATTCGCATTTGCTTGAAAATGCAGCCTTCTATGGTTTGCTTGCTATTGGATTAGGTTCCCTTGGTTTGCTCTTTACAGGCTTGTTCCAGTCAAAACCAGCCAAGCAATATGCCCTCTCAATTGCTTCTAGCTTGGGATTGTTGGTTTCTTTGGGAATCTTGATTCTCTCCAAAGAACCCATCAACGGTACTCGTCTTGTGGTGCTAATTCCTTTCTTGGTCTTGCTCCTTCTGACAGGAATCAAGGAAGATGTTTCAGATGGAGGGAGTCGTCGTAGAAGAAGACGCGAGAAACAAACTTCTTTCCTTAAAGGAAATTTCTATCTACTACTGATTGCCCTTGCCTATCTTATTGTTCTTCCTATCGTGAGTCGCTACCTTTCTCACCCAGCGACTTATCAGGAGAGAGACCGTCTTGCTAGCGTGGTCAAACAACAAACGAGTTCTGAGGATCGTGTCTATGCTTGGGATGATCGTCCTGATTTCTACCGTGCAAGTGAACGCTTGGCGCCGACTTCTCTATCAACTCCAACACTTTATACTGCAAGCGATGAAAATAAAACCAAACTGATGAATGACCTGAAAGAGAATCAACCGAAGATGATTGTGGTCAATCAAAAAGTTGCCTTGTGGTCAGATGTAGAGAGCTGGCTCAGTGAAAACTATGAGCTTGTTCAGACAGATACTAGCGAGTTCAAACTTTATAAATCAAAATAACAAAAAATCAATATCTTGTGGAATTTTAAAAATTTTAGGATTTTTAACACAAGATATTGATTTTTATTTTTAGAGTGGTATAATACTGAATATAAACAATTCAACAATATTTTAGAAAAGAGCATGGATATGATTGTATTAGAAGAAAAGCTTGCAACCGTTCCCACCTTGTTCGTTGAAAAACGAGATGGTAGACGAGTGGTGTTTGATGTAGACAAGATTGACAAGGCTCTCCACAAGGCGGCGGAAAAGGTTATGGACCTTACGCCTCTAGTAGAAAAACGCCTAAATGGTCTAGTTGAAAGAATCGTCACTGAAATTCACAGCCGCTTCCCTCAAGGTGTCAAGATTTACGAAATTCAAAATGTCGTAGAGCATGAACTCCTTGAAGCCAAAGAGTATGCGCTGGCTGAGGAGTATATCACTTATCGGACACAAAGGGATTTTGAGCGCTCAAAAGCGACAGATATCAACTTTAGTATCCATAAACTTCTCAATAAAGATCAAGCAGTTGTCAATGAAAATGCCAATAAAGACAGTGATGTCTTCAACACCCAGCGTGATTTGACAGCAGGGATTGTTGGGAAATCAATCGGACTGCAAATGCTTCCTAAGCACGTAGCCAATGCTCATCAAAAAGGGGATATCCACTATCATGACTTGGACTACAGCCCCTACACTCCGATGACCAACTGCTGTTTGATTGATTTTAAAGGCATGTTGGAAAATGGTTTTAAGATTGGAAATGCAGAGGTAGAGAGTCCCAAGTCTATCCAGACTGCGACAGCTCAGATTTCCCAAATCATCGCCAATGTTGCTTCTAGTCAGTACGGGGGCTGTTCAGCTGACCGTATCGATGAAGTCTTGGCGCCTTATGCAGAGAAGAATTACCAAAAACACCTCAAGGATGCGGAAGAGTGGGTCTTGCCTGAGAAACGGGAAGATTACGCTTGGAAGAAAACTCAAAAAGATATCTATGATGCCATGCAATCTCTTGAGTATGAAATCAACACCCTCTTCACTTCAAATGGACAAACACCTTTTACTTCGCTCGGTTTTGGTTTAGGAACTAGTCGTTTTGAGCGGGAAATTCAAAAAGCTATCTTAAACATCCGAATCAAGGGACTTGGTTCAGAACACCGTACAGCTATCTTCCCTAAACTCATCTTTACGCTAAAAAGAGGACTCAACTTAGAGGAAGGTTCACCTAACTACGACATCAAACAGTTGGCTCTTGAGTGTGCAACCAAGCGGATGTACCCAGATGTCTTGTCCTATGATAAGATTATCGAGCTGACAGGCTCCTTCAAGGTACCTATGGGCTGCCGTTCTTTCCTTCAAGGATGGAAGGATGAGAATGGTGTTGAGGTCAATTCAGGTCGTATGAACCTAGGTGTTGTGACAGTCAATCTGCCTCGTATCGCTCTCGAGTCTGAAGGAGATCTGAATAAGTTCTGGGAAATCTTCAACGAACGTATGAACATTGCAGAAGATGCTCTGGTTTACCGTGTCGAACGAACCAAGGAAGCAACACCGGCAAATGCCCCGATCCTTTATCAGTATGGAGCCTTTGGTCGCCGTCTTGGAAAAGAAGAAAGTGTTGACCAACTCTTTAAGAATCGCCGTGCGACAGTTTCGCTGGGCTACATCGGTTTGTATGAAGTGGCGACGGTCTTCTTTGGTAATAGCTGGGAAAGTAATCCAGAAGCCAAGGAATTCACGCTTGACATCATTCGTGATATGAAACGACGTGTAGAAGAGTGGTCTGACCAATATGGTTACCATTTCTCTATCTACTCCACACCGTCTGAAAGTTTGACAGATCGCTTCTGTCGCTTGGATACAGAGAAGTTCGGCTCTATTCCTGATATCACGGAAAAGGAATACTACACCAACTCTTTCCACTATGATGTTCGTAAAAATCCAACACCGTTTGAAAAATTAGACTTTGAGAAAGTTTATCCAGAAGCAGGTGCGTCAGGTGGTTTCATCCATTATTGTGAGTATCCAGTTCTTCAACAAAATCCTAAAGCCTTGGAAGCTGTCTGGGATTACGCTTATGATCGTGTGGGTTATCTTGGGACCAATACTCCGATTGACCGCTGTTACAAGTGTGATTTTGAAGGGGATTTTGAACCGACTGAGAGAGGCTTTGCTTGTCCCAACTGTGGCAATAGTGACCCAAAAACAGTAGATGTTGTCAAACGTACGTGTGGTTATCTGGGAAATCCTCAAGCGCGTCCAATGGTTAACGGACGCCACAAGGAAATCGCTGCGCGGGTCAAACACATGAATGGCTCAACCATTAAAACGGCAGGACATGAAGTAACAAATTAGAAGGAAATGGAATGGGGAAATACCAATTAGACGACAAGGGACGCGCACAAGTGACCCGTTATCATGAAAAACATTCGAAAGGTGGAGCTGGTAAAAAAGAACGCTTGCTCAATCTTAGAGAACAATTTTTAAATAAGAACAAGAAAAAGTGAGAGTCCGCTCTCGCTTTTCTCTTAGGTGGGATGGGAATATGGAACTACGCAGACCGATATTGGCAGATAAAGAAACAGTTTTAGAGATGATGGCAGAGTTTGAACAAGCACAGTCCCCTCATGATGGTGGGTTTTGGAACGCCAACAATTTTGTTTATGAAGAGTGGCTAGAAGAAAATCTTCAAGCGGAAGCGGGACTCAATATTCCTGAAAACTGGGTTCCTGCTATCCAGCTGGTTAGTTTTGACGTAGCAGGCCAGGCTCTTGGCTTTCTCAACCTTCGTCTCCGATTAAATGACTACTTACTAGAAAATGGGGGCCATATCGGCTATTCCATCCGCCCATCTGAAAGAGGCAAGGGTTGTGCCAAAGAAACCCTCAGACAAGGCCTGCAAGTTGCCAAGGAGAAGAACATCAAAAAAGCACTTGTGACCTGTAGTACGGAAAATCCTGCTAGCAGAGCGGTGATTGTGGCAAATGGTGGGGTGTTTGAGGATGTTCACAATGGTGTAGAACGTTACTGGATAGATTTGGAGTAAAAGGATGACATGGAATACACCAAAACCAGGTGAATGGAAAAGTGAGGAACTTAGTAAAGGACGGATCATTGATTATAAGGCCTTTAACTTTGTCGATGGAGAAGGTGTGCGCAACTCTCTCTATGTATCAGGTTGCATGTTTCACTGCGAGGGGTGCTATAATGTTGCGACTTGGTCTTTCAACGCAGGCATTCCCTATACGGCAGAATTAGAAGAACAAATCATGGAAGACCTTGCCCAACCCTATGTTCAAGGTTTGACCTTGCTAGGAGGAGAACCCTTTCTTAATACGGGCATTCTCTTGCCTCTCGTTAAGCGCATTCGAAAGGAATTACCAGAAAAAGACATCTGGTCCTGGACGGGTTATACTTGGGAAGAAATGATGCTGGAGACTCCAGACAAATTGGAACTCTTGTCGCTGATTGACATCCTTGTCGATGGACGGTATGATAAAAGCAAACGCAATCTTATGCTCCAGTTTCGAGGTTCGTCCAATCAACGGATTATCGATGTGCAAAAATCCCTCAAAAGTGGGCAAGTGGTGATTTGGGACAAGCTTAATGACGGAAAAGAAAGCTATGAACAGGTGAAGAGAGAATGAAGAAAAAAGACCTGATAGAACAACTGGTTTCAGAGATCGAAACGGGAAGAATTAGGACGCTAGGGATCTACGGTCATGGGGCTTCGGGTAAATCAACCTTTGCACAGGAATTATATCAAGCTTTAGATTCTACTACAGTAAATTTACTAGAAACAGATCCCTATATCACCTCAGAACGTCACCTGGTAGTACCAAAGCAAGCACCAAATCAAAAGGTGACAGCTTGTCTCTCAGTGGCGCATGAACTGGCAAGTTTACAGAGAGATATTCTCGCCTTGCAGGCAGGTATGGACATCTTGACGATTGATGAACCTTGGAAGCCAAGCGAAGTCCTATCTGGTTCAAAACCGTTCTTGATAGTCGAAGGGATGTCTGTGGGTTTTCTACCCAAGGAACTCTTTGACAAAACCATCTGTTTCTACACGGATGAGGAGACCGAATTAAAGAGGCGTCTAGCTCGAGATACGACTATGAGGAATCGAGATGCTTCCTTTGTGTTAGCTAGCCATCAGATGAGACGGGAGCAGTATCTGCGATACTATAGAGAAACCGAGTCTAAAGCGGACATTTTAGTAGATCAATCAGAAGATAAACTCAAGGTCAAAATGACACACATTATATAGAAAAAAGACGGTTTTTTATAGATATAAATCCGTAATCTTAGAAAGATTAAAAGAGAAAACAGTTTCATCCTAAAAAAACGAAAAAAAGCTCACAAATCCCTTGCAATCGCAGGGGCTTTGTGTTATTCTATTATGGTGCTGTAAATTACAGCCTTAGCTTTGATGCAAGAGGTTGCGACACGCTCGGTTGCATTGCCACGCAACGCGCGTCGGTTTTCTTGTGGAGCTAGCCTATTATCTTAAATAGACGAAAAGGAGAAAAAGATGGCAAACAAAAAAATCCGTATCCGTTTGAAAGCTTACGAACACCGTACGCTTGACACAGCGGCTGCAAAAATCGTAGAATCAGCTACTCGTACAGGTGCACAAGTTGCGGGTCCAATCCCACTTCCAACTGAGCGTAGCCTCTACACAATTATTCGTGCGACTCACAAATACAAAGACTCTCGCGAACAATTTGAAATGCGTACACACAAACGTTTGATCGATATCGTTAACCCAACTCAAAAAACAGTTGATGCTTTGATGAAATTGGATCTTCCAAGTGGTGTAAACGTAGAAATCAAACTTTAATCTAAAGCTTGATACCTTGAGCATAAAAAACGCTCGTTAAAAACTTTTTGAATAAAAAATATAGAAAAGGAACTATTTTCTCATGACAAAAGGAATCTTAGGGAAAAAAGTGGGAATGACTCAAATCTTCACTGAAGCTGGCGAATTGATCCCTGTAACAGTTATTGAAGCAACTCCAAACGTTGTTCTTCAAGTTAAAACTGTTGAAACAGACGGATACAACGCTATCCAAGTTGGTTTCGATGACAAACGCGAAGTATTGAGCAACAAACCTGCTAAAGGACATGTAGCGAAAGCTAACACGGCTCCTAAGCGCTTCATTCGTGAATTCAAAAACGTTGAAGGCTTGGAAGTTGGTGCTGAAATTACAGTTGAAACATTCGCAGCTGGAGACGTTGTTGACGTAACTGGTACTTCTAAAGGTAAAGGTTTCCAAGGTGTCATCAAACGCCACGGACAATCACGTGGACCAATGGCTCACGGTTCTCGTTACCACCGTCGTCCAGGTTCTATGGGACCTGTTGCACCTAACCGCGTATTCAAAGGTAAAAACCTTGCAGGACGCATGGGTGGCGACCGCGTAACAATTCAAAACCTTGAAGTTGTACAAGTTGTTCCAGAAAAGAACGTTATCCTTATCAAAGGTAACGTACCAGGTGCTAAGAAATCTCTTATCACTATCAAATCAGCAGTTAAAGCTGGTAAATAATAAAGAAAGGGGAAATCAGTCACAATGGCAAACGTAACATTATTTGACCAAACTGGTAAAGAAGCTGGCCAAGTTGTTCTTAACGATGCAGTATTTGGTATTGAACCAAATGAATCAGTTGTGTTTGATGTGATCATCAGCCAACGCGCAAGCCTTCGTCAAGGAACACACGCTGTTAAAAACCGCTCTGCAGTATCAGGTGGTGGACGCAAACCATGGCGTCAAAAAGGAACTGGACGTGCTCGTCAAGGTTCTATCCGCTCACCACAATGGCGTGGTGGTGGTGTTGTCTTCGGACCAACTCCACGTTCATACGGCTACAAACTTCCACAAAAAGTTCGTCGCCTAGCTCTTAAATCAGTTTACTCTGAAAAAGTTGCTGAAAACAAATTCGTAGCTGTAGACGCTCTTTCATTTACAGCTCCAAAAACTGCTGAATTTGCAAAAGTTCTTGTAGCATTGAGCATCGATTCTAAAGTTCTTGTTATCCTTGAAGAAGGAAATGAATTCGCAGCTCTTTCAGCTCGTAACCTTCCAAACGTGAAAGTTGCAACTGCTACAACTGCAAGTGTTCTTGACATCGCAAATAGCGACAAACTTCTTGTCACACAAGCAGCTATCTCTAAAATCGAGGAGGTTCTTGCATAATGAATTTGTATGATGTTATCAAAAAACCTGTTATCACTGAAAGCTCAATGGCTCAACTTGAAGCAGGAAAATATGTATTTGAAGTTGACACTCGTGCACACAAACTTTTGATCAAGCAAGCTGTTGAAGCTGCTTTCGAAGGTGTTAAAGTTGCCAACGTTAACACAATCAACGTAAAACCAAAAGCAAAACGTGTTGGACGTTACACTGGTTTTACTAACAAAACTAAAAAAGCTATCATCACACTTACAACGGATTCAAAAGCAATCGAGTTGTTCGCTGCTGAAGCTGAATAATCTAAGGAGGAAATATCGTGGGAATTCGTGTTTATAAACCAACAACAAACGGTCGCCGTAATATGACTTCTTTGGATTTCGCTGAAATCACAACAAGCACTCCTGAAAAATCATTGCTTGTTGCTTTGAAGAGCAAGGCTGGTCGTAACAACAACGGTCGTATCACTGTTCGTCACCAAGGTGGTGGACACAAACGTTTCTACCGTTTGGTTGACTTCAAACGTAACAAAGACAACGTTGAAGCAGTTGTTAAAACAATCGAGTACGATCCAAACCGTTCTGCAAACATCGCTCTTGTACACTACACTGACGGTGTGAAAGCATACATCATTGCTCCAAAAGGTCTTGAAGTTGGTCAACGTATCGTTTCAGGTCCTGAAGCAGATATCAAAGTCGGAAACGCTCTTCCACTTGCTAACATCCCAGTTGGTACTTTGATTCACAATATCGAGTTGAAACCAGGTCGTGGTGGAGAATTGGTACGTGCTGCTGGTGCTTCTGCCCAAGTATTGGGTCAAGAAGGTAAATACGTTCTTGTTCGTCTTCAATCTGGCGAAGTTCGTATGATTCTTGGAACTTGTCGTGCTACAGTTGGTGTTGTCGGAAACGAACAACATGGACTTGTAAACCTTGGTAAAGCAGGACGTAGCCGTTGGAAAGGTATCCGCCCAACAGTTCGTGGTTCTGTAATGAACCCTAACGATCACCCACACGGTGGTGGTGAAGGTAAAGCACCAGTTGGTCGTAAAGCGCCATCTACTCCATGGGGCAAACCTGCTCTTGGTCTTAAAACTCGTAACAAGAAAGCGAAATCTGACAAACTTATCGTTCGTCGTCGCAACGAGAAATAATAGTAAACTAGTCGCCTAAGCAACTAGGAAATCCGCCAGCTCGGTAGCGCTCCATGTGAGCGCAAGCCGCTGTGGTACAACATTTAAAGGAGAAAATATAAAAATGGGACGCAGTCTTAAAAAAGGACCTTTCGTCGATGAGCATTTGATGAAAAAAGTTGAAGCTCAAGCTAACGACGAAAAGAAAAAAGTTATCAAAACTTGGTCACGTCGTTCAACGATCTTCCCAAGTTTCATTGGTTACACTATTGCAGTTTATGACGGACGTAAACACGTACCTGTTTACATCCAAGAAGACATGGTAGGTCACAAACTTGGTGAATTTGCACCAACTCGTACTTACAAAGGTCACGCTGCAGACGACAAGAAAACACGTAGAAAATAAGGAGAACATAAATGGCAGAAATTACTTCAGCTAAAGCAATGGCTCGTACAGTACGTGTTTCACCTCGTAAATCACGTCTTGTTCTTGACAACATCCGTGGTAAAAGCGTAGCCGATGCTATTGCAATCTTGACATTCACGCCAAACAAAGCTGCTGAAATCATCTTGAAAGTTTTGAATTCAGCTGTAGCTAACGCTGAAAATAACTTTGGTTTGGACAAAGCTAACTTGGTAGTATCTGAAGCATTCGCAAACGAAGGACCAACTATGAAACGTTTCCGTCCACGTGCGAAAGGTTCAGCTTCACCAATCAACAAACGTACAGCTCACATCACTGTAGCTGTTGCAGAAAAATAAGGAGGTAACATCGTGGGTCAAAAAGTACATCCAATTGGTATGCGTGTCGGCATCATCCGTGATTGGGATGCCAAATGGTATGCTGAAAAAGAATACGCGGATTACCTTCATGAAGATCTTGCAATCCGTAAATTCGTTCAAAAAGAACTTGCTGACGCAGCAGTTTCAACTATCGAAATTGAACGCGCAGTAAACAAAGTTAACGTTTCACTTCACACTGCTAAACCAGGTATGGTTATCGGTAAAGGTGGTGCTAACGTTGATGCACTCCGTGCAAAACTTAACAAATTGACTGGAAAACAAGTACACATCAACATCATCGAAATCAAACAACCTGATTTGGATGCTCACCTTGTAGGTGAAGGAATTGCTCGTCAATTGGAGCAACGTGTCGCTTTCCGTCGTGCACAAAAACAAGCAATCCAACGTGCAATGCGTGCTGGAGCTAAAGGAATCAAAACTCAAGTATCAGGTCGTTTGAACGGTGCAGATATTGCCCGTGCTGAAGGATACTCTGAAGGAACTGTTCCACTTCACACACTTCGTGCAGATATCGATTACGCTTGGGAAGAAGCAGATACTACATACGGTAAACTTGGTGTTAAAGTATGGATCTACCGTGGTGAAGTTCTTCCGGCTCGTAAAAACACTAAAGGAGGTAAATAACCAATGTTAGTACCTAAACGTGTTAAACACCGTCGTGAATTCCGTGGAAAAATGCGCGGTGAAGCAAAAGGTGGAAAAGAAGTAGCATTCGGTGAATACGGTCTTCAAGCTACAACTAGCCACTGGATCACTAACCGCCAAATCGAAGCTGCTCGTATCGCCATGACTCGTTACATGAAACGTGGTGGTAAAGTTTGGATTAAAATCTTCCCACACAAATCATACACTGCTAAAGCTATCGGTGTGCGTATGGGATCTGGTAAAGGGGCACCTGAAGGTTGGGTAGCACCAGTTAAACGTGGTAAAGTGATGTTTGAAATCGCTGGTGTATCTGAAGAGATTGCTCGCGAAGCGCTTCGTCTTGCAAGCCACAAATTGCCAGTTAAATGTAAATTCGTAAAACGTGAAGCAGAATAAGGAGAAGGCATGAAACTTAATGAAGTAAAAGAATTTGTTAAAGAACTTCGTGGTCTTTCTCAAGAAGAACTCGCGAAGCGCGAAAACGAATTGAAAAAAGAATTGTTTGAACTTCGTTTCCAAGCTGCTACTGGTCAATTGGAACAAACAGCTCGCTTGAAAGAAGTTAAAAAACAAATCGCTCGTATCAAAACAGTTCAATCTGAAGCGAAATAATAGACTAGGGAAGGAGAAATTTCAATGGAACGCAATAATCGTAAAGTTCTTGTTGGACGTGTTGTATCTGACAAAATGGACAAGACAATCACAGTTGTAGTTGAAACAAAACGTAACCACCCAGTCTATGGTAAACGTATTAACTACTCTAAGAAATACAAAGCACATGATGAAAACAATGTTGCCAAAGAAGGCGATATCGTACGTATCATGGAAACTCGTCCGCTTTCAGCTACAAAACGTTTCCGTCTTGTAGAAGTTGTTGAAGAAGCGGTCATCATCTAATCAAACCTGAAAGGAGAAAACTGAAATGATTCAAACAGAAACTCGTTTGAAAGTCGCAGACAACAGCGGTGCTCGCGAAATCTTGACTATCAAGGTTCTTGGTGGTTCAGGACGTAAATTTGCAAACATCGGTGATGTTATCGTGGCATCTGTAAAACAAGCTACTCCTGGTGGTGCGGTTAAAAAAGGTGACGTTGTAAAAGCTGTTATCGTTCGTACTAAATCAGGTGCTCGTCGTGCTGATGGTTCATACATCAAATTTGACGAAAATGCAGCAGTTATCATCCGTGAAGACAAAACTCCTCGCGGAACACGTATCTTTGGCCCAGTTGCACGTGAATTGCGTGAAGGTGGCTTCATGAAGATCGTGTCACTTGCTCCAGAAGTACTTTAATTGGTTGCTCAAAGAAAATTAAAACAAGTCTAGGAAGTAAGACGAAAGCATAACTTAAGTTAGGTGAGTTGAAACTGACGAAGGATTGCTTTGATTTTCGCAGAGCAAAAACAAACAAACTAGTCCCCTAGCTTAATGCTAGGGTGCCCTTATGGGCGTAAGAAAAATCAAGGAGAAACCTAATGTTTGTAAAAAAAGGCGACAAAGTTCGCGTAATCGCTGGTAAAGATAAGGGAACAGAAGCTGTTGTCCTTACTGCCCTTCCAAAAGTAAACAAAGTTATCGTTGAAGGTGTCAACATCGTTAAGAAACACCAACGTCCAACTAACGAGCTTCCTCAAGGTGGTATCATCGAGAAAGAAGCAGCTATCCACGTATCAAACGTTCAAGTATTGGACAAAAATGGTGTAGCTGGTCGTGTTGGTTACAAATTTGTAGACGGTAAAAAAGTTCGCTACAACAAAAAATCAGGCGAAGTGCTTGATTAATCACGAAGGAAAGGAGAAGTATAATGGCAAATCGTTTAAAAGAAAAATATCTTAATGAAGTAGTTCCTGCTTTGACAGAACAATTCAACTACTCATCAGTGATGGCTGTGCCTAAAGTAGATAAGATCGTTTTGAACATGGGTGTTGGTGAAGCTGTATCAAACGCTAAAAGTCTTGAAAAAGCTGCTGAAGAATTGGCACTTATCTCAGGTCAAAAACCACTTATCACTAAAGCTAAAAAATCAATCGCCGGCTTCCGTCTTCGTGAAGGTGTAGCGATCGGTGCAAAAGTTACCCTTCGTGGTGAACGTATGTACGAATTCTTGGACAAATTGGTTTCAGTTTCACTTCCACGTGTGCGTGACTTCCACGGTGTTCCAACAAAATCATTTGATGGACGCGGGAACTACACTCTTGGTGTGAAAGAACAATTGATCTTCCCAGAAATCAACTTTGATGACGTTGACAAAACTCGTGGTCTTGACATCGTTATCGTAACAACTGCTAACACTGACGAAGAGTCACGTGCATTGCTTACAGGCCTTGGAATGCCTTTTGCAAAATAATATAGGAGGTAAATCTAATGGCTAAAAAATCAATGATTGCTAAGAACAAACGTCCAGCGAAGTTCTCTACTCAAGCTTATACTCGTTGTGAAAAATGTGGTCGTCCACATTCAGTTTACCGCAAATTTAAACTTTGCCGTGTTTGCTTCCGTGAATTAGCTTACAAAGGACAAATTCCTGGTGTAACAAAAGCATCTTGGTAATATCATGATACAAAGAGCGTAACAACCACAGCAAAAATAGAAAATTTGGTGAAGGAGCGATGCTCCAAAACAAATTTATCTTTTTTGCACAGGTTGTAACTCGTGTTCAAATAAGAGTTCTCTCATTTGAATGTGTCAATACTATCTGAGCCCAGCTCAATCATTAACTAGCAAGTGCAACTTGCAAACTACTAGTAAGAGGAGAAAAACAAAATGGTTATGACTGACCCAATCGCAGACTTCCTAACTCGTATTCGTAACGCTAACCAAGCGAAACACGAAGTACTTGAAGTACCTGCATCAAACATCAAAAAAGGGATTGCTGAAATCCTTAAACGCGAAGGTTTTGTTAAGAACGTAGAAATCATCGAAGATGACAAACAAGGCATCATCCGTGTATTCCTTAAATACGGACCAAACGGTGAAAAAGTTATCACTAACTTAAAACGTGTTTCTAAACCAGGACTTCGTGTCTACAAAAAACGTGAAGATCTTCCAAAAGTTCTTAACGGACTTGGAATTGCTATCCTTTCAACTTCTGAAGGTCTGCTTACTGATAAAGAAGCTCGCCAAAAGAATGTTGGTGGTGAGGTTATCGCTTACGTTTGGTAATATTTAGCTCCCAATTTCTTTATGACTCGTCGTTATCGTCTCTTGCCTAACCCAAAGTTATGCCTGCGAGACGATGCCTAGATTCACTTTGAAATTGAAACCTAAATGTTCCTTTAAATTGAGAAATCGATTTAACCCCCCGTGAAAACTGGCCGTTCTGGCCTGACAATCTAACAGGAGAAAATAAACATGTCACGTATTGGTAATAAAGTTATCGTGTTGCCTGCTGGTGTCGAAATCACTAACAATGACAACGTTGTAACTGTAAAAGGACCTAAAGGAGAACTTACTCGTGAGTTCTCAAAAGATATTGAAATTCGTGTGGAAGGTACTGAAGTAACTCTTCACCGTCCAAACGATTCAAAAGAAATGAAAACAATCCACGGAACTACTCGTGCTCTTTTGAACAACATGGTAATTGGTGTATCAGAAGGATTCAAGAAAGAACTTGAAATGCGTGGGGTTGGTTACCGTGCACAACTTCAAGGTAAAAAACTTGTTTTGGCTGTTGGTAAATCTCATCCAGACGAAGTTGAAGCTCCAGAAGGAATTACTTTTGAACTTCCAAACCCAACAACAATCGTTGTTAGCGGAATTTCAAAGGAAGTAGTTGGTCAAACAGCTGCTTACGTACGTAGCCTTCGTTCACCAGAACCA
This sequence comes from Streptococcus oralis, assembly GCF_003943825.1. Taxonomy (GTDB): domain Bacteria; phylum Bacillota; class Bacilli; order Lactobacillales; family Streptococcaceae; genus Streptococcus; species Streptococcus oralis_CD. Next base: position 54,782 of record NZ_RJNJ01000001.1, read on the forward strand.
TATAAAGGTAAAGGTATCCGTTACGTTGGTGAATTCGTTCGCCGTAAAGAAGGTAAAACAGGTAAATAATGTTGAGTGGTTGATTTTTAACCACCAACCTATTTTCCAACTTAGTGCATAGCACACGATTTAAAACTAAAGAGGTGAAAACTGTGATTTCTAAACCAGATAAAAACAAACTCCGCCAAAAACGCCACCGTCGCGTTCGCGGAAAACTCTCTGGAACTGCTGATCGCCCACGTTTGAACGTATTCCGTTCTAATACAGGCATCTACGCTCAAGTGATTGATGACGTAGCGGGTGTAACGCTCGCAAGTGCTTCAACTCTTGACAAAGAAGTTTCAAAAGGAACTAAAACTGAACAAGCCGTTGCTGTCGGTAAACTCGTTGCAGAACGTGCAAACGCTAAAGGTATTTCAGAAGTGGTGTTCGACCGCGGTGGATATCTATATCACGGACGTGTGAAAGCTTTGGCTGATGCAGCTCGTGAAAACGGATTGAAATTCTAATAGGAGGACACTAAAAAATGGCATTTAAAGACAATGCAGTTGAATTAGAAGAACGCGTAGTTGCTGTCAACCGTGTTACAAAAGTTGTTAAAGGTGGACGTCGTCTTCGTTTCGCAGCTCTTGTTGTTGTTGGTGACCACAACGGTCGCGTAGGATTTGGTACTGGTAAAGCTCAAGAAGTTCCAGAAGCAATCCGCAAAGCAGTAGAAGATGCTAAGAAAAACTTGATTGAAGTTCCTATGGTTGGGACAACAATCCCACACGAAGTTCTTTCAGAATTCGGTGGAGCTAAAGTATTGTTGAAACCTGCTGTAGAAGGTTCTGGAGTTGCCGCTGGTGGTGCAGTTCGTGCCGTTGTGGAATTGGCAGGTGTGGCAGATATTACATCTAAATCACTTGGTTCTAACACTCCAATCAACATTGTTCGCGCAACTGTTGAAGGTTTGAAACAATTGAAACGCGCTGAAGAAGTTGCTGCCCTTCGTGGTATTTCAGTTTCTGATTTGGCATAAGAAAGGGGATAAAATGGCTCAAATTAAAATTACTTTGACTAAGTCTCCAATCGGACGCATTCCATCACAACGTAAAACTGTTGTAGCACTTGGACTTGGCAAATTGAACAGCTCTGTTATCAAAGAAGACAACGCTGCTATCCGTGGTATGATCACTGCAGTATCTCACTTGGTAACAGTTGAAGAAGTAAACTAATGAATTTTTAGGGGATGTGGCAATACTCATCCCCTAAAACTAGGTATAGTCATCTTAGATGACGATGTATAGGCGAGTTGATAAGGGAGACAACCTTTTCTCTCTTATCGGCGCTAGCATTTTACAAAAGAGGAGAAAATAATAATGAAACTTCATGAATTGAAACCTGCAGAAGGTTCTCGTAAAGTACGTAACCGTGTTGGTCGTGGTACTTCATCAGGTAACGGTAAAACATCTGGTCGCGGTCAAAAAGGTCAAAAAGCTCGTAGCGGTGGCGGAGTTCGCCTTGGTTTTGAAGGTGGACAAACTCCATTGTTCCGTCGTCTTCCAAAACGCGGATTCACTAACATCAACGCTAAAGAATATGCAATTGTAAACCTTGACCAATTGAACGTCTTTGAAGACGGTGCAGAAGTAACTCCAGTTGTACTTATCGAAGCAGGAATTGTGAAAGCTGAAAAATCAGGAGTTAAAATTCTTGGTAACGGTGAGTTGACTAAGAAATTGACTGTGAAAGCAGCTAAATTCTCTAAATCAGCTGAGGAAGCTATCACTGCTAAAGGTGGTTCTGTAGAAGTCATCTAAGAGAGGTGACCCATGTTTTTTAAATTACTAAAAGAAGCGCTCAAGGTTAAACAAGTTCGATCAAAAATTCTTTTTACGATTTTTATCATTCTTGTTTTCCGTATTGGGACAAGTATTACAGTTCCAGGTGTGAATGCGAAAAGTTTAGAAGCTCTCAGTGGTTTATCTTTCTTGAACATGCTTAGTCTTGTTTCAGGGAATGCCATGAAGAACTTCTCCGTTTTTGCACTCGGAGTAAGTCCGTATATCACTGCTTCAATCGTTGTTCAATTGCTACAAATGGATATTTTACCGAAGTTTGTAGAATGGGGCAAACAAGGGGAAGTAGGACGGAGAAAACTAAACCAAGCTACTCGTTATATTGCACTTGTGCTTGCATTTGTTCAATCTATCGGGATTACAGCAGGATTTAACACTCTTTCTGGAGCAAAATTATTAACGACAGCTTTAACACCACAAGTCTTTGTTACTATCGGTATTATCCTCACAGCAGGTAGTATGATTGTAACTTGGCTCGGGGAACAAATTACAGATAAGGGATACGGAAACGGTGTTTCTATGATCATCTTTGCAGGTATTGTCGCTTCAATCCCTGAGATGATTAAAGGAATCTATGTTGACTACTTCGTCAATATTCCAAGTAGCCGTTTGACTTCATCTATTATCTTTGTCGTTATTTTGATTATCGCTGTCTTGTTGATTGTATACTTTACAACCTTTGTTCAACAGGCAGAATATAAAATTCCAATCCAATATACAAAAGTTGCTCAAGGAGCCCCATCAAGCTCATACCTTCCTTTGAAGGTAAACCCAGCGGGGGTTATCCCAGTTATCTTTGCAAGTTCCATCACAGCAGCACCTGCAGCCATTCTTCAATTTTTGAGTGCTACAGGTCATGATTGGGCTTGGGTACGTACAGCACAGGAAATGTTATCTACAACATCTCCAACAGGTGTTGCCATGTATGCCTTGTTGATCATTCTCTTTACATTCTTCTATACATTTGTACAGATCAATCCAGAGAAAGCAGCAGAAAACTTGCAAAAGAGTGGAGCCTACATTCATGGTGTCCGTCCTGGTAAGGGTACTGAAGAATTCATGTCGAAACTTCTTCGTCGCCTTGCGACTGTCGGATCAATCTTCCTTGGTGTGATTTCAATCTTGCCGATTGTGGCAAAAGATGTCTTTGGTCTTTCAGAAGCTGTTGCTTTTGGGGGAACTAGTCTTTTGATCATTATCTCAACTGGTATCGAAGGAATCAAACAGCTAGAAGGTTACCTATTGAAACGTAAGTATGTTGGTTTCATGGACAAAACAGAATAAAAGCAAGATTACTTTTGCTTAGAGAGTGGAGTATGAAGGTCTATCTATCAGAGAGATTTTCGTCTCCCCTCTTCTATTTTGTTTTTAAATAGGGGTTGAAACGAATTTCTGCTTCTATTTAAATACAAAATAAGGAGATCCTATCATGAATCTTTTGATTATGGGCTTACCTGGAGCAGGTAAGGGAACGCAAGCAGCTAAAATTGTGGAGCAATTCCACGTGGCACACATTTCAACTGGAGATATGTTCCGTGCTGCTATGGCTAATCAAACTGAAATGGGTGTACTTGCCAAGTCATATATTGACAAAGGTGAGTTGGTTCCGGATGAAGTTACAAATGGAATTGTTAAAGAACGCCTTTCTCAGGACGACATCAAAGAAACAGGTTTCTTGTTGGATGGTTACCCACGTACGATTGAACAAGCTCATGCCTTGGACAAAACATTGGCGGAACTTGGTATCGAACTAGAAGGCGTGATCAATATCGAAGTGAATCCAGATTGTCTCTTGGAACGTTTGAGTGGTCGTATCATCCACCGCGAAACAGGTGAAACCTTCCACAAAGTTTTCAACCCACCAGTTGACTATAAAGAGGAAGATTATTACCAACGTGAAGATGATAAACCTGAGACAGTGAAGCGTCGTTTGGATGTGAATATCGCCCAAGGTGAACCAATCATTGCTCACTACCGTGCCAAAGGATTGGTCCACGATATCGAAGGAAATCAAGATATCAATGATGTGTTCAAAGACATCGAAAAAGTATTGACAAATTTGAAATAAAGCGTTTTTCACACTTGCAAAAAATCGCTACAAATGTTATACTGAGATAGTCTGACTTATAATTGTTGTCTCTGTTTTCAGAGGCATCGAATCGAAATTTATGGAGGTGCTTTTGCGTGGCAAAAGACGATGTGATTGAAGTTGAAGGCAAAGTAGTCGATACAATGCCTAACGCAATGTTTACGGTTGAACTTGAAAATGGACATCAGATTTTAGCAACAGTTTCTGGTAAAATTCGTAAAAACTATATTCGTATTTTAGCGGGAGATCGTGTTACTGTCGAGATGAGTCCATATGACTTGACACGTGGACGTATCACTTACCGCTTTAAATAATCGAAAAACTTGGAGGGATAAGAAATGAAAGTAAGACCATCGGTCAAACCAATTTGCGAATACTGTAAAGTAATTCGTCGTAATGGTCGTGTTATGGTAATTTGCCCAGCAAATCCAAAACACAAACAACGTCAAGGATAAGATAGAAAGGAGAAAAAATGGCTCGTATTGCTGGAGTTGACATTCCAAATGACAAACGCGTAGTAATCTCATTGACTTACGTTTATGGTATCGGACTTGCAACATCTAAGAAAATTTTGGCTGCTGCTGGAATCTCAGAAGATGTTCGTGTACGTGACCTTACATCAGATCAAGAGGATGCTATCCGTCGTGAAGTGGATGCAATCAAAGTTGAAGGTGACCTTCGTCGTGAAGTAAACTTGAACATCAAACGTTTGATGGAAATCGGTTCTTACCGTGGTATTCGTCACCGTCGTGGACTTCCTGTCCGTGGACAAAACACTAAAAACAACGCTCGCACTCGTAAAGGTAAAGCTGTTGCGATTGCTGGTAAGAAAAAATAATATAGGAGGTAAAAGTCTTGGCTAAACCAACACGTAAACGTCGTGTGAAAAAGAATATCGAATCTGGTATTGCTCATATTCACGCTACATTTAATAACACTATTGTTATGATTACTGATGTGCATGGTAATGCAATTGCTTGGTCATCAGCTGGTGCTCTTGGTTTCAAAGGTTCTCGTAAATCTACACCATTCGCTGCTCAAATGGCTTCTGAAGCTGCTGCTAAATCTGCACAAGAACACGGTCTTAAATCAGTTGAAGTTACTGTAAAAGGTCCAGGTTCTGGTCGTGAGTCAGCTATTCGTGCGCTTGCTGCCGCTGGTCTTGAAGTAACAGCAATTCGTGATGTGACTCCAGTGCCACACAATGGTGCTCGTCCTCCAAAACGTCGCCGTGTATAATCATCGCATTACACTGCTTTTCGTTTAAGAGGGAGTAACTAAATGATTGAGTTTGAAAAACCAAATATAACAAAAATTGATGAAAATAAAGATTATGGCAAGTTTGCAATCGAACCACTTGAACGTGGCTACGGTACAACTCTTGGTAACTCTCTTCGTCGTGTACTACTAGCTTCTCTACCAGGAGCAGCAGTGACATCTATCAACATTGAAGGTGTCTTGCATGAGTTCGACACAGTTCCAGGTGTTCGTGAAGACGTGATGCAAATCATTCTGAACATTAAAGGGATTGCAGTGAAATCATACGTTGAAGACGAAAAAATCATTGAACTGGACGTTGAAGGTCCTGCTGAAATTACAGCTGGAGACATTTTGACTGACAGTGATATTGAGATTGTAAATCCAGATCATTATCTCTTTACAATCGGTGAAGGTTCTTCTCTAAAAGCGACAATGACTGTTAACAGTGGTCGTGGATATGTACCTGCTGATGAAAACAAAAAAGATAATGCACCAGTTGGAACACTTGCTGTAGATTCTATTTATACACCAGTTACAAAAGTCAACTATCAAGTAGAGCCTGCTCGTGTAGGTAGCAATGATGGATTTGACAAATTAACCCTTGAAATCTTGACTAATGGAACAATTATTCCAGAAGATGCTTTAGGGCTTTCAGCACGTATCTTGACAGAACATCTTGATTTGTTTACAAATCTTACTGAGATTGCTAAGTCAACTGAAGTGATGAAAGAAGCTGATACTGAATCTGACGATCGTATTTTGGATCGTACGATTGAGGAACTGGACTTGTCTGTGCGTTCATACAACTGTTTGAAACGTGCCGGTATCAATACTGTGCATGATTTGACAGAAAAATCTGAAGCAGAGATGATGAAAGTACGAAATCTTGGACGCAAGAGTTTGGAAGAAGTGAAACTCAAACTCATTGACTTGGGTCTTGGATTAAAAGATAAATAAAGGAGGAATACATGGCTTACCGTAAACTAGGACGCACTAGCTCACAACGTAAAGCAATGCTTCGCGATTTGACAACTGACCTTTTGATCAACGAATCAATCGTAACAACTGAAGCTCGTGCTAAAGAAATCCGTAAAACTGTTGAAAAAATGATTACTCTAGGTAAACGTGGTGATTTGCATGCACGTCGTCAAGCAGCTGCTTTCGTACGTAATGAAATCGCATCTGAAAACTATGATGAAGCAACTGATAAGTACACTTCTACTACAGCACTTCAAAAATTGTTCTCAGAAATCGCACCTCGTTATGCTGAACGTAACGGTGGATACACTCGTATCCTTAAAACTGAACCACGTCGTGGTGATGCTGCGCCAATGGCGATCATCGAATTAGTATAAAATCATCAATTTTGTTGAGTGTTATGATGATGGAGTCTTGTGCTCTTAGTCTAGCTCTGGTCTACCGCTGGGACTTCAGTCCTAGCGGGAACACTCATCATCATTTGATAGGGTAGACGCTTGTTTACGAAATTGTTTTTTTCTTAAGAACAACTTCGTAAGCAGGCGTTTTTTAGTATTTTCTATGGAAATATGCTATACTAGGGAAAAAGAAAATCAAAAACGTTCAGTTTTTCTAAAAATCGTAGAAATGGGGTATAAGGATGAAGGCTATTATTACAGTGGTTGGTAAGGATAAGGCTGGGATTGTTGCAGGCGTGTCTACTAAGATTGCAGACTTGGGTTTGAATATTGACGATATTTCTCAGACGGTGTTGGATGAATACTTTACTATGATGGCGGTCGTTTCTAGTGACGAAAAACAGGATTTCACTTATCTACGAAATGAGTTTGAAACTTTCGGTCAGGCCTTGAATGTCAAAATCAATATTCAAAGTGCGGCGATTTTTGACGCTATGTATAATATCTAGGAGGTGGATATGGATATTAGACAAGTTACAGAAACCATTGCCATGATCGAGGAGCAGAACTTCGATATCAGAACCATCACCATGGGGATTTCCCTTTTGGACTGTATTGATCCAGATATCAATCGTGCTGCTGAAAAGATTTACCAAAAAGTCACCACTAAAGCTGCAAATCTAGTGGCTGTAGGAGATGAAATTGCTGCGGAACTAGGGATTCCTATTGTTAATAAACGGGTATCGGTGACTCCGATTTCTTTAATTGGTGCTGCGACTGATGCGACAGACTATCTTGTTTTGGCAAAGGCTCTTGATAGGGCTGCTAAGGAGATCGGTGTTGACTTTATTGGTGGATTCTCAGCTTTGGTACAAAAAGGCTACCAAAAAGGAGATGAAATTCTCATCAATTCTATCCCACGCGCTCTAGCTGAGACAGACAAGGTTTGTTCGTCCGTCAATATCGGCTCGACCAAGTCAGGTATCAACATGACTGCGGTCGCTGATATGGGACGTATCATCAAGGAAACAGCTGCACTGTCAGATATGGGTGCGGCCAAGTTGGTCGTATTTGCTAATGCTGTTGAGGACAATCCTTTTATGGCAGGGGCTTTCCATGGTGTTGGGGAAGCAGATGTTATCATCAATGTTGGCGTTTCAGGTCCTGGTGTGGTCAAGCGTGCCTTGGAAAAAGTTCGTGGACAGAGCTTTGATGTAGTAGCGGAAACAGTCAAGAAAACGGCCTTCAAGATTACTCGTATCGGTCAATTAGTTGGTCAGATGGCCAGCGAGAGACTGGGTGTTGACTTTGGGATTGTAGACCTAAGCTTGGCGCCAACTCCTGCAGTTGGTGATTCTGTGGCACGTGTCCTTGAGGAAATGGGCCTAGAAACAGTTGGTACGCATGGGACAACGGCTGCCCTCGCTCTTTTGAATGACCAAGTTAAGAAGGGCGGAGTGATGGCTTGTAACCAAGTCGGTGGCTTGTCAGGTGCTTTTATCCCCGTTTCTGAAGATGAGGGGATGATTGCTGCGGTGCAAGATGGCTCTCTGAATTTAGAGAAACTAGAAGCCATGACGGCTATCTGTTCTGTTGGACTGGATATGATTGCCATTCCGGAAGATACGCCTGCTGAAACCATTGCAGCTATGATTGCGGATGAGGCGGCCATTGGTGTGATTAACATGAAAACAACGGCTGTCCGTATTATTCCAAAGGGCAAAGAAGGCGATATGATTGAGTTTGGTGGTTTGCTAGGGACAGCTCCAGTTATGAAGGTCAACGGGGCTTCGTCTGTTGATTTCATCTCTCGCGGTGGGCAAATCCCAGCTCCAATCCATAGTTTTAAAAATTAATAAAAAAGCGAGAGGATTTAAGTTGAGTTTAAGGATGACTGTGTATACTATAATCATTAAATAAAGACCTCCTAACTTTATTTAATAGAAATCCTAAACTTTTTCATAATAATCTCCTAGGGAAGCTACCATGAGGGTAGCTTTTCTTTTGGATAATTTACAAATGTTGGCTTTGCTTTTGAAAGCCAAATATTTCTTTGATCCATGATATAATAGAAGAAAATGGAGGATAGAAAATGTCTAAAGTAAGATTGTACTTGGTCCGTCATGGGAAAACGATGTTTAACACCATTGGACGTGCTCAAGGATGGAGTGATACACCTTTGACTGCAGAAGGTGAGTTGGGAATCCATGAACTGGGAATTGGCTTGAGAGAGTCTGGTTTACAATTTGACCGCGCTTATTCCAGTGATTCAGGGCGCACCATTCAAACTATGGGAATTATCCTAGAAGAACTTGGCTTGCAGGGGAAAATCCCTTACCGCATGGACAAGCGCATCAGAGAGTGGTGCTTTGGTAGTTTTGATGGGGCCTATGATGGGGACCTCTTTATGGGCTTGATTCCGAGAATTTTCAATGTAGACCATGTTCATCAGTTGTCCTATGCAGAGCTAGCAGAAGGTCTAGTTGAGGTCGATACAGCAGGCTGGGCTGAAGGTTGGGAAAAACTCAGTGGTCGAATCAAGGAAGGCTTTGAAGCGATTGCCAAAGAAATGGAAGAACAAGGTGGGGGCAATGCTCTCGTCGTGAGTCATGGAATGACTATTGGGACCATTGTTTACCTGATCAACGGCATGCATCCGCATGGTTTAGATAATGGTAGCGTGACGATTCTTGAATATGAGGACGGTCAGTTTAGCGTAGAAGTTGTTGGTGACCGTAGCTATCGAGAGCTCGGACGTGAGAAGATGCAAGAAATAAAAAATTGATAGAAGTTAGCTCCAAGTGGGAGCTAATTTTTTTCCTGTTAAATAAGTTGGATTTGCGACTCAGTATTTCTTGTTATCCAAGTCTAAAAGAACATTTCTCGTCTTTCAAATTCCCCCAAAAATGGTATAATAGTAACATCACAAAATTGGAGAGAGACCATGAGTTTTTACAATCATAAAGAAATTGAGCCTAAGTGGCAGGGCTACTGGGCGAAACATCATACATTTAAGACAGGAACAGATGCATCAAAACCGAAGTTTTATGCTCTCGATATGTTCCCATATCCGTCTGGAGCGGGTCTGCACGTAGGACACCCAGAAGGCTACACTGCAACCGATATCCTCAGCCGTTACAAACGTGCGCAAGGCTACAATGTCCTTCACCCAATGGGATGGGATGCCTTTGGTTTGCCAGCTGAGCAATACGCTATGGATACGGGGAATGACCCAGCAGAATTTACAGCGGAAAACATTGCCAACTTCAAACGTCAAATCAACGCGCTTGGATTCTCTTATGACTGGGATCGTGAAGTTAACACAACAGATCCAAACTACTACAAGTGGACTCAGTGGATTTTCACTAAGCTTTACGAAAAAGGCTTGGCCTATGAAGCGGAAGTGCCAGTAAACTGGGTTGAAGAGTTGGGAACAGCCATCGCTAACGAAGAAGTCCTTCCTGACGGAACTTCTGAACGTGGTGGCTATCCCGTTGTCCGCAAACCAATGCGCCAATGGATGCTCAAAATTACGGCCTATGCAGAGCGCTTGCTTAACGACTTGGATGAGTTGGATTGGCCAGAGTCTATCAAGGATATGCAACGCAACTGGATTGGGAAATCAACTGGTGCCAATGTAACTTTCAAAGTGAAAGGGACTGACAAGGAATTCACCGTCTTTACCACTCGTCCTGATACTCTTTTCGGTGCGACCTTCACAGTCTTGGCTCCTGAGCATGACTTGGTTGACGCCATCACAAGCCCAGAGCAAGCTGATGCAGTTGCAGACTACAAACACCAAGCTAGTCTCAAGTCTGACTTAGCTCGTACCGACCTTGCCAAGGAAAAAACAGGAGTTTGGACTGGTGCTTATGCTATCAACCCTGTCAATGGCAAGGAAATCCCAATCTGGATTGCAGACTATGTTCTTGCTAGTTATGGAACAGGTGCTGTCATGGCCGTGCCTGCCCATGACCAACGTGACTGGGAATTTGCCAAACAGTTTGGTCTTCCAATCGTAGAAGTGCTTGAAGGTGGTAATGTGGCAGAAACTGCCTATACTGAAGATGGTCTTCATGTTAATTCAGATTTCCTAGATGGCCTTAACAAAGAAGACGCTATTGCTAAAATTGTGGCTTGGTTGGAAGAGAAAGGTTGTGGACAAGAGAAGGTTACCTACCGTCTCCGCGACTGGCTCTTTAGCCGTCAACGTTACTGGGGTGAGCCAATCCCAATCATTCATTGGGAAGATGGGACTTCAACAGCTGTTCCTGAAAGTGACTTGCCACTTGTTCTGCCTGTAACCAAGGACATTCGCCCTTCAGGTACAGGGGAGAGTCCATTGGCTAACTTGACCGACTGGCTTGAAGTGACGCGTGAAGATGGTGTCAAAGGTCGTCGTGAAACCAACACCATGCCACAATGGGCTGGTTCAAGCTGGTACTACCTCCGCTATATTGACCCTCATAACATTGAGAAATTGGCTGATGAGGATCTCCTCAAACAATGGTTGCCAGTGGATATCTACGTGGGTGGTGCAGAACACGCCGTTCTTCACTTGCTTTACGCTCGTTTCTGGCACAAATTCCTCTATGACCTTGGTGTTGTTCCAACCAAAGAACCATTCCAAAAACTCTTTAACCAAGGGATGATTTTGGGGACAAGCTATCGTGACCACCGTGGGGCTCTTGTGGCAACTGACAAGGTTGAAAAACGTGACGGATCCTTCTTCCATGTGGAAACAGGGGAAGAGTTGGAGCAAGCACCAGCCAAAATGTCGAAATCCCTCAAGAATGTTGTTAACCCAGACGACGTAGTGGAACAATACGGTGCTGATACCCTTCGTGTTTATGAAATGTTCATGGGGCCACTCGATGCTTCCATCGCTTGGTCAGAAGAAGGTTTGGAAGGAAGCCGTAAATTCCTTGACCGTGTTTACCGTTTGATTACAAGTAAAGAAATTGTTGCGGAAAATAATGGTGCTCTTGACAAGGTTTACAATGAAACAGTCAAATCTGTTACTGAGCAAATCGAATCCATGAAATTCAACACAGCCATTGCCCAACTTATGGTCTTTGTCAACGCTGCCAACAAGGAAGACAAACTCTATGTGGACTATGCCAAAGGCTTTATCCAATTGATTGCCCCATTTGCACCTCACTTGGCAGAAGAACTCTGGCAAACAGTTACAGCAACAGGTGAGTCCATCTCTTACGTGGCTTGGCCAACTTGGGACGAAAGTAAATTGGTTGAAGACGAAATCGAAATCGTCGTCCAAATCAAAGGAAAAGTTCGTGCCAAATTGATGGTTGCTAAAGACCTATCACGCGAAGAATTGCAAGAAATTGCTCTGGCTGACGAAAAAGTCAAAGCGGAGATTGACGGTAAGGAAATCGTGAAGGTGATTAGTGTCCCTAATAAACTCGTTAATATCGTCGTTAAATAACGAGTTTATTAGCTCTATCTTGCCACCTTCAATAGTCCACTGGACTATTGAAGCCAACTAAATTGGTTAATATTGTTGTGAAATAAGATAGGAATCCTTCAGAGTAGAATCTGGAGGATTTTTAAATTGGATTATGCTATAATAGTCCCAACTAAGATAAAAACACAGTTCTGGTTGGTAGTCCAGACGTAGGCAAGCCTATCAGTAACCTTCCTCCTTGGTTGTCCATTCTTAGGGATAGATTTAAGGAGGTGCTGTCGTGGAAATCGTTTCAATTGGCTTGACAGTTTATTTTGAAGATGGATTTTGGCATGGATTGTTTGAACAAGAGTATGAGGGAACTTATCAAGTTTGTCGTGTGACATTTGGTCAGGAACCAAAACAGGATGAAATTTTGAAACTTTTACAGACTCAGTTTGTTCGGTTATCTTTTAGTCCAGAGGCAACAGTCAAACAGCATGTAAAGATTAAGAATCCGAAGCGTCTGCAGCAAGCTGTAAAGAAACAGGTGAAGCAGAAAGTTTCTTCTAAGTCACAAGAACTTTTACAGTTGCAGTTTGAGGAACAAAAAAAGCATTCAAAACAACAGTCTAGTCTCCAAAAGCAATTGCTCAAGCAAGAGAAATTTGAACGCAAACAGCAAAAACGTAGAGAGAAGCACAAGGGGCACTAGTAGCTTTCTCTTTCATAAAATAGAACAGCTCTTCTTGGATAACAAGAGCTGTTTTTGCTTGTATTGAAGATTTCTTTCCTAATAGATAGACTTATCGTTAATGGCAGTTTCAAATTCAGGACCATACTTGCTTACTTCAAATTTAATCCTGCCCCATTCAGCATTTTCATTTTACTAGAAGGGAGTGTGTGCTATGATTTCTGATTCATTTTTTATTGTTTGGTTTAGCTAGAACAATACTATTGACTCTTGGATTTTTCTGCCGGATGCTATAAAACACCTCTTTTATAGCACATGTTTAAAAATATAATGTGTGGTTGTAAGTGATTTTAAACTTCCTCTAGTGATTCGACAGGAGAAAAACGAGCCTGCTCTACTTTAATTTAACCCCCATTATTTTACCACTTGGCCTTTCATTTTAACTGCTTATCTCAAAAGTCGATTTTTCTTTCATACTTTTTGTTAAACTAGTGAGGTAAAGAGGAGGGGAAAATATGATTTTACAAGCTAAACATTTGACTAAACGGTACGGCAATCATATGGCTGTCGATGATATTCAGTTAGAGTTTGAAAAAGGAAGTTTCAATGCTATTTTGGGACCCAATGGTGCAGGGAAATCAACCACCATTTCCATGTTAATCGGTTTGAAAAAGCCGACACAAGGTCAGATTCGATATGCGCCAAATACGAAAATCGGGGTGGTTTTTCAAGCTAGTGTACTGGATGAGATGTTGACGGTTAGGGAAAATCTCACGATTCGTGCTCAACAGTATAAGGAGATTGCGGCAAGTCGTGTGGATGATTTGATTCATCAACTGGGTTTGACTGCTTTCCAGAAACAACTATATGGGACTTTGTCAGGTGGGCAAAAACGTCGGGTTGATATTGCGCGTGCTCTTCTTTCGCGACCAGATATTCTTTTCTTGGATGAACCAACGACAGGTCTTGATATTCAAACTCGCAAATCCATCTGGGATCTACTGTATCGACTACAAAAGGATGAAGGGATGACCATTATCTTAACGACTCATTATCTGGATGAAGCAGATGAAGCGGATCAGATCTATATCGTTGATCATGGGAAAGTGATTGCGCAAGGTTCTGCGACTGCTATTAAAAGCCAGTATGCATCTAATATCCTAAAAATTCGTTTTAAGGAAATGAAGGATCTAGAAAAATTGCTACAGACTGGAATGACAGTAGAGGAAGAAAATGAGTTGGAATATCTTTTTTATCCAAGGACGTCACAGGAAGCCATTGAATATTTGGCAAAAGTTCGAGAAGAAATTGATTCTTTTGAGTTTCGTCCGGGCACTATGGATGATGCCTTTATTGCACTTACAGGAAGAGAGGTTCGCTAATGCTAGCTTTATTGAAACGGAATTTTATCTTATATTTTCGTAATCGTTCGGGAGTATTTTTCTCATTATTGGGGGCATTGATTTCCTTCCTCCTTTATATCATTTTTTTGCAGAAGAATTTGACGGATTCTTGGTCCCAACTCCCTAATAGTACGAACCTTTTAAACAACTGGCTGATGGGTGGGACCTTGGCTGTGACTGGGATGACAACCAGTTTTACGGCTCTTAAACAAATGGTTCAGGACCGCGAAAATCAAGTGGATCAAGATCTTTTCTTGACAGATTTAGGTAACTGGGCCTTACAGGCGTCCTATCTAATCAGTAGTATTGTCATTTCTTTTGTCATGCAGGTGTTTATGTATGCTGTTATGAGTTTTTATTTTAAAGAGAGCCCAGTTATCAGCTATTTACCGGAAATCGCTTTGATTATGTTGTTAAGCAGTCTGCTTTCAAGTCTGGTAAATGTTCTCTTGATTTACCGTTTTCAATCTGTAGATAGCCTTGGTAAACTGGCAACGATAGTGGGAACTGCTTCTGGATTTTTAGTAGGAACTTATATCCCCATTGGAGTATTACCTGATTCTGCACAGCTTTTCATGAAATGTACCCCTGCAACTTATATTGCTTCTCTCTATCGACAAGTCTTGATGAAAGAGCGGTTAGAGATCGCATTTTCAGGAAATAACAGTCTGTTACAGGAATTTCAAGAAAAAATGGGAATTCAAATTAACTGGCAAGAACTATTGACAAAGGAAGAAACATACTTTATAGTGGTTATTATCAGTCTCGTCGCTATTCTTCTTTGGATGTTATTTGTTAAAGTGTTTAGCAAGAGAAAATAAAGATGTATTGGAGAGAAAATGAAGATTCGTTTTGAAATGAAGACAGAGTTTTCAGAAAAAGACCCACACATTTTAATTCAGGCAGCTCAGTTAACCGACCAAGCAAGAGAGGTCATGGAGTATTTAGAACAATTTTCAACGACTAATCATGTGGTTATTCCTATTCGAACGGATGATCATCTGGTTATGGTGAAAATTGAGGATCTTATTCTAGTAGATATCGATAAGAATTTGTTGACCATTTATACGGTAGATGGGATTTATAAAACTAAGGAAACATTGACAAACTTTCAGAATCGAATTAATCGACGTAACTTTATACAGATATCACGTCATTCAGTTATAAACATTGACCATTTAGAGTCATTATCGGATAGCTTTTCAGGGAACATGATGGCTAAGATGACTCGGGGTCTCAAATCGAGTGTGAGTCGGAAATACGTTAAGTCCTTAATGGATTATCTAGGTTTATAGGAGAAAATCATGAAGCGATTGATTGCTTATTTTGTATCGGGAATGCGTACGGCCTCCTTTGTTTATTTGAGTTTGGTGTTATTGGCTCAGTTTTATTCAGGTATTACCTATCCTGCACCAACGACAAAAAATATTCTAGCTTTGTTTTTGATGAGTGGAATTATGGGGGTATTGACCTTAATCCTTGAAAGGCTAGAGTTTCTTGCTTATAGTATGCGTGTAGGAGTTCATTTGTTAGCGACAGCTACTATTTTAGTATTGACCTACCTATTTTTTGGCTGGGGTTCAGCATTGTTGAGTCCCTTGCTTTGGTTCTTTTTCTTATTAATTTATGGACTGATATGGTTGTACCAGATCTGGCAAACTCACAAGCTCGCCCAACGAATTAATCAAGCCTTAGAAGATAAAAGAAAGAAAACGAATCACTAATGTAGTGTTGAGGATGAAGTTTGGGGAGAGTGCTAGTTTCCATATAGAGCAAATTATGATATAGTATTTTCAGCGTAAAACAAGGAGAAAAACGATGCCAGTAAATGAATATGGTCAGATGATTGGTGAGTCAATGGAAGGTTATACTTCAGGTGAATTGCCTTCCATTGATTTTTTAGAAGGACGTTATGCTCGAATCGAGGCGCTCTCGGTGGAAAAGCATGCGGAGAATTTATTAGCTGTTTATGGTCCAGATACACCTCGGGAGATGTGGACCTACCTCTTTCAGGAACCAGTGGCAGATATGGAAGAACTGGTTACCGTCTTAAATCAGATGTTGGCTCGTAAGGACCGTTTTTACTATGCGATTATAGACAAGGCAACTGGTAAGGCTTTGGGAACTTTTTCTCTCATGCGAATTGATCAGAATAACCGAGTAATAGAAGTGGGAGCTGTCACTTTTTCACCAGCACTTAAGGGGACGAGGATGGGGACAGAGGCTCAATATCTCCTAGCTCGCTATGTTTTTGAGGAGCTCAACTATCGTCGCTATGAGTGGAAATGCGACGCTCTAAATTTGCCATCCAGACGAGCTGCGGAACGTTTGGGCTTTGTCTATGAAGGGACCTTCCGTCAGGCAGTCGTTTATAAGGGACGTACACGTGATACGGATTGGCTCTCTATGATTGATAAGGACTGGCCTCAAGTTAAAGCTCGTTTGGAAGCATGGCTGGCTCCTGAAAATTTTGATAAAAATGGACGGCAGTACAAGAGCTTGAGAGAATTCTGAGAGGTATTGAGATGATGACTATTAGAATGCAAGAAATTGTTAAGCTAGAGGATGTTTTGCATCTCTATCAGGCAGTTGGATGGACAAATTATACACATCAACCTCAGATGTTGAAGAAAGCCTTGTCTCACTCCTTAGCAATTTATCTGGCACTTGATGGTGATGCCGTGGTGGGCTTGGTCCGTTTAGTCGGAGATGGTTTTTCATCGATTTTTGTCCAGGATTTGATCGTTTTGCCTAGCTATCAGCGCCAAGGGATTGGTAGCAACTTGATGAAAGAGGCTTTAGGTGACTTCAAAGATGCCTATCAAGTCCAACTAGTGACCGATCAGACAGAAAAAACCTTGGGATTCTATCGATCTCTGGGATTTGAAACCTTATCTACTTATGACTGTACAGGAATGATTTGGGTGGATCGAAAAAGATAAAAAAATATTTTTTCTTAAGTAAAGTTTAAGTATCCTCTTGTATCATATAGTTATTAAATAAAGACCTCCTAATACTCTTCGAAAATCTCATCAACCTTCGTTAGAGTCGACTTAGCTAACTATAGTTATGCTTGCGCCTATCTGCCTAGTCTGATTTCGATTTTCATTGAGTACCCTTTATTTAATGAAATCCCAAACTTTTCTTTTTCATCATAATCTCCTAAAGAAGTCACCCAATCAGGTGGCTTTTTTATGACTTGGGGAGGAAAAATCCATTTGAAAAAAATTTTTTAAAAAATAATAAATCAGAGAAAAAGTTAAGTTAGCTTTAAGATTCATCTTGTATTATATAACCATTAAATAAAGACCTCCTAATACTCTTCGAAAATCTCACCATACTTCGTTAGAGTCGACTTAGCTAACTATAGTTATACTTGCGTCTATCTGCCTAGTCTGATTTCGATTTTCATTGAGTACCCTTTATTTAATGAAATCCTAAACTTTTCTTTTTCATAATAATCTCCCTAAAGAAGCCACCCAATCAGGTGGCTTTTTTGTTTGAAAAAACTCCTTAGAAAGACTAAGGAGAAAGAATCATGTTTTCTTTTTAAGTTGTTGGTTTCGATACTGTCTAGGTGTTAAGTAATAGTGCTGCTTAAATTGACGGTTGAAGTTTGAAATGTTGGTGAAACCGACCTGGCTTGCAATTTCTTGAATGTTGAGGTTGGTTTGGACGAGTTTTTCACAGGATTTCTCAAGACGTAACTGGAGCAGGTAGTCCATACAACTGGCTCCAGTATGTTGCTTGAAAATACTCATAAAGTGATTTTTACTATATCCAAATGTTGCAGCTAGTTGCTCGATATGAATGGCTTCTGAGTAGTGCTGTTCAAGGTAACAAATCACTTCTTTTAGTTTTTGGTATTTTTGGTAGGTATCATCTGTATAGTGTCGATTGACATATCGATACTTAAAGAGAAGATGAAGCAATTCGTATAGTTTAGATTTTATGAGTAGGTCGTAGTATATGCCTTTTTCTTCAAGGATAGAAAAGAGGGAAAGAAGGCAGGATTGAATTTGATCATAGGCCTTATCGCCTGGTGATATTTGAGGAGTGAGGCAAAAGTGACCAGAGTGGAGGGGTTGGATATAGCGTTGGCTAAAGCTGTCAATTTGACTTCTACCAAGATAATCTAGATGAATCCGAAATCTGGTAGAAAATAGTTCTTGATCTTTGTGAGAATAGATAGCATGGAGAGAGGTCGGTTGGATAAGAAAAATATCTCCTTCACGACTTTCAAAGTGTTCTGAGTTGATATGAACGATAGCAGAACCCTTTGTAACGTAAATAATCTCTAGCTCAGGATGACAATGATAGATTGTGTCAGGAGACGTTTTGGATAGGATTTGTTTTTCAAAATCATATGGGAAGTCAGATGGGTTATCTCGTAAGAAACGTGAACGGTCTGCCATGGTAAATCCTCCCAATATTCTATTACTACTTTTATTATACCAAAAAAACTTCCTTATCTAGGAAGTTTTCGAGTTTTAAGCTTTCTTTTCATATAAAAAATAGTAAGCATAAGTCCAATGAAGGCCAAAGCGATAGCAACATAAAAAGCTACACTATAATTTCCATTATTAGCCATTGCCATTTGAACTGCGACTTTTGGAGCGAAAAATGCTGCTAAAGAATATCCAGTGAAGACGATACCGTAGTTGACTCCTTGATTTACAGGACCGTAATTTTCCATGACGATAGATGGGAAGACCCCCATAACACCACCAAAGCAGATACCAAGTCCTATAATTCCTAAGGTAAACCCAAATTGACCAGGAACGATTGTTAGGGAGAATAAAGCTAGGACAATGACAGAATAGATAATCAATAAGGTCTTTGAACGGCCGATTTTATCAGAAAGTGATCCCCAGATAAAACGACCACTAGAGTTTGCGATTGAATAAAGAGAGACATAGAGAGCTGCAGTGCCTGCAGAGAGTCCAAACATTGATTGACCGATTGGTGATGCTTGAGAGGCAATCATCAAACCAGAAAAGGCGCCAACAAAGAACATGCTAATGATAATGTAAAACAGAGGACTTTGTAGCATTTGTTTCCAGTTTTTATTAGTAGGTCCTTGCTTAGTTTGTACTGGAGCTTTCCAGCCTGCTGGTTGGTAGCCGCTTGGAGCTGCCTTGATAAAGAAAATTGCACAGATGATAACAACAATATAGACTAGCCCAATTGTACGAAAAGCAAAGAAGGCATCTTGTTGTTGAATGAGATTGCTCGCGACTGGGGAAGCGATGACTGCGGCAAATCCCATGCCGCCTGTCAGAATTCCAGAGGCTAAGCCACGTTTATCAGGGAAGAGACGAAGTGAATTGGAGAGGGCACCCGAATAGGCAAAACCTTGACCAAGCCCGGCCATTAATCCATAGGTCAAATAAAGCATGGCTGGTGAATTGGCATAGCCGGTTAAGTAAAATCCGCTAGCAAATAGAAGAGCGCCGAGGGCGATGGTCTATTTTACATAACCTTTGTCAACTAAATAACCTCCGAGAATCATGGGGATAGGGCCGATTGCAGAGTTGATAGCAAATGCTAACATAATATCTGACATGGACCAGCCTGTTGAACTGCTAAGTGGTCCGGCAAAAACAGAAAAGGAATAGACGGCACCTGTGCAAAGAAGAATGACTGTAGACGCGACTAAAATCCGCCACCGATTGAATGTCTCTTTCATAAAAACATCCTCCTTAAATGTATATTTTTTCACCAAGACTATATCATAGTTAAGGAAGCTGGTCAATAGTTTATGAAGATATTTTGTTAATTTTTTCACGAACTTGTACTAAAGTACGATAATCTGATAGAATAACACGGTCTTTATTATCAAGGATTTACAAGATTTTCTAAAGTAGTATAATGAAAGTAGATTAAATAAATGAAAGGGGTACCAAGATGAAACTAGTTGCTATCGTTGGAACCAATTCAGATCGCTCAACCAATCGGAAACTCTTGAAATTTATGCAAAAGCACTTTTCGGATAAAGCCGACATTGAGGTATTGGAAATCAAACAATTGCCAGCATTTAACGAACCTGAGGACAAGCAAGCGCCAGCTGAAGTTCAAGCTTTTTCAGAAAAAATTCTTGTCGCAGATGGTGTGATTATTTCAACACCTGAGTACGACCACACGATACCAGCACCTTTGGCCTCTGCTTTGGAGTGGATTGCTTATACCAGTCGTGCTTTGGTTAACAAACCAACGATGATTGTCGGTGCTTCTCTTGGCTTGCTAGGAACATCTAGAGCGCAGGCACATTTACGTCAGATTTTAGATGCGCCGGAGCTTAAAGCAAGAGTTATGCCTGGTACAGAGTTCTTTCTAGGTCATTCTGAGCAAGTCCTAGATGATGAGTGTCATTTGAACAATCCTGAAAAGGTTGCAGAACTAGAAGAACATTTTTCAGAGTTTCAAAATTTTGTTGAACTAACAAAGGCTTTGGTCAAACCAGAAGATACAAATCGTAAGAAATCTTTCATTTGGGAAGAATGGTTGAAAGCATAAGTATTTCAAGAAAGGAGAACAATCCATGAAATTAGTAGCTATTGTTGGGACTAATGCAAAAAAATCCTATAATCGCAACCTCTTGCAATTTATGAAAAGACATTTTGCTCAGAAAGCGGATATTGAGATTTTAGAGATAATAGATGTACCAATGTTCAATGAAACAGATGATCAAACAGATACACCTATTATTCAGAAGTTTAATCAAGCTATTTCAGAAGCTGATGGTGTCATTATCTCGACACCCGAGCACAATCATACGATTCCATCAAGTTTGAATAGCTTGCTCGAGTGGTTGTCCTTTAACATTCATCCACTAGACGGAAAGCCGACCATGATTGTCGGAGCTTCTTACGATATTCAAGGTTCTTCACGTGCCCAACTTCATCTTCGTCAGATTCTGGATGCTCCTGGGGTAAATGCAACAGTTATGCCAGGTAGTGAGTTTTTACTTGGTCGAGCGCATCGAGCATTTGATGATAATGGAGATTTGATTGATGAGCGAACCGTTGATTTCCTAGATAGTTGTTTTTATCGCTTCCTTCGCTTTGTATCTATTGCAAACCAACTAAACCTTCCTGAAGAAGTTCGCTTTGAACCGGGGACTTACCATGTTACAACTGAAGGCCATAATGGTAAATTACCGATGGATGTCACGGTTTCTGAGGATCGTATTGAAAAAATTGAAATCGATTCTTCTGGAGAATCTTCAGGAATCGCAGATGTCGTCTTTACCCGTATTCCAGCAGAAATCATTGAGGGACAAACCTTAAATGTTGATGCGGTATCAGGAGCTTCTGTGACTTCAAATGGTGTTTTAGATGGAGTTGCGCGTGCAGTCAAACAAGCCGGTGCAAATCCAGATGTTTTACGCAAGCGTTCAAAAGCGCCATCTGCCCTAGATAAAGAAGATAAAACCTATCAGGCAGACGTTGTCATCGTCGGAGGCGGAGGAGCTGGATTAGCTGCAGCCGCTGCAGTCTTACAAGCTGGTAAGAAGCCAATTGTTGTTGAGAAATTTCCTGCAATTGGAGGAAATACTGTTCGTGCAGGTGGTCCAATGAATGCACCAGATCCAGCATGGCAAGGAACCTTCGCAGCTCATCCAGGTGAGGCTCATACGCTTCAAGAATTGATTGCGACAGATGAATCAACGATTGATCCAGAATATTTAGAGGACTTTAGAGCCTTGAAAGTTGAGGTTGAGCAGTATTTGCAGGACCCGAGCTATTTGTTTGACTCTACCTTACTCTACCGTATCCAAACCTATATCGGTGGGAAACGAAAAGATTTACAAGGAAATGAAATTCATGGCCAATACGATTTGGTTTCTGTATTAACCGAACGAGCCCTAGAGTCTGTTCGTTGGTTGGAAGACATTGGCGTTGAATTTGTTCGTAGTGA
This sequence comes from Streptococcus oralis, assembly GCF_003943825.1. Taxonomy (GTDB): domain Bacteria; phylum Bacillota; class Bacilli; order Lactobacillales; family Streptococcaceae; genus Streptococcus; species Streptococcus oralis_CD. The sequence goes on from NZ_RJNJ01000001.1 coordinate 76,769, forward strand.
AGTGACAATGCCAGTTGGAGCCCTTTGGCGTCGTGGCCATAAGCCGGTTCAACCAATGGGGTATGCCTTTATATCTGTCCTACAAAAATATGTTCTAGAACATGGTGGCAAGATCTTGACGGACTCTCCAGTTAAAGAATTGCTTGTAAAAGACGGGGCTGTCAAGGGTGTCAGAGCAGAAGGTCGAAACGGTCAAACCATCATTGTCAATGCAGATGCCGTTGTTCTAGCTTCTGGAGGATTTGGTGCCAATACAAAGATGCTACAAAAATACAATACCTACTGGACTGAAATTGCAGATGATATTGCTACATCTAATACACCAGCTGTAACAGGAGATGGTATTCTTTTAGGGCAAAGTGTAGGTGCAGATTTAGTGGGTATGGGCTTTAGTCAAATGATGCCAGTATCTGATCCAGTGACAGGAGCTCTTTTCTCAGGACTTCAAGTTCCTCCAGCAAACTTCATCATGGTAAATACTGAAGGGAAGCGCTTTGTAGATGAGTACGGTAGCCGAGACAAGCTATCTCAAGCGGCGATTGATAATGGAGGCTTGTTCTATCTAATTGCAGATGAACGTATCAAGGAAACTGCCTACAATACTAGCCAAGAAAAAATCGATGCCCAAGTCAAAGCAGGTACTCTCTATCGTGCAGATACGATAGAAGAGTTGGCGGTTCAGATTGGTGTGGATCCACAAGTTCTAGTGGAAACGATTAAGAATTACAATTCCTATGTAGATGCAGGTTTTGATCCTGAATTTAATAAAGGTAGTTTTGATCTCAAGTGTGAGGTTGCGCCATTTTACGCAACACCGAGAAAACCAGCCGTTCACCATACAATGGGTGGACTCAAGATTGATACTTCAACACACGTTTTAAATGAAAATGGTCAGATTATCCCTGGTTTGTATGCTGCCGGAGAAGTCGCAGGTGGACTCCATGCAGGTAACCGTCTAGGAGGAAATTCACTTACGGATATCTTTACTTTTGGACGTATTGCAGGTCAAACAGCTGTTAAAGAAAATTGTTAGTGATTGATTTAAAAATTAAGGGAATTTTAAGTCTCCTTGTGTATCATATAGTTATTAAATAAAGACCTCCTAATACTCTTCGAAAATCTCACCATACTTCGTTAGAGTCGACTTAGCTAACTATAGTTATGCTTGCGTCTATCTGCCTAGTCTGATTTCGATTTTCGTTGAGTACCCTTTATTTAATGAAATCCTAAACTTTTCTTTTTCATAATAATCTCCCTAAAGAGGCCACCCAATCAGGTGGCTTTTTTGTTTGTGGCTTGGATTTTTGATATAATAGAGCCATGAGTAGAATTTTAGATAATGAAATCATGGGGGATGAGGAGTTGGTAGAACGTACCCTCCGTCCCCAGTATTTACGTGAATATATTGGGCAGGATAAGGTCAAGGACCAGCTGCAAATCTTTATCGAGGCTGCCAAAATGCGGGATGAGGCACTGGACCATGTTCTTTTATTTGGTCCTCCAGGTCTCGGGAAAACAACCATGGCCTTTGTTATTGCCAATGAACTGGGAGTCAATCTCAAGCAAACGTCTGGTCCTGTCATTGAAAAAGCGGGGGATCTAGTAGCGATTTTGAATGATTTGGAGCCTGGAGACGTTCTCTTTATTGATGAGATTCATCGCTTGCCCATGTCGGTGGAAGAGGTGCTTTATAGTGCCATGGAGGACTTCTACATTGACATCATGATTGGGGCTGGAGAGGGCAGTCGCAGTGTTCATTTGGACTTGCCACCATTCACCTTGATTGGTGCAACGACACGTGCGGGGATGCTCTCAAATCCTCTGCGGGCACGTTTTGGGATTACAGGTCATATGGAATACTATGCCCACGCTGACTTGACGGAAATTGTTGAGCGGACAGCAGATATTTTTGAGATGGAAATCACCCATGAGGCAGCTTCGGAGTTGGCCTTACGCAGTCGAGGAACTCCTCGTATCGCCAATCGTCTCCTCAAGCGCGTGCGCGACTTTGCCCAGATTATGGGAAATGGGGTTATCGATGATGTCATTACCGATAAGGCTTTGACCATGTTAGATGTAGACCATGAAGGCTTGGACTATGTGGATCAAAAGATTCTTCGTACCATGATTGAGATGTACGGTGGTGGTCCTGTCGGTTTAGGAACTCTTTCTGTTAATATTGCCGAGGAGCGTGAGACAGTCGAAGATATGTACGAACCTTACCTGATTCAGAAAGGTTTCATCATGCGAACTCGTTCTGGACGGGTGGCAACGGCTAAGGCATATGAGCATTTAGGTTATGAATACAGTGAAAAATGAGCAAGAAATTCTAGATGCTTTCAGAGGAAATCCAGATATGATGACCATTCTGACCATCATTCGTGATCTTGATCTGAAAGACTCGTGGTTGGCAGCAGGTTCTGTCAGGAATTTCATCTGGAATCTCTTGTCAGACAAATCGCCTTTTGATAGTGAGACGGATGTGGATGTGATTTTCTTTGATCCAGATATTTCTTATGAGGAAACAGTATCCCTAGAGAAAAAGCTGAGAGAAGATTTTCCTCAGTATCAGTGGGAGTTGAAAAATCAGGTCTATATGCATCTGCACAGTCCCCACACTGCGCTTTACACGAGTTCTCGTGATGCCATGAGTAAGTATCCCGAACGCTGTACAGCGATAGGACTCCGCTTGCATGCCGACGCAACTATAGAGCTCTTTGCGCCCTATGGTCTAGAGGATATTTTGAATTTTCAGGTATTCCCAACTCCTCATTTTTTAGAGAATGAGGACCGAATGAAACTCTATCAAGAACGCTTGTCCAAGAAAAATTGGCAAGAAAAATGGAAAAATCTCACTTTCTCAAAAAACTTAAGAAAAATTTAAGTTAGGGACGGTATACTAGGTTCATAAGTTAAGAGGAACTTAACTTAAACTCCTAAAACTTTTTCATAATAATCTCCCTATAAAATTAAGTCGCCCAATCAGGCGGCTTATTTTTTGTCTGTACGGAGAGCTAATAACTTAGCAATAGAAGAAAATAGGGAAATATGGTATAATGAAACGATAGATTTTTGAATAGGAATAAGAACATGTTTGGATTTTTTAAGAAAGATAAAGCTGTAGAAGTTGAGGTTCCAACACAGGTTCCTGCTCATATTGGCATCATCATGGATGGGAATGGCCGCTGGGCTAAAAAACGGGTGCAACCACGGGTTTTTGGCCATAAGGCGGGAATGGAAGCCCTCCAAAAGGTGACCAAGGCAGCTAATAAGATGGGAGTTAAGGTCATCACGGTTTATGCCTTTTCAACGGAAAATTGGACACGCCCAGATCAAGAAGTCAAGTTTATCATGAACTTGCCCGTTGAGTTTTATGACAACTACGTCCCTGAATTGCATGCAAATAACGTTAAGATTCAGATGATTGGAGAGACGGACCGTTTGCCTAAGCCGACTTTTGAAGCTTTGAAAAAAGCAGAGGAGTTGACCAAGAACAATACGGGTTTGATTCTCAATTTTGCGCTCAATTATGGTGGTCGTGCTGAAATTACGCAGGCTCTTAAGGGCTTGGCTCAAGATGTTCTAGATGCTAAAATCAACCCTGGTGATATCACAGAAGATATGATTGGGGACTATCTTTTCACGCAACACCTGCCAAAGGATTTGCGGGATCCGGATTTGATTATCCGTACGAGTGGTGAGTTGCGTTTGAGTAATTTTTTGCCATGGCAAGCAGCCTATAGCGAACTTTACTTTACGGATACCTTGTGGCCTGATTTTGATGAAGCCGCCTTGCAGGAAGCTATTGCTGCTTTTAACCATCGCAATCGCCGTTTTGGAGGAGTTTAGGAGAAGATATGACCAAGGATTTACAAAAGAGAACATTGTTTGCGGTATTGGCCCTGGCGATTTTCCTTCCAGTCTTGTTTGCGGGAGGGCTCTTGTTGCAGATAGGGATTGGCTTGTTAGCCATGCTAGGTGTCCATGAACTCTTGCACATGAAGGGGCTAAAGACTATGACCATTGAGGGCGCTTTGACTCTTTTTGCGACCTTCGCTCTCACAGTTCCTTTAGAAAATTACCTAACATTTTTGCCTGTTGATGGGAATGTGGTTGCCTACAGTGTTTTGATTACCATAATGCTAGGGACGACCGTTTTCAGTAAAAGCTATACAATTGAAGATGCCGCTTTTCCAATTGCTGTGAGCTTTTATGTTGGTTTTGGCTTTAATGCCTTACTAGATGCTCGGGTGGCAGGTTTTGACAAGGTACTTTTGGCCCTTTTTATCGTTTGGGCGACAGATAGCGCAGCCTACCTGACAGGGATGAATTTTGGTAAACATAAGTTGGCACCAAGAGTTTCTCCTAATAAGAGTATTGAGGGCTTTGTCGGGGGTATTCTAGGTGCGGTACTGATAACGGTAATCTTCATGCTAGTAGATAGCACAGTTGCTCTTCCTTATGGGATTTATAGAATGAGTCTCTTTGCTGCCTTCTTCAGTGTGGCAGGTCAGTTTGGTGACTTGATTGAGAGTGCCATAAAACGCCATTTCGGTGTTAAGGATTCTGGAAAATTTATCCCTGGACATGGCGGTGTGTTGGATCGCTTTGACAGCATGCTGATTGTGTTTCCAATGATGCACTTATTTGGCCTGTTTTAAAGAAAGGAATATTGAATGATTGGATTGCTAACCTTTATCCTCGTTTTTGGGATTATTGTGGTGGTGCATGAGTTTGGACATTTTTATTTTGCCAAGAAATCAGGCATTTTAGTTCGTGAATTTGCCATTGGTATGGGGCCCAAGATTTTTTCCCATATCGGTAAGGATGGCACGGCTTATACCATTCGAATCCTTCCTCTAGGAGGCTATGTTCGTATGGCAGGCTGGGGTGATGATGCGACAGAAATCAAGACAGGAACTCCAGTCAGTTTAACACTTGCTGATGATGGTAAGGTCAAACGGATCAACCTCTCAGGGAAGAAACTGGATCAAACAGCTCTTCCTATGCAGGTAACCCAGTTTGACTTTGAAGACAAGCTCTTTATCAAGGGTTTGGTCCTGGAAGAAGAAAAGACTTTTACAGTGGATCATGATGCAACGGTTGTTGAAGAAGACGGAACCGAAGTGCGCATCGCTCCTTTGGATGTACAGTATCAAAATGCTTCTATCTGGGGGAAGCTCATCACCAACTTTGCAGGTCCTATGAATAACTTTATCTTAGGTGTTGTTGTTTTTTGGATCTTGATCTTTTTGCAGGGTGGTGTTAGAGATACTCAGACCAATCTCTTTCATGTCATGCCAGAGGGAGCTTTGGCTAAGGTGGGTGTGGCTGAAACCGCCCAAATTACCAAGGTCGGCTCGCATGAGGTTAAAAATTGGCAAGACTTGACTCAGGCTGTGGAAGCAGATACCAAGGACAAGACAGCCCCGACCTTGGATGTGACCATTTCTGAAAATGGTAGTGAAAAGCAAGTTACTGTGACGCCAGAAGAAAATCAAGGACGTTATATTCTTGGGGTTCAACCGGGAGTCAAATCAGACCTTCTATCCATGTTTGTTGGTGGATTTACAACTGCTGCTGACTCAGGACTTCGCATTCTTTCGGCTCTGAAAAACTTGATTTTCCATCCAGATTTGAACAAACTCGGCGGTCCCGTTGCCATTTTTAAGGCAAGTAGCGATGCTGCTAAAAATGGAATTGAGAATGTCCTCTATTTCCTAGCCATGATTTCCATCAATATCGGGATTTTTAACTTGATTCCGATTCCGGCTTTGGATGGTGGAAAGATTGTGCTCAATATCCTAGAGGCTATCCGCCGGAAACCCCTTAAACAAGAAATTGAAACCTATGTCACCATGGCTGGTGTAGTTATGATGGTTGTCTTGATGCTAGCTGTGACCTGGAATGACATTATGCGACTCTTCTTTTAGATAATCGAGGAATATTATGAAACAAAGTAAAATGCTAATCCCAACGCTTCGCGAAATGCCAAGCGATGCTCAAGTTATCAGCCACGCCCTTATGTTGCGTGCTGGTTATGTTCGTCAAGTTTCTGCCGGTGTATATTCTTACCTACCACTCGCTAACCGTGTGATTGAAAAGGCTAAGAATATCATGCGCCAAGAGTTTGATAAGATTGGTGCGGTGGAGATGTTGGCTCCTGCACTTCTCAGTGCTGATCTTTGGCGTGAATCAGGTCGTTATGAAACCTATGGTGAAGACCTTTATAAACTGAAAAACCGTGAAAAGTCAGACTTTATCTTAGGTCCGACACACGAAGAAACTTTTACAGCTATTGTTCGTGACTCTGTGAAATCTTACAAGCAATTGCCACTCAACCTTTACCAAATCCAACCGAAATACCGTGATGAAAAACGTCCACGTAACGGACTTCTCCGTACGCGTGAGTTTATCATGAAAGACGGATATAGTTTCCATGCTAATTACGATAGTTTGGACGTGACTTATGACGAGTACAAGGCGGCCTACGAACGTATTTTCACTCGTAGTGGCTTGGACTTCAAGGCTATCATCGGTGATGGTGGCGCCATGGGTGGTAAGGATAGCCAAGAATTTATGGCCATCACACCTGCTCGTACAGACCTTGACCGCTGGGTTGTCTTAGACAAGTCAGTTGCCTCATTTGACGAAATTCCTGCAGAAGTGCAAGAAGAAATCAAGGCAGAATTGCTCAAATGGATGGTTTCTGGTGAAGACACCATCGCCTACTCAAGTGAATCTAGCTATGCGGCTAACTTAGAAATGGCAACAAACGAGTACAAACCAAGCAACCGTGTCGTTACGGAAGAAGAAGTAACTCGAGTGGAAACACCAGGTGTTAAATCTATTGACGAAGTCGCAACCTTCCTTAACATCCCAGAAGAACAAACAATCAAAACCCTCTTCTACATGGCAGATGGTGAGCTTGTTGCAGCCCTTCTAGTTGGAAATGACCAACTCAATGAAGTTAAGTTGAAAAACCACTTGGGAGCAGATTTCTTTGACATTGCGAGTGAGGAAGAAGTCGCAAGTGTCGTCCCAGCAGGCTTTGGTTCGCTTGGACCAGTTGCTTTGCCAGAAAATGTGAAAATCATTGCTGACCGCAAGGTGCAAGATGTTCGCAATGCTGTTGTGGGGGCTAACGAAGATGGCTACCACTTGACGGGTGTGAACCCAGGTCGTGACTTTACTGCAGAATACGTAGATATTCGCGAAGTTCGTGAGGGTGAAATTTCACCAGACGGACAAGGCGTTCTTAACTTCGCCCGTGGTATTGAGATTGGTCATATTTTCAAACTCGGAACTCGCTACTCAGCAAGCATGGGTGCAGATGTTTTGGATGAAAATGGCCGTGCTGTGCCAATCATCATGGGATGTTACGGTATTGGTGTTAGCCGTCTTCTCTCAGCAGTTATGGAGCAACACGCTCGCCTCTTTGTCAACAAAACGCCTAAAGGGGAATACCGTTATGCTTGGGGAGTTAACTTCCCTAAAGAATTGGCGCCATTTGATGTGCACCTGATCACTGTCAATGTCAAGGACGAAGAAGCGCAAGCCTTGACAGATAAACTTGAAGCCAACTTGATGGAGGCTGGTTACGAAGTCTTGACAGATGACCGTAACGAACGTGTCGGAGTGAAGTTTAGCGATAGCGACTTGATTGGTCTTCCAATCCGTATCACTGTTGGGAAGAAAGCGACTGATGGTATCGTAGAAGTTAAGATTAAGGCGACTGGTGACACCATCGAAGTTCATGCAGACAACTTGCTTGAAACCCTTGAAATCCTCAGCAAGAAATAAAAACTATAATCAGAAGAAAAACAAGGCAAAAATGTAACTAGTTTTTACCTTGTTTTTTCTATATAATGGGAAAAATGAATAAACGAAGAGGTAAAGCTATGCTAAAATTTCCAAAGGATTTTGTCTGGGGTTCCTCCACTTCTGGACCACAGACAGAAGGGCGAGTGCCAGGTGACGGCAGGGGAGATAATCTCTGGGATTATTGGTATCAAGTAGAGCCAAACCGCTACTACAATGGAATTGGACCTGATAAAACATCGACCTTCTATGAAAACTGGGAAAAGGATATTGAGCTTTTGGTAGAGACTGGGCATACAGCCTTCCGAACTTCTATTCAGTGGTCTCGTATTTTCCCGCAAGGTCGTGGAGAGGTCAATCCGCAAGGGGTGACTTTCTACCGTCAGGTTTTTGAGGCTATTAAGGCCAAGGGGATTCGTCTCTTAGTCAATCTCTATCACTTCGACCTGCCATTTGCCCTCCAAGAAGACGGCGATGGTTGGGAAAATAAGGCAACTGTCAAGGCTTATGAAGACTATGCTCGTTTTTGTTTTGAGACTTACGGTGACTTGGTAGACCAATGGATTACCTTCAATGAACCCATTGTGCCCGTAGAGTTTGGTTATTTCTATGATGCCCACTATCCTCACAAGGTAGATGCCAATGCGGCGGTTAAGGTTGCCTATCATACGCAACTGGCTAGTAGTCTTGCGGTTAAGGCCTGTCATGAGATTTTGCCTGATTCCAAGATTGGGATTGTCCTTAACTTGACACCAGCTTATCCACGTAGCCAGCATCCTGCGGATGTCAAGGCTGCGCGCATTGCCGACCTCTTCCAAGCCCAATCTTTCCTAGATCCGTCTGTACTGGGAGTTTATCCAGAAGAGTTAGTAGAGATTTTAGCTGAGCATGATTTACTGCCAGAGTACACTGTTGAAGAGTTAGAACTCATTCGTGAGAATACAGTTGATTTCCTTGGAGTCAACTACTATCAACCTTTACGCGTTATGGCGCCACGTTTTGCTAAGCATCCTGACAGTCCCCTCTTGCCAGAACATTTTTACGAGCCTTATATCATGCCGGGCCGTAAAATCAATCCTCACCGTGGATGGGAAATTTATGAGCAAGGGATTTATGATATTGCCCAAAATATCAAGGAAAATTATGGTAATATTGAGTGGATGCTGACAGAGAATGGTATGGGTGTTGAAGGGGAAGAAAAATTCCGTCAAGATGGGATGATTCAAGATGATTACCGTATTGACTTTGTCAAAGGACATCTTCGTGAACTTCACCGTGCGATTGAAGATGGAGCCAACTGTAAAGGATACTTAATATGGACCTTTATTGACTGCTGGTCATGGCTCAACAGCTATAAAAATCGTTACGGTTTGGTTGAATTGGACTTGGAAACACAGGAACGTCGTCTAAAAAAATCAGGCCATTGGTTCAAGGAACTCAGCGACCATAATGGATTTTAAGAATAAAAAGAGTGAGATGGTGTTCATCTCACTTTTTATTACAATATCATCACCAAGGTCCCAATCGTAATCAGGATACAGCCAATAATTGTTTTAAACGTCAGGACATCCTGTAGGAAGAAAAAGGCTAGAACGAGGGTAATGACGAGACTGAATTTATCGACAGCAGATACCTCAGTCGCATTGCCCATCTGTAGGGCCTTGTAGTAGCAGAGCCAGGAGGCGCCAGTGGCCAAGCCAGATAAGATGAGAAAGAGCCAACTTTTTTTACTGATGTTGACAATTTCGGTCTGACTATTGGTCAAGAAAACCATGGCCCAGGCCATAAGAATGACAACGACCGTACGAATAGCGGTTGCTAGACTGGATGGAACTCCCTCAATCCCGATCTTGGCTAAAATTGACGTTAAGGCTGCAAAGATAGCTGATAAAAGTGCGAAGAAAAACCACATGGCAAATACCTCCTCCCCTTATTATAAGTAATTGATGCCGACTTGTCAGGTATCAAGTGAAATATTGATAAAATACCAGATATAAAAACTATACCAATTTTTCTTCTTGACAAGTGAGAAAAACAAGTATATACTGTTTTTGCTGATTCCGTAAAGCGAGAATCAGACTATACCAATTTAAGGAGAAAGCACAGCTGGTCTGTGTCGTATATACTATGTGTGGAATTGTTGGTGTTGTTGGAAACACAAATGCAACTGATATTTTGATTCAAGGGCTTGAAAAGCTCGAATACCGTGGTTATGATTCTGCGGGGATTTTTGTCCTAGGTGGTGCTGAAAATCACCTGGTTAAGGCTGTCGGTCGTATTGCAGAATTGTCTGCAAAGACAGCTGGTGTTGAGGGAACGACTGGTATCGGACATACGCGTTGGGCGACTCACGGGAAACCAACGGAAGACAATGCTCACCCACACCGCTCTGAGACAGGACGTTTTGTCTTGGTGCACAATGGAGTGATTGAAAACTACCTTGAAATCAAGGAAGAATACCTTGCAGGTCACCACTTCAAGGGGCAAACCGATACGGAAATTGCCGTTCACCTGATTGGAAAATTTGCAGAAGAAGATGGTCTTTCAGTTCTTGAAGCCTTCAAAAAAGCTCTTCACATCATCCGTGGTTCTTATGCCTTTGCCTTGATTGACTCTGAAAATCCAGATGTCATCTACGTAGCGAAAAATAAATCTCCACTTCTGATTGGTCTTGGGGAAGGTTATAACATGGTCTGCTCAGATGCTATGGCCATGATTCGTGAGACCAACCAATACATGGAAATCCATGACCAAGAGCTGGTAATCGTCAAGGCTGATAGCGTCGAAGTTCAAGACTATGATGGTAACATTCGTGAGCGTGCTAGCTATACTGCTGAGCTCGACTTGTCAGATATCGGTAAGGGGACTTATCCTTACTACATGCTCAAGGAAATCGACGAGCAACCAACGGTGATGCGTAAACTCATCCAAGCCTACACGGATGAGGCAGGTCAAGTTGTCGTAGATCCAGCTATCATTAAGGCTGTTCAAGATGCAGACCGCATCTACATCCTTGCAGCTGGAACATCGTACCACGCAGGATTTGCTTCTAAGAAGATGCTGGAAGAGTTGACGGATACACCAGTAGAACTTGGAATCTCATCTGAGTGGGGCTACGGTATGCCACTTCTCAGCAAGAAACCGCTCTTCATCTTTATCAGCCAGTCTGGTGAAACAGCTGACAGCCGTCAGGTTTTGGTTAAGGCTAATGAAATGGGGATTCCGAGTTTGACAGTGACAAACGTACCAGGCTCAACTCTTTCACGTGAAGCCAACCATACAATGCTTCTTCACGCGGGTCCTGAAATTGCTGTGGCGTCAACCAAGGCCTATACAGCGCAAATCGCAGCCCTTGCCTTCCTTGCAAAAGCAGTCGGAGAAGCAAACGGCAATGCCAAAGCGCAAGCCTTTGACCTGGTTCATGAGTTGTCAATCGTAGCTCAGTCTATCGAATCAACCCTTTCAGAAAAAGAAACCATTGATGCAAAGGTTCGTGACCTTCTCGAAACCACTCGCAATGCCTTTTACATCGGACGTGGTCAAGACTACTATGTAGCCATGGAAGCCAGTCTTAAGCTAAAAGAGATTTCTTACATCCAATGTGAAGGCTTTGCGGCAGGAGAACTCAAGCACGGGACCATTGCCTTGATTGAAGAAGGAACGCCTGTCTTGGCCCTCTTGTCAGATCCAGTCCTTGCTAACCATACTCGTGGGAATATCCAAGAGGTTGCAGCCCGTGGTGCCAAGGTTCTCACTATCGCAGAGGAAAATGTTGCTAAAGACACAGACGATATCGTCCTTACGACTGTCCACCCTTACCTCTCACCAATCTCAATGGTCGTACCAACGCAATTGGTCGCTTACTTTGCAACACTCCATCGTGGCCTTGATGTGGATAAACCACGTAACCTTGCTAAGTCAGTAACAGTAGAATAAACTAAAAGAGTCTAGTTCATCTAGACTTTTTTGCTCTCTCTTGGTATACTTGAGTGAGGAGTATTTTTGCTCGCCTTTAATTTTTTATAAGGAGAAGAAAATGAAGAAGAAAAAAAGTATTATTGCTATGCTGGTTGGTATCGTCTTGTCTAGTTCTTACTTGATACGTACGATCTTGATCCATCAGCAGAGACAAGCGAAAAAGCAAAACCTGGAACGGATTGCTGCAGTGCAAGAGACGGTTCAGTCTCAAGATCAAAAGAAAGCTGAAGAGCAGAAAGAACACTTTAAAAAGGCGTTTGAAGGTATGGATAAAACTTCCATTCTAATGAAAAACTATGATAGCCACACAAAGATTAATGGGGACTACAGTTTTGGTACAAAGGATGGCGTATACTACCTAGTAGAATTAAAAACAGGGAATAAAGTAGCTCTGGAAGGTGTGGACAAGGCCTTTCCATTGTCTGTCAAAAATGAGGACACAAATAGTACGGAGCTTGCCCTGGTTGTCCGTAAAGACCAAGTCTGGTACATGATTGATACAAAGGGTGAGACGATTTACACTTTTGAACAAACAGAATTGACAGAAAACTCGAAGTTAACTCTGAAAGACAATAAACTACAGGTAGAATAAGCTAAGAAAGTCTAGTTCATCTAGGCTTTTTCTAATGAGCAAATTTATTGAAAATGGAACTAATTAGTGATAAAATACCCTAAAACTAAAAGAGATAGCGAGGAAACGGGATGGTAGAATTAGGAATTTCAACATTTGGTGAAACAACCGCTCTGGAGGCGACTGGACAGATTTACAGTCATGATGAACGTATTCGTCAGTTGGTGGCAGAAATTGAGTTGGCTGATAAGGTTGGTTTGGATGTGTACGGGATTGGGGAGCATCATCGGGAAGACTTTGCGGTATCGGCGCCAGAGATTGTTCTTGCAGCTGGGGCAGTCAATACCAAGAAGATTCGTTTGACCAGTGCAGTCAGCATTCTCTCAAGCATGGATCCGATTCGCTTGTTCCAACAATATGCCACCATCGATGCCTTGTCAAATGGCCGTGCGGAGATTATGGCTGGGCGTGGTTCATTTACCGAATCCTTCCCTCTGTTTGGCTATGACTTGAAAGACTATGAAGCTCTCTTTGATGAAAAGTTAGACCTGCTTCAGCTGGCAAATGAAAAGACCAAGATAGACTGGCAAGGTCAATTGACTCAAAGCATTGCTGGAAAAGAAGTTTATCCCCGTCCAGTTCAGGACAAATTGCCATTGTGGGTGGCGACAGGTGGCCATGTCGAATCAACAGTGAAGATTGCTCGGGCAGGGCTGCCGATTGTCTATGCCATTATCGGTGGTAATCCGCGTTATTTTAAAAAGCTGATTCAAGCTTATCGTAAGATTGGAAGGGATGCCGGTCATGCGGATAAAGACCTGAAAGTGGGTGCTCATTCTTGGGGCTGGATTGCTGAGGATGGCGAACAGGCTGTAAAAGATTATTTCCATCCGACCAAGCAAGTGGTGGATGCGATTTCCAAGGACCGTCCACACTGGCAGGAGTTGACCTATGAGCAATATTTGGAGCAAGTTGGTCCAAATGGTGCCATGTTTGTGGGAAATCCAGACCAGGTAGCAGAAAAATTGATTCGCATGATTGAGGATTTAGGCTTGGACCGTTTCATGCTCCATCTACCGCTTGGTTCTATGCCACATGATCAAGTTTTGAGAGCTATTGAACTCTTCGGCACACAAGTGGCGCCCAAAATACGTGCTTACTTTGCCATGAAAGAGAGGATATAAAAAAAATCAATCGGTTGAGTCGATTGGTGAGGAACACCCATGGATTCAGCAACAGGTGGAAGTGGTACAAGCGATAGAGCATACTATCTAGTGGAATATATACTAGTTTATACCAAGTACAAGATAAAATAGTAAAAAAGACGATTTCCAAGCGGAAATCGTCTTTTTGATACTTAGAATAAATCCAGCCTAATATTTCCACCAAAATGTGGTTTTTCAAGAGCTACCTGTGCTAATTGATTGAGTGTTTGTTTACTATTTTCTTGATTATAGAATTTAAGTCCTTTGATGATAACTCCATCAACTTCATCCTCGAAAACCAAATCTTCTTGATGGTCATTGATGTATGAAAGAAGTTCCTCCTTCCATCTATCTTTTTCTGCCAATTGTTCACCTTTGGGTTCAATGAAGATTTGAAGATAGTAATCCTTATTTTGAAGAAGTAGGATAAAGTCTGGCTGAAATCCTGAAAAATTGATTACCCGTGGGTTCTCCTCAAATTGGTGCAATTTCAATTGTTCAACTTTATCTGTCCCCTTTAGCATGTTTTCGTCCATCCGAATGAGGAAAACATCACCGTATTGTTCTCTTAGTTCATCAATGTGATTGGCGATAGCATTAACTAGATTTTCCTCATTTCTATTGATTATAGCAGATTGGTAAGCAAAAAAGTCAAATTTTTCAAAACTAATATTAGTTACTTTTTGTTCGATTAAGGAGCCACTCTGTTTAGCTGTATCATAATTAGGTATTCGTTTGCGATAATCAACGAGATATTCTTCAATAGGATATCCAACAAAACGATTCGTACCTCTAGCTTTACGATAACCTGCCTTTATTTGGGCAGCCAGTAGGTTAAAAAAGTTATCAACAATTTTCAGTTTTTCCATAGCGGAAAAATCTTCTACAATGGTTTCTTTTTCCGTTGTGACAGAGAGTGTAAGATTTTGCAAATCTAGCCAATTTTCACCCCAAAACTCATCCATAGACTTGAGATTTGGAAGATATTTTTTCAGATTTTCAAAACGGAAAAAATTAGAGCGACTAATTGATTTTTTAAAGTAACGAATATCAATTCTCCTCAATTGGGACGTTTTTAACTCTATTGCTTCAGCTGAAAGGTAAGCTATTTCATAGGTGGATTTAAAATAGGTTACATTGGCTAGCTTAGAAATTTCAATACCATATGCACGTAAATTCACATAGTGACTGTCAGGAATTTCCTCAGTTTCATTATAGTAAAGCTTACCTGTTTTAAAGATTTGGGTTTTCTTAAAAGAGGGTTTCAGTTTGATTTCAATCGGAGGATTTTTTTCATCAGTCCCAGTCGCAAGATTCATCTTGTCAAGTGATGCCATCAAATTCTTGATGTATTGCGGTTCATTAAGGGTATGGTAGTGTAGTGTTTCCAACAAAAGACTTGCTGTTTCATCTGATTCATCAAATCGTCTTTGGTAAGAAATCTTTTGATTTAAGGAGAAAGGATTGTATCGCGCCCCACGTCCGATCAACTGAGCCTCGGAATTGGTTGATTTAGCATCTCTTTTATCATTCATTTTCCCCAAGTTGCTAATACGAACGATATCGTAAAGATTGAGGACATCCCAACCTTCTGTTAATTTTGCTACTGCAAAGACTACACGATACAGATTATTGGGCGATTCAAGCGAATTGAGGGCTTGATACTGTCCTGTTTCTAGCAACCCTTTTGAACTACTGTCTGAATCATTTGCATTTAGAATTCTAGCTGGTGAAAAACCACGCTTAAGTTCTCGTACAACAGTTGAAAGATCATCCTTTTCGAGATAATACTGATAAGCTAGCTGTAGGGTATGGCTTTGCTCTTCTGATACACTTTTCAATTGTGAAATAAGGAACGACCTTAAACTTTCCACGGTCAGACTATCAATCATCTCATTGAATAGATTATTTGCTTCATAGGAAGCATCGATTTTATGCGATTTGAAAAGAATGACTGGTTTTATCTCAATTCCAAATTTTTCTAGAGCAAATTTGCGACGATATTCACTCAGAAGAACAGTACTAAGCATATTATCTTCATTGGAATTTCCCGTCTGAATGCGTCTTACATTTTTTGAATATCGCTCTTTTATGTATGAATCCAAGGTATAACGGTAAATAATCTTATCTCGATATTTTTGATAAATGGTCTCATCGTCAAAATCAAGTGTTGCGGTAAATTCTAGCAAGAGATTATCAGCGTGTGCGTGAAGAAGAGAAAGTAGGCTTTTTTCCCATGAGACTTTTTCCAATTCTGCTTTATTTTTCTTTTTCGTAGAAGCAGAATAGTGATGGGCTTCATCCGCCAGAATAACCATTTTTGTCTTCTGGTAATCTGTTAATGACATGATATTTTCTGCTTGTGTGAAAAGGTCATTTGTCAATGTTTGAATTGAAACAAACTTAATATTAATTACATTTTTATTAGGAAAATCTGGAAATCTTCCTGAAATCTGGTTGATAAAGATATGTTCCCCATCAATTTCTAAGTTGGAATTGAAAAGAAACTTCGTAGATTGAGCATTCGTTAGATTATCAATGGTCTTACTCAGAACACCATTTGTATTCACTGTAAACAGAAAATTTTGATACCCTTTTTCTTTATAGAGATAGAGGATTAAGCCAGCCATCAAATCAGTCTTTCCTGAACCAGTTGCCATATTGAACATGAGTTGTCTTGGCTTTCGAAACGTGAAAGTATCTGATGCTTGAGTGTAGTGAAAATAGCGAATAGCTTCACTTTGATAAGAACGTGGTTCATGCTTGAGATTTTCTACAATATACTGTGGTAATTCCCAACCATGCTGTTCGTTCAAAATATCCATATCCAGCTGTTTCAATTCATCGAAGAGTTCAAAGATCAGTTCTTTTTTCTTTGCTTTTCTAACCATCATTTCTCCCCATAAAAACTCTTATTGAAATCATAATCTGATTGAGATAATTGCGATTTAATGGTTTCATCATCAATTTCGGAGTAGTTGTGATAGAGCTGGTTTTTGTCAATAATTTTCACAAGAATTTTTTTCTGCATTTCAAAATCTTCATCCCAGATAGATTGGTCAACTTCTTGTAAATCCACTCTAAAATCAAAATCAAGTGTAGATTTCAAGTTATCAAAGATAGCTTTTAATTCCTCAGAATTTTTAGAGTTAAGGACAGCATTAATAAAGGTTGCATTTTTGTCCATTAATTCAGCATAAATGAATGAACCATCGCCAGACCAAGCAACATCTTGAGAAATGCCACCTTGTTCTCCATCAATAACTTTCTTTAATCTTTCTATAGAAACTGTTTCAATATAATCCATTTGTTCAATACCGATGTACTGACGATTCATCTTGTGAGCAACTGCTGCAGTAGTTCCCGAACCCATAAAGAAGTCAAGGACAAGATCACCTTCATTTGTAGATAGTTCTAAGACGCGTTTAATTAACTCTTCTGGTTTTGGATTAGTAAATACTTCTTCTCCAAATAACTCCTGTTGGTGCTTTGTTGCAGAAGTATTTGTATTGGTTTCTCTCCAAGTAATACTATTAGGCTGAATTGTCCAAATTGAACTACTTGCCTTACCTTTACCTGCCATTTTTACTTCTGAATAATAGGCTTTAAGTTGTGGTTTTGATGTTCCGTTGGCACCAAATCGAATACGATTATCAGCCAACCATCTTTCATAATTCTCTTTTGTAGTTCTCCAGCATCGTCCTTTTGGAGGTATGTAGATATCTCTGGTATTGGGATTGGTTATTTCATATTGAAGATTTTTTCGGATATTTGGAGCATCGAATGGTTCAAGCCTATATGGACCTCGTCCATCATTATCATCATACTTAAATGTTTCAATATCAAGAGCTAACCTAAAATCATTTTTATCAATGGCGTCTTTATTTTTAGCATAGACCAAAATATGATTACTGTTCATTGAAAACAAACCATCACTTGAAACTGAACTTCTAGCTTCCCAAGTAACATCGGCAATAAAGTTTTCAATTCCAAAAATCTCATCCATCATGACTTTAAGATAGTGAGTTCCTTCATCACTCATGCTTAAAAAAAGTAAACCATCATACGATAAAAGCTGATAAGCGATTGATAGCCTGTTCTTTAAGAAGGTTAACCAGCTGGATAAACTAAAATTAGAATTATAGGTAAACGTATCTGTCGGTTTAGTTTTCAGGAAGTAGTAAGGTGGGTCAATAAAAACTGTTTTAATTTTTCCACTAAATCGTTTTTTCAAACTGTGGAGTGCTAACAGGTTGTTTCCCTTGATAATCAGGTTATCCGTATCCTTGATTTCTGATACAGGAGAAGAGCCATTTTTGTCATATTTCTTAGTATTTTTAAAAATCTTTTCATCAAGGAGGACATCAATCTCTTCTCTAGCAACTATCTCATTTAAAAAGGATTCTTCAGCATCTTCCCTCGATACATCGTCTTTAGTCATACCAGCTTTTAAGATACCATCTTTGTAGGGGAAATTTAGGACAACGTCTGTTGTTTCATCTAGATAGCGATTATCTGCTGCTAATCCGATTTTGTTGGTGTAACGCGTGTAAGAGTTTGACCAATATTCATCAACTTCAAGCATTTGAATGATATCATTGATTTTCAAAATTGTCGCACTAGCAATATCCTCAGTAAACGCTTCATTTAGAATTGCATTTGTCAAAATCTTTTCAACCAACTCAGGTTTATAATTATCTAAATCTACTATAATAGCGTCTTTTTTTAATAGTCCCTCAGCTACATACTGTTCATCAAAGCTTTCTACCACCTCTCGCAGGGCTTGTTGAATCGCTGTTTCGAATGCCTGACTCATGCAAGTCCCTCACTTTCATACACAACAGAAAAGACCTTCTCACAAAAATGTGAAAAAGTCTGTTTTAGGGCTTGACAAAAAATACGCTTGATTACATAATCAGCGTGAGCTGTGAGCTGTGAGCTGTGAGCTGTGAGCTGTGAGCTGTGAGCTGTGAGCTGTGAGCTGTGAGCTGTGAGCTGTGAGCTGTGAGCTGTGAGCTGTGAGCTGTGAGCTGTGATTGCTTTCATACCAATCATTCCTTTACTTTTTGATAGTTCTATTATATCAAAATTTCTAAATTTTGCATATTTGCTTTCCCTGACGGATAGTCATGTATAAACCACTTAGAAAATATGATTTATGGCTACATCTATACTAAATGAAGTACATTTTGAATTGGAGAAGTCTGTCCTATTAAAAGACGATCTCCGCTTGGAAATCGTCTTTTTGATATTCTCACAAATACGATATCTTGTGGTTGGTGTAAACTGGTAGATAGCTCCCTTATTTTATTTATCAAAACCTTGTAAGTTTTTTTGGCGCTCTTCAGTTTGACCCTTGGCATCCAATTTATTACCATTGTAAACAGTGCTTTCCCATGATCCGTACATTGGGTTAGGGAAAATGATGAATTTCTGACCAAACTCTTTTTGTAATTCCTCTAATTTTTGGTCGCGCTCAGTTTCAGAGGTCTTTGAAAACTCTGCAAAGTCCACAAGATTGTCTCCTAGTAGCATGACTAAGTTGGTTTTTTCTTGGACTGCTTGTCTACGACCTTCTTTAGATTTGACGCCTTTTTCTAAGAACATGAGATGATCGCGGCTTTGTACAGGGATTCCTTCATTTTCTAGGTTTTTGATCGTATCATCTACCTGATCTATCGTGCGGTCAGATACATAGTAAATTTGGACACCGTTTTGGTCTGCAAATTGGAGAAAGTCTTTAGCACCTGGTACAGCCTTGGCTGCAGCTTTTTTTACCCAGACATCCCAGTTTTCTGGGGTAAATGCTGTTCCATCTTTGACATTTTGCGCTTGATAAGGGCTATTGTCTAATACTGTTTCGTCTAAGTCCAAAACGATAGAGTAGGGTTTATCTGTCTGTGTTTTTAGTAGTTCTTTCAAACGATCAGTAGCGACATTGTAACCTTGTAGATAGAGTGCCTTGGTTTCAGCTGCTTTTTGATACCAAAGAGTTGACATAGTATTTTCTCTTGAACGCAACTGATCATAGGTCATTGTAACCTGATTATCAGATGTACTACTTTGTGTTGTCTGTGAATTTGCCGAATTTGTACCACAGCCAGTCAGTAAAATGACGGAAGTAAGTGTAGAAGCAATTGTAATGGTAACTTTGGATATTTTCATAATCCCATCCTCCTAATAATAGTCTATTAATATTGTAGCGTTTTCATGGGATTTGTGCAAGGAAATACCGAGAGAAAAGAAATTTTTCAGTAGTAATTTGGTATTAGGATAAAATTATGTACTTAATTTGGGAATGAAGATGGATATAAAAAAATTCAATCGGCTTGATAGAAAATCTATATCAGCTTCTTTTTGGAAAATAGATGAAAATAAAGTGAATCTTTGAAAGGCTAGTAACATCAAGCTTTTCAGGGATTTTTTTCTTTATAGATATAAAAATTTCTAATCGAGTTGATAGTCAATATATATTGGGAAAAGGAAAAAAGGAGTGGTAAGATGGTTTCAATCCAAATGGAAGGAGAAAGGTATGGCAAGTAAAAGAGATCTAGTCTTTAGAGCGATTCGAGGCGATGAAGTGGAAAGAGTTCCTGTCGGATTTTGGTTTCATTTTGTAACACTCGAAGAAAAGGGGCAGGGATTAAATAATCCACGTATCTTTCAAAAGAGTGTTGACGGGCATCGCAACTATGTGGAAAGGATTTGTCCTGATTTTGTCAAAATCATGAGCGACGGTTTTTTCCTTTATCCAAGTAATGTCTATAGTCCTAAGATTGCAAGCATTCAGGAGCTGACTTCTATTGAGTCGATTGGTGAGGAACACCCATGGATTCAGCAACAGGTGGAAGTGGTACAAGCGATTCGAGAGACCTTTACCGAAGAGATTGCTTCTTTCTACAATATCTTTTCGCCGATCTCCTACCTCAAGCGCTGGTTCCGTACAGAAACTTCTCGAGGTGATAAGGAAGTAGCTGATTTATTGCTTGAAAATCCTGAGCAATTCAGAGCGATTCTAGATGTGATTGCAGGAGATATTGCTATCCTAACTCAGAAAATCATCCAGCAAGGCGGTGTTGACGGGATTTACCTCAGCACCCAGGAAATTCAAGATGAGCGCATTACACCAGCACTCTACAAAACCTATATCGAACCGAGCAATATAGCGATTTTGGAGGCAGCCAATCAGGTTGGTGGGACCAATATCCTCCATATCTGTGGTTTTGAAGGTGCGAGCAATGATGTGACGATATTTAAGGACTATCCAGCTCAAGTGGTCAACTGGGCGACCCACCATGAGGATGTTAGTTTGACACAGGGTCAAGAGTTATTCCGAGATAAGGCCGTTTTAGGTGGATTCGAAAATGGCAAGAAAAGCTTGCTTTATCAAGGTTCCAAAGCGGAATTGCAAGATGAAACAAGACGGTTGCTGGCTGAAGCTGGTAGTAAAGGCGTTCTTCTGGGAGCTGACTGTACTGTTCCAGATGACTTTGACTTAGAGAGGTTGGACTGGATTCGGCAGGCAGCTGTTCTCTAAAAGGAGGAGCTATGAAAAGTAAAAGATGGGGCATCTTCATTGCAGTTGTCGGTTTGCTGGCCTTGGTTGCCATAAGCGTCGTAAAAAATGGGCACTGCAAAAATGGAGAGAGATGTCGTGGAGTTCAGGATTTTTCCAAGTCCAGTCTTCCCTTTCTACGCTCGAATGATATCGCAAGCAGTTTATTAGTTGAAAAAGTAAGAAATGGAGAATAAGAATGTCAGAAAAAAAAGAATGGGTTTTAAAAGCATTTAAAGGTGAAAAGGTTGATCGTGTGCCAGTTGGTTTTTGGCACCATTTCACATCCGAAGACGAATGGCTACATGGATTCTCAAATCCAGTCATTATCGAGAAGAATATTGAGGGCCATAAGCGCTTTATCCGAGAAGTTCAGCCAGACTTTATCAAACTCATGAGTGATGGCTACTTTGCTTATCCAAATCCAGCGATTGCCAAAGGAAAGTCACTTCAAGAATTGGCGACCATTCAACCACTTGGATCAGACCATGCTTGGATAAAAGATCAGGTGGACTTGGTTAAGAAAATCAAGCAAGAGTTTACAGAAGATATCGTTGCGATTTACAATATTTTTGCTCCTGTGACCTATCTCAAGTGGTTGCTTGGGGAAGTATCTGGTGGGGATGACCTCATTGCAGATTTTCTGGTGGAAGATCCTGAAGCCCTTAAGAAGGTGTTGGATGTGATTGCAGAGGATATTGCGAGTCTCAGTCGAGCTGTCATCGAAGAGGCTGGTGCTGACGGAATCTACCTCAGCGTGCAGAGTATCCAAGATCAACGAGTGTCGGCAGCAGATTATCAAGCCGTCATTGCACCTAGCGAGATAACGGTTCTGGAAGCAGCTAGTGCTGTTGGTGGCGTCACTGTTCTTCATATCTGTGGTTACGAGGGAGCGCGAAATGATATTCACCTTTTTGCAGATTATCCAGCCCAAGTCTTTAACTGGGCTGTAGGACCAGAGGGAATCACTCTCAAGGAAGGTCGTGAGATTTTCAAGGGACGTACGGTTCTTGGAGGATTCGAAAATGGCAAGACAGGCTTACTGTATACTGGTAGCAAGGATGCCATTCAGGCTGAGGCAAAGAAACTAGTTGCAGAAGCTGGGGAACAGGGCTTGGTACTTGGGGCAGATTGTACCATTCCAAGTGATATCACAGTTGAACGTATCCAGTGGGTGAGAGAAGCGCTTGAAAACTAAAGGAGAAAAAGATGAGTAAAAAAGCAGGGATTATCGGTGGTGTAGCAGTTGTTGCAGTAATTGGGGCAACGATTATCGGGAGAAGTTTAGCTGGTGCTCCAGCCAAGGATGGAGAAACGGCTTCGTCTGCTGAAGTTATAACCTTGAAGGTTGCCCATACACAAAACTATGTACCTTATGACTTTGTCAATGAAAAAGGGGAATCAGATGGTTATGAAGTAGCTGTTTTGAAGGCTGTTGATGAGAAGTTGGCAAACTATCAATTTGAATATACGGGTACCAGTGATGACGACCTCTTGATTGGTCTGGAATCAGGAAAGTATGACATCGGAACCAAGGGAGCTTGGTACACAGATGAACGAGCTAAAAAGTTTGTCATTCCATCTGAACCAGTGGGAGCGAGCATCATCGGATTTACTGTCAGAAAAGAAGATGAACAGAAATACAAAACCATTGATGACTTTGCTAAGAATAAAGGGAAATTGGTTCCCATCTCTCCACAGAATGCTCAATGGAATGTTATCACCAGCTACAATGAAAAACATCAGGATGCACCGATTGAGCTAACAGCTGCTGAATCCTTTAAAGTGGCAGATGCCTATGCCTGGGTCTTAGAAGGACGTTATGACGCCTTCTTTGATATCAAACTGTCCTTTGAAAAAGCAGTTACAGCAGAAGATGGTCCTTACCACCAATATGCGGATAAACTCAGCTGGTTCCCATACAAGGGCATTCCAACTTATCCTTTGATTCACCGTGATGAAAAGGGTGAGCAATTCGCTAAAGAATACGAAAAAGCAATCAAAGAGTTGAAAGAAGATGGGACGCTTGCTAAGCTATCTCAGCAATACTTTAAAGAAGATGTCTTTAGTTATGTAGACAAAGACTAGACCAGAAATTCCAAGACTAGAAAGGGTTTTGCATGGTTTCTTATGATTTTTCCAAGGTCTTTCAGTTCTTACCGACCTTATGGCAGGCACTTCCTATGACCTTGTCCATTCTCTTTTTTACCACTCTTCTTGGTTCCCTTTTTGGAGGTCTCTTGGCCTGGGCGCAAGTAGGAGAAGACAAGAGTTTTGCAGCGATTTCCAAAGGCTATATCTTTACCCTACGTTGTACACCGCCGATTGTCTTGCTTTTTCTAGTCTTTTATGGCTTGCCAGAATTTCTGAAATGGTGGCTTGGCTTGGACATCAACAACTGGTCTAAAACTATTTTTGTTCTCCTGACGATGATTCTCTTGTTTGCGGCTATAGTTGCCGAGGTTTTCAAGGCGGCCTATCAAGCTATTCCAAAGGGGCAGACAGAGGCCGGGCTTAGTATTGGTTTGACTCCAAGTCAGACTTTTTGGAGAATCATTTTTCCTCAAGCTTTTCAAGTTGCTCTTCCCAATATAACAACCGCTATTCTCAATCTCATGCGGGATGCTGCCTTGGCTTATACGATTGGTTTTGTTGATGTTATGGGGGCAGGCAATCTCTTGATCAGTCGCAATTTAGGGAACTACTCTCTGGAAACCTATACGGCAGTTGCGCTTCTTTACTGGGGGATTGCCTTGGTTATTTCTAGCTTGAGTCGTTTGCTTGAGAAGTCTTTGGAAACAAAAGGGAGGTAAGAAATGGATATAGACTATATTGTAAAGACCTTTCTGGAGACCTTGAAGGGTGTGCCAATCACCTTGATTATCATGATTGTGGCTATGGTCTTAAGCTTTTTACCGGCTCTATTTTTAGCCTTGGGGCAGATTTACAAGGTTCGAGGTGTGAGGAGTTTTTCTCTGGTCTATCTGGCCTTTATCCGAGCGACTCCTCCGATTTTATTGATTCTCTTCTTTTATAGTTTGTTTCCAAGCCTGCTGAATCAATTTCTCAAAAGCATAGGAAGTGACTTTGATATTTTCAAGCTTGATCCTCTCTATTATGCCTTTATCATTTATAGTTTGATGACAGTCGGGAGTTTATCGGAGATTTTGCGTTCAGCCATCTTGACGGTGGACAAGGGACAACTAGAGGCAGCGCATGCGATTGGCTTGACTACGACCCAGGCCTATCTAAGGATTGTTTTTCCTCAAGCCTTGCGCTCAGCCTTGCCTAACTTGGCCAATCTGGTGATCAATATCGTCAAAGGGACCTCCCTGGTCTTTGTTATGACTATCAAGGACATCACCGCTATTGCTCGTGTAGAAGCGTCCTACGGTTACCAGTATTTTGAGTCTTATTTTGTGATCTTTTTGCAGTATATTTTGATCTGTGGTTTGATTCAGTGGGGCTTCTCCCTACTGGAAAAAGGCTATGTGAAAAAAGAAAAGAGTGCAAAAGCATCTAGCGCGCGTTTTGTATAGGAGGACAGGATGTTACAAGTAGAACATATCGCAAAAACATTTGGAGAGAGGCAGGTACTGGAGGATGTCAATCTCCAGGTCAATCAAGGGGATGTCGTCGTTATCTTAGGACCATCAGGTTCGGGGAAAACGACCTTTCTCCGTTGTCTTAATCACTTAGAAAAAGCTGACAGTGGCCGTTTGACCTTGGCAGGAAAAACCTATGACTTAGCCAAATTAAGCAAGAAAGACATTCTAGAAATTCGCCAAAAAACAGCCTTTGTTTTCCAACACTACAATCTCTTTGCAAATAAAACTGCTCTGGAAAATATTCTAGAAGGTCTAATCGTGGCTCGTAAAGTTCCCAAGGAAGAAGCGCTCAAACGTGCAGAATCTGCCTTGGAAAAAGTTGGTTTACTGGCCTACAAAGACTACTACCCTTCACAACTATCTGGAGGACAACAACAACGAATAGGAATTGCGCGTGCTATTGCCGTCAAGCCCGAGGTCATTTTGCTAGATGAACCAACATCTGCACTAGATCCTGAGTTGGTTGGAGATGTTTTGGATGTTCTGAAACAGTTGGCGGGAGAAGGTGTGACCATGGTAGTCGTTACGCATGAGATGGGATTTGCTAGAGATGTCGCAAACCACGTTATTTTCATGGATGGAGGCCGTATCGTAGAGGAGAATAATCCCCACGATTTCTTTAGTCGTCCACAAGAAGAACGAACCAAGCAGTTCCTAGCTCGTATCTTATCAGATGCCACCTATAGTGTAGAATATATGATTTGATAGATAAGTGTATCATAAAAACAACACCCCATGGCTAGAAGAGTCTTCTAATCATGGGGTATTTTTCTATAGGAGGGCTAGTTTATACTCTTCGAAAATCTCTTCAAACCAAGTCAGCTTCGCCTTATCTACAAGCTCAAAGCTGTGCTTTGAGCAGCCTGCGATTAGCTTCCTAGTTTACCCTTTGATTTTCATTGAGTGTTATTTCTTTTTCTTGTTTTTTATCAACCATCCAAGTCCGAGAAGGGCAAGGATACTGAATCCAGCAAGGGCAAGGAGGGATTTTCTCTCAGTTCCTGTGTTTGGAAGGAGGTTCTGAGAGTGAGCCTCTGTAGCAGTTTCTTGAGAGTCAGGATTGGCTGCTAGGTTTTGGACCTGGTCTTGTTCTTGTTCGACATTCAAGCTAGAAAGATCAAATTCTGGTTTTTCTTCCACAGCTGGGGCGACAATGGCACCGCCTTGAGACAAGCGGAGAACAACGGCAGTGAGAGCGTTCAATTTCAAACCTTTTTCAGTCCATTCAAGACCTTGAGGTTTAGCGATTCCTACTGGTCCTGCTTGGTTTTCATCTGCGAGGACTTCAGCCTTTCTCAAGTGAGCAAAGGCAGTTCCTAGAGTAAATTCACGAGCCTTATCATCTGCATTGACAAAGACTGCGTAGATATCTCCATTTGGAGCAGTGATTTGGTAGCCGATGACCACGTCTTCTTTTTCAACACCGTTTTGGCCTGGGACAGTAATGAGGTGGACGCGCTCCTTGATATCTTGCAGACTCTTGAGTCGGAAAGCATCTGTAGATTGACGAAGGGCGATCAGACCTTTCATGTAGTCACGGCTCTTGACATTTTCAGGATATGCTTTGCTATCTGTAGCTTTGGTCCAGTCAAACTTGTTGACAGCATCACTAGAGTCGTAAGAGTCATGGATAAAGTAAGGATAGACAAAAGGCTTGCCGTCTTTGTCACGTAACAAGTGAGACTTGTTTGGAACCTTATCCTCTGAGACAGGATTCTTATAGGCTGGATCAAGGAATTGTTTGGTACGTCCATATTCCTGACCAGAGTGGATAAACGGAGTCCCTTGAGCAGTCAAGACCATGAGGTTTCCAAGTCGCAAACGACGATGGATTTCAGCATAGTTCTCAGCCTTGCTTGGGTCTTTTTTGATAGACTGGGCAATGATATCAAAGAGGGTCAAGTTATCATGGGCTGCGATATACTGGATAACATCTCCAGGGTTGTCTGCTTCAAAGTTGGTTGGTTGGGCAATCAGATTTTTAAAGATGGTATTGATATCGCGTTTGCCACCTGTGATAAAGGCAGGTTGACCTTCGTTTGGATAGCCAGACTTGAGGTTGTTACGGATGTCGTCTGAAAAGACAGCAACAGTATCTGTTTTCTTCATCCAAGACTGGTCAGCAGGTTGTACAGGCGTATTTTCATCGCCTGTATAGGTTCTCCAGCCTTCACCTAGCATGATAAGATTTGGATTGAGGGCGCGTGCAGCTTTGTACGCTTCTTCGATAGAAGCTGCATCGTGGTCACCCATCATATCGAAGCGGAAACCATCTACTTTGTAGGTTTCAACCAGATACTTGATGGAGTCTACCAAGACACGTTTAGACATGTAGTGGGTAGTTCCCAAACGGCCACCTCCAAAGCTGGTACGTGGAGTTCCGTCTGCATCCATAAAGTGGTAGTAGTTTGGCTCAATATCCTCAAAAATATCAACATTTGCAGTATGGTTGTAGACCACGTCCAAGATAGCACCCATGCCACGTTTGTGGATTTCGTTGATGAGGTTTTTGAATTCTACGATACGTTTTTCTGGATCCTTAGGATCGCTTGAGTACATACCAGTCAAGGAGAAGTAGTTTTGAGGGTCATATCCCCAGTTATAGTTGCTGTTGCTTGAAGCGTAGGCAGACAAACGTTCATGGTTTTTCAATTCATTGACAAAGTAGTAGGACAAGACTGGAAGGAGCTGGATGTGGGTCACACCCAAGTCTTTGAGATAGTCCAGTTTTTCAATAAAGGCTTCAAAGGTACCAAATGGCTTGGTCAAGTCTTTTGCGATGGCAGGATCCGAAGTGAAGTCACGTACATGAGCTTCATAGATAACGGCATCTTCACGTGATTTGAAGTTACGAATCTTTCCATAGGTCAAGTCTTGCGGACCTAACTTCGCTGGATCGACAAAGGCAGCTTTAGCGACCTTATGAGCGGCATCTGTTTTTGCTAGGTCACTGTTCCAAGCCGCTAATGATTTGGCATAAGGGTCAAGAACGAGGACAGTTTTACCTTGGCGCTCGATTTGGTAGTGGTAGTAGTAGCCAGTGTAGTTGCTGATACCGAGACCAGAGTTTGCATCCAGAGTTTGTTTCCAGGTTCCTTTTTCTCCTTTTTCAAGGGCGACAGTTCCAACTACTTTTTCAGGGTCTTTCTTGTCATAGACAACAACGGAAACCTTATCAGCACTTGGAGACCAGAGGGTGAGGTCAACACGCTTGCCATCTTCTTTTAGAGTTGCGCCGAGTGGCCCATCGTAACTGTAGGATTCATCCTTGAGGCGCCAGCTTGAACGTGTGGTAAAGCGGTCTGAATTGTAGCTGACAGTGTACGGGTGTTGAGTGTCAGAGAAGTCGCCGATGTAGGTCACTTTTTTACCTGCCTCATCCACTTCCACGTCTGTGATAGCTACTTTATTCCCTTGGTAATCAGTGATGCTGGAGTGTTTGAGGATATCGTCTTTCTTAGCTCCAACGAGGGTAGAAAAACTGCTTTCGATACGAGATTTAGCCACGTGTTGGGCACCAGTCATGCGGATATCGTGCACATAGTAGGGGTTAGTGTAGATGGTTTCGTCATCATCTTTGAGGAAAATCTGACTGTGATTTTTTAGATCAGTGAATTTATAATCTTCTTTTCTGATTTTCACATCATCGCCTTTCTTGCTTTCGTCTAGTAATAAAAATCCAAATTCTCTTGCAGCTTCATTGAGTGGGATATCAATGTAACGGCCATATTTTCCAGTTGCTGTAAAGTCAGTACCGTCAGGCCATTCTCCACTGCTTGGGTTTTTAACATCGCCCCAATACCAGAGAGATTTTTTGTCATAGTTTCCATCGGTGCGGTAGTAGTTGACACGAATAGTTCCTGCTGGTTGAGGGCGGTAGTTGTATACCTTGTAGTTTTCATCTAGCCAGGCCTCGTTCATTTTTGGAGAGAGGCGCTCTACAGAACGGTCTCCCGTCAGGTTATCCCCCTTGGTATTGTTGATGAGGAAGCTGACTTTCTTGGCTTGCTCATTTTTGAGTTTGACATCTAGGTAATAACCGTAGTCATCTTGCTTGGCATCCTTGAAGGACTTGGCTCCATTGGGCCAGTTTTCAGACGGCTTCTCAACATCGTCCCAAGTCCAAAGACCTTGAGAATCCTTGTTTTCTTCAGGGAGTTTTTTTACATGGATACGGAAGTGGTTGTCTTCGATGGGTTCTTCAGAGGATGCGTCAGCTTGTGGTTTTTGATCTGAAGTTGGCGTTGCAGTGCTGTTATCTACTTTCTCTTCCTTGCTGTTAGCCTGGCTTGTAGTAGCATCTTCTGTTTTGGGTGTTGCTGGCGCTGTAGTAGTTTCCCCAGCTGGAGCTTCTTTTTTAGAATCAAGGGAAGCGTTTGCATTCTTTTGTTCAGAAATAGGCGTTTCCGTTTGAGTTTGACTCGTTTCAGTCTCAGTAGGGGCCTTGATCACAGCGCTGGTATTTTCCTGAGTTTGAGGCAGGTTTTCGTTAGCCGAAATAGTTGGCATTGCAGCAGAAAGCAGGATAATGCTGGCACCAATAAGGACAGAACCAGTTCCGTTCTTCAAGGAACGGATACCATAAATCATTTTTTTCTCAGTTTGAGATGGGATCTTTTTCATCACAATTCTCCTTGTGTAGTTGTTCCCTATCAGTATAGCACGAGGTAAACATTAGTGCAAGCGTTTTCCTAACTTTTAAGAGAAAATATAATGCTTCATTCTCTTGAAATTTTAAAATAATACATAGGAAAAGATTGTTTAAAAAATAGTAAAAAAACCTTGAAAAATCTAGCTAAATAGGGTATAATGAAAATAATCATTTGTCGTAGGTTTTGTCTGAAATATTGTCCAGACAAGGCTCACAGCAGTTAAATCTTCTGAAAAAGTCAGATTTAGCTGCTCTTTTTGTGCTTTTTTTCAGGTTTTTGAGCGCTTGTAACAAAGATTTAAAGATTCTGAAAATTAATCAAAAGGACACGGTGATAGGGGTTTTAAAAACCATATGACGATTAGAAAAGCCTGATTGACAAGGCTTGGAATTTATTTACAAAGGAGAATCATCTTGGCAGGACATGACGTTCAATACGGGAAACATCGTACCCGTCGTAGTTTTTCAAGAATCAAAGAAGTTCTTGACTTACCAAATTTGATTGAAATTCAAACGGATTCATTCAAAGATTTCCTAGATCACGGTCTTAAGGAAGTATTTGAAGATGTATTGCCAATTTCAAACTTCACAGAAACTATGGAGTTGGAATTTGTTGGATATGAAATCAAGGAACCAAAATACACGCTCGAAGAAGCACGTATCCACGATGCTAGCTACTCAGCACCAATTTTTGTAACCTTCCGCTTGATCAATAAAGAAACAGGCGAAATCAAGACCCAAGAAGTCTTCTTTGGTGATTTCCCAATCATGACCGAAATGGGTACTTTCATCATCAATGGTGGTGAACGTATTATCGTTTCTCAGTTGGTCCGCTCACCAGGTGTTTACTTTAACGACAAAGTAGACAAGAACGGTAAAGTGGGATACGGCTCAACTGTTATCCCTAACCGTGGAGCTTGGTTGGAACTTGAAAGCGACTCAAAAGACATCGCTTATACTCGTATCGATCGTACTCGTAAGATTCCATTTACGACCTTAGTTCGTGCGCTTGGTTTCTCAGGTGATGATGAAATCTTTGATATCTTTGGTGATAGCGAATTGGTTCGCAATACTGTTGAAAAAGATATTCACAAGAATCCAATGGACTCTCGTACAGACGAAGCCTTGAAAGAAATCTACGAACGCCTTCGTCCAGGTGAGCCTAAGACTGCTGAAAGCTCACGTAGCTTGCTTGTGGCACGTTTCTTCGACCCACGCCGCTACGATTTGGCAGCAGTTGGTCGTTACAAGATCAATAAAAAACTCAACGTTAAAACACGCTTGCTCAACCAAACCATTGCGGAGCCATTGGTAGACCCTGAAACTGGTGAAATCTTGGTAGAAGCGGGTACCGTTATGACTCGTAGCGTGATCGAAAGTATCGAGAGTCATTTGGATGGCGACTTGAACAAGATCGTTTATATTCCAAACGATGCAGCTGTTCTGACAGAACCAGTTGTCCTTCAAAAATTCAAGGTTGTTGCCCCAACGGACCCAGACCGTGTTGTAACCATCATCGGAAATGCCAATCCAGACGACAAGGTTCGTGTTGTAACTCCTGCGGATATCCTTGCAGAGATGAGCTACTTCCTCAACTTGGCGGAAGGTATCGGACGTGTGGATGATATCGACCACCTTGGGAACCGTCGTATCCGTGCAGTTGGTGAATTGCTTGCCAACCAAGTACGTCTTGGACTTTCTCGTATGGAACGTAATGTCCGTGAACGCATGTCTGTTCAGGATAATGAAGTCTTGACACCACAACAAATCATCAACATCCGTCCTGTAACAGCTGCAGTTAAAGAATTCTTTGGTTCATCACAGTTGTCACAGTTCATGGACCAACACAACCCGCTTTCTGAGTTGTCTCACAAACGCCGTTTGTCAGCCTTGGGACCTGGTGGTTTGACTCGTGACCGTGCTGGATATGAAGTTCGTGACGTGCACTACACTCACTACGGTCGTATGTGCCCAATCGAGACACCTGAAGGACCTAACATCGGTTTGATCAATAACTTGTCATCTTACGGACACTTGAATAAGTATGGATTTGTTCAAACACCATACCGTAAGGTTGACCGTGAAACAGGTGTTGTTACGAATGAAATCGTTTGGTTGACAGCCGATGAAGAAGATGAATTCACTGTAGCGCAGGCCAACTCTCGTCTTAACGAAGATGGAACCTTTGCTGAAAAAGTTGTCATGGGACGTCACCAAGGGGTCAACCAAGAGTATCCAGCAGAAGTGGTTGACTACATGGACGTGTCACCAAAACAGGTAGTTGCCGTTGCGACAGCATGTATTCCTTTCTTGGAAAACGATGACTCCAACCGTGCCCTCATGGGTGCCAACATGCAACGTCAGGCCGTGCCATTGATTGATCCAAAAGCACCTTACGTTGGTACTGGTATGGAATACCAAGCAGCTCATGACTCTGGTGCTGCTGTTATTGCCCAGTATGATGGTAAAGTTACATACGCAGATGCTGACAAGGTAGAAGTACGCCGCGAAGATGGTTCATTGGATGTTTACCACATCCAAAAATTCCGTCGTTCAAACTCAGGTACTGCTTACAACCAACGCACGCTTGTTAAAGTTGGCGATGTCGTTGAAAAAGGCGACTTTATCGCTGACGGACCTTCTATGGAAAAAGGGGAAATGGCGCTTGGACAAAACCCAATCGTTGCCTATATGACTTGGGAAGGTTACAACTTCGAGGATGCCGTTATCATGAGTGAACGCTTGGTCAAAGACGATGTCTACACATCTGTCCACCTCGAAGAATATGAATCAGAAACGCGCGATACAAAGCTTGGGCCTGAAGAAATTACTCGTGAAATTCCAAACGTTGGGGAAGATGCTCTTAAAGACCTTGACGAAATGGGTATTATCCGTATCGGTGCTGAGGTTAAAGAAGGGGATATCCTTGTAGGTAAAGTCACACCTAAGGGTGAAAAAGACCTTTCAGCTGAAGAACGTCTCTTGCACGCTATCTTCGGAGACAAGTCTCGTGAAGTTCGTGACACTTCTCTTCGTGTACCTCACGGTGCCGATGGTGTCGTTCGTGATGTTAAAATCTTTACACGTGCAAATGGTGATGAGTTGCAATCAGGTGTTAACATGCTGGTTCGCGTCTACATCGCTCAAAAACGTAAGATCAAAGTCGGAGATAAGATGGCCGGACGTCACGGAAACAAAGGGGTTGTCTCTCGTATCGTTCCTGTAGAAGACATGCCTTACCTTCCAGACGGAACTCCAGTCGATATCATGTTGAACCCACTTGGGGTGCCATCGCGTATGAATATCGGTCAGGTTATGGAACTCCACCTTGGTATGGCAGCCCGTACTCTTGGTATCCACATCGCAACACCAGTCTTTGACGGAGCAAGTTCTGAAGACCTTTGGGACACTGTGAAAGAAGCAGGTATGGATAGCGATGCTAAGACAATCCTTTACGATGGACGTACAGGTGAGCCGTTTGACAACCGTGTATCAGTTGGTGTCATGTACATGATCAAACTCCACCACATGGTTGATGATAAATTGCACGCGCGTTCAGTCGGACCATACTCAACCGTCACCCAACAACCACTTGGAGGTAAAGCTCAGTTTGGTGGACAACGTTTCGGTGAGATGGAAGTTTGGGCTCTTGAAGCCTACGGTGCATCAAATGTCCTCCAAGAAATCTTGACTTACAAGTCTGACGATATCAATGGACGTTTGAAAGCTTATGAAGCCATTACAAAAGGAAAACCAATTCCAAAACCAGGTGTTCCAGAATCCTTCCGAGTTCTTGTCAAAGAATTGCAATCTCTTGGTCTTGACATGCGTGTTCTTGACGAAGATGACCAAGAAGTGGAACTTCGCGACTTGGATGAAGGAATGGACGAAGATGTCATCCACGTAGATGACCTTGAAAAAGCCCGCGAAAAAGCAGCCCAAGAGGCCAAAGCAGCCTTTGAAGCTGAAGAAGCTGAGAAAGCAACAAAAGCGGAAGCAACAGAAGAAGCTGCTGAACAAGAATAAGCAGTTCACTTAAAATAGAAAGGGAAGAAATAGTGGTTGATGTAAATCGTTTTAAAAGTATGCAAATCACCCTAGCTTCTCCAAGCAAAGTCCGTTCATGGTCTTATGGAGAAGTCAAGAAACCTGAAACAATCAATTACCGTACCTTGAAACCAGAACGTGAAGGACTCTTTGACGAAGTCATCTTTGGTCCTACAAAGGACTGGGAATGTGCTTGTGGGAAGTACAAACGCATTCGTTACAGAGGGATTGTTTGTGACCGCTGTGGGGTTGAAGTAACGCGTACGAAAGTTCGTCGTGAGCGTATGGGGCACATCGAGTTGAAAGCTCCTGTATCTCACATCTGGTATTTCAAGGGGATTCCAAGCCGTATGGGCTTGACCCTCGATATGAGCCCTCGTGCCCTTGAGGAAGTTATCTACTTTGCGGCTTATGTGGTGATTGATCCGAAGGATACACCACTTGAGCACAAGTCTATCATGACAGAGCGCGAATACCGTGAGCGCTTGCGTGAGTATGGTTATGGATCATTCGTTGCCAAAATGGGTGCCGAAGCCATCCAAGACCTTTTGAAACAAGTAGATCTTGAAAAAGAAATTACTGAACTCAAAGAAGAGTTGAAAACAGCTACTGGACAAAAACGTGTCAAAGCCATCCGTCGTTTGGATGTTTTGGATGCCTTTTACAAGTCTGGAAACAAACCTGAATGGATGATTCTCAACATCCTTCCAGTTATTCCACCAGACCTTCGTCCAATGTTGCAGTTGGATGGTGGCCGTTTTGCCTCATCTGACTTGAACGACCTTTACCGCCGTGTTATCAACCGTAACAACCGCTTGGCTCGTTTGCTTGAGTTGAATGCACCAGGTATCATCGTTCAAAATGAGAAGCGTATGCTTCAAGAAGCAGTTGACGCTTTGATTGACAACGGTCGTCGTGGTCGTCCAATTACAGGCCCTGGTAGCCGTCCACTGAAATCATTGAGCCACATGCTTAAAGGGAAACAAGGACGCTTCCGTCAAAACTTGCTCGGTAAACGTGTTGACTTCTCAGGACGTTCCGTTATCGCCGTTGGTCCAACTCTTAAGATGTACCAATGTGGTGTGCCACGTGAAATGGCGATCGAGCTCTTTAAACCATTCGTCATGCGTGAAATCGTTGCCCGCGACATTGTGCAAAACGTAAAAGCCGCTAAACGCTTGGTGGAACGTGGAGACGAACGCATCTGGGATATCCTGGAAGAAGTTATCAAAGAACACCCAGTTCTTTTGAACCGCGCACCGACCCTTCACCGTTTGGGTATCCAAGCCTTCGAGCCAGTCTTGATTGATGGTAAGGCCCTTCGCTTGCACCCGCTTGTCTGTGAAGCCTACAATGCCGACTTTGACGGGGACCAAATGGCCATCCACGTACCGCTTTCAGAAGAAGCTCAAGCAGAAGCTCGTATCTTGATGTTGGCTGCTGAGCACATCTTGAATCCGAAAGATGGTAAACCAGTTGTTACTCCATCTCAGGATATGGTTTTGGGTAACTACTACTTGACCATGGAAGAAGCTGGTCGTGAAGGCGAAGGAATGGTCTTCAAAGACCGTGACGAAGCGGTTATGGCTTACCGCAATGGTTATGTTCACCTCCATTCACGTGTTGGTATCGCGACAGATAGCCTCAACAAACCTTGGACTGAAGAACAAAAACACAAGGTCTTGCTGACAACAGTTGGTAAAATCCTCTTCAACGATATCATGCCAGAAGGTCTACCTTACTTGCAAGAACCAACAAATGCCAACTTAACAGAAGGTGTTCCAGCTAAATACTTCTTGCCACTAGGTGGAGATATCAAGGAAGCAATCAGCAATCTTGAACTCAACCCTCCATTCAAGAAGAAAAATCTTGGGAATATCATCGCTGAAATCTTCAAACGTTTCCGTACGACAGAAACATCTGCCCTACTTGACCGCATGAAGAACCTCGGTTACCACCACTCAACTCTTGCAGGTTTGACAGTGGGTATTGCCGATATCCCAGTTGTTGAAGACAAGGCTGAAATCATTGAAGAATCACACAAACGTGTAGAACAAATCACCAAACAATTCCGTCGAGGTATGATTACGGACGATGAGCGCTACAATGCTGTTACCGCTGAATGGCGTGCAGCTCGTGAAAAATTGGAGAAACGTTTAGTTGCCAACCAAGATCCTAAGAACCCAATCGTTATGATGATGGACTCTGGAGCCCGTGGTAACATCTCAAACTTCTCACAGCTTGCCGGTATGCGTGGTCTGATGGCCGCTCCGAACGGACGTATCATGGAATTGCCAATCCTTTCAAACTTCCGCGAAGGTTTGTCAGTACTCGAAATGTTCTTCTCAACTCACGGTGCCCGTAAAGGTATGACCGATACGGCCCTTAAGACAGCCGACTCAGGTTATCTTACTCGTCGTTTGGTTGACGTTGCCCAAGACGTTATCATCCGTGAGGACGACTGTGGAACAGACCGTGGTCTCTTGATCCGTTCTATCGCAGAAGGAAAAGAGATGATCGAGTCTCTCGAAGAGCGTCTCAATGGTCGTTACACTAAGAAAACTGTTAAACATCCAGAAACTGGTGCAGTGATCATCGGTCCAAATGAGTTGATTACAGAAGACAAGGCGCGTGAAATTGTCAATGCTGGTGTGGAAGAAGTGACTATCCGCTCCGTATTTACATGTAACACTCGTCATGGTGTCTGCCGTCACTGTTACGGTATCAACTTGGCGACTGGTGATGCGGTTGAAGTTGGTGAAGCAGTTGGTACAATCGCTGCCCAATCTATCGGGGAACCTGGTACACAGCTTACAATGCGTACCTTCCACACGGGTGGGGTTGCCTCAAATACCGATATCACTCAGGGTCTTCCTCGTGTCCAAGAAATCTTTGAAGCCCGCAATCCGAAAGGGGAAGCGGTCATCACAGAGGTCAAAGGACAAGTTACAGCTATCGAAGAAGACGCGTCAACTCGTACCAAGAAAGTCTTTGTTAAGGGTGAAACTGGCGAAGGTGAGTACGTGGTTCCATTTACAGCCCGTATGCGTGTCGAAGTTGGAGACCAAGTCTCTCGCGGTGCAGCATTGACAGAAGGTTCTATCCAACCAAAACGTCTCCTTGCTGTTCGTGATGTCTTGTCAGTTGAAACTTACCTTCTTGGTGAAGTACAAAAAGTTTACCGTAGCCAAGGGGTAGAAATCGGTGACAAACACATCGAGGTAATGGTTCGTCAAATGATCCGTAAAGTTCGTGTCATGGATCCAGGTGACACAGATCTTCTTATGGGTACTCTCATGGACATCAACGACTTTACAGATGCCAACAAGGATGTTCTTATCGCAGGTGGAGTTCCAGCGACTGGTCGCCCAGTTCTTATGGGAATCACCAAAGCCTCACTTGAAACCAATAGTTTCTTGTCAGCGGCTTCCTTCCAGGAAACAACTCGTGTCCTTACAGATGCAGCCATCCGTGGTAAGAAAGATCATCTCCTTGGACTCAAGGAAAATGTTATCATCGGTAAGATCATCCCAGCTGGTACTGGTATGGCTCGCTACCGGAACCTTGAACCACAAGCTATCAATGAAGCAGAATATCTGGCTCCAGAACAAGAAGAGGCAGAACTTGCTCCTGTAGAGGAAGTTGTGGAAATCCAAGTTGAAGAAACAGTAGAATAAAAGCAAACAAGAGAACCTTTGGGTTCTCTTTGCTTTATTTCAGAAAATTTTCCCACTTTTTCATAAAGTATGGTAGAATAGAAGAACTAAAATGCCAAGGAGGTGTCCGTATGGAACAAACATTCTTTATCATTAAGCCAGATGGTGTGAAAAGAGGGCTGGTTGGCGAAATTCTGCAAAGAATGGAGCAACGAGGTTTCAAAATCGAAAAATTAGAGTTGCTTTCAAAAGTTTCAAAAGATTTGATTGACCAACACTATCAAGACTTGGTTGGAAAAAGTTTTTACCCTCCTATCCGTCAGTTTATGACTTCAGGACCAGTAGTGGTGGGCATTCTATCAGGTCCGAAAGTGATTGAAACCTGGCGTAGTATGATGGGTGCTACTCGACCAGAAGAAGCTCTGCCAGGAACTATCCGAGGAGATTTTGCCAAGGCTGCAGGAGACAATCAAGCCATTCAAAATGTAGTTCATGGATCCGATTCGGAAGCTTCTGCAAAACGTGAAATTGCTCTCTGGTTTAAGGATTAGACTGGTAAAAGAACAGTTCTGTGCACAACAGAGCTGTTTTTTGGTCAGTTGAGCACAAAAAAAGGACACTTGAGGCGGTAACGATCATTTCAAACTCCTCACAAGGTATAATCCCATATAGGGAGGGAAAAGAAATGGTAAAATCAATTCGCCTATTGTTGTTGATTGCAGTCGTCCAGATTAGTTTTTCTAGTTGTCTATTATGGAAAGAAACCTTTTTATCTTTAAAACAGACCAATGCTTATTTTTTGATTTTGATAGTAGGAATTTCTGTTCTCTGTGCTGGGATAAATTATTTCCATACAGCAGACCAGTCTAGGCACAGTATTTTACATGTTCAAAAGAAAGTGAGTCTGGTTTATTGCCTCCTTTTAGTAGTCAATCTTTTGGCAACCTGTCTGGTTCTCTCAGAAAGCATCCAAACTACTAGCAAATTGCAACAAGAATTGGTTGACCTCTTTTTACCCTCC
The DNA here is from genome assembly GCF_003943825.1 of Streptococcus oralis. Taxonomy (GTDB): domain Bacteria; phylum Bacillota; class Bacilli; order Lactobacillales; family Streptococcaceae; genus Streptococcus; species Streptococcus oralis_CD. Next base: position 114,882 of record NZ_RJNJ01000001.1, read on the forward strand.
TTCTTTTTCTTGCTAGGAGTAGATCTATTGATTTTCTTACCTTTTGATAAAATTTTTCGCGATATAGAAAATCACCTAAATAAAAAGAAAACAGTCGTCATTTCCGTTCTAGCTACGATGGTTTTTTTGAGGAATCCCTTAGTGATTTCCTCGATTCTCATTTATATCAGTGTTGGTTTTCTATGCGCACGTTTCCTTTTTCCAAAATGTATTCAAAGGGAAATCTCCTTTTATGGTCACCTGATTCGGGATATCCTGTTTGTTTTTTCAATAGTTGTATTCTTTTAAGTGGAGGAGAATTTTTCAAAATTGTTATAGTAAGTCCATAAAGAAAATTCACACAAAAGAAAACTTTTTGGTATAATAGTAGCATGCACACAAAAAATGAAGAAGAGCTTCTGGCTCTCGGAGAAAGATTAGGCCATTTGCTTCAAAAAGACGATGTTCTGATCTTGACTGGAGAGTTGGGGGCGGGTAAAACAACCTTTACAAAAGGCCTTGCTAAGGGCTTGGATATCCGTCAAATGATTAAAAGTCCAACCTATACCATTGTCAGAGAGTACGAAGGGCGTTTGCCACTTTACCACTTGGATGTCTACCGTATCGAAGGTGATGCTGATTCTATTGACTTGGATGAGTTTCTCTTCGGTGGTGGTGTGACTGTTATTGAGTGGGGGCATCTTTTGGGTGAAGATTTACCAGATTCTTACTTGGAGTTGGAAATTTTGAAAGAAGCTGAGGGGCGTTGTCTTCATTTTACGGCTCATGGCTCTCGGGCTGAACAACTCATCAAGGAGCTTCAAGATGGAGTATGAGTTGTGTATTCGTGAGGCAGAGACATCAGATGCTACAGACTTAATTGCATTTTTAGATTGTGTCGGTCAAGAGACAGATTTTACCAGTTTGGATGAAAATGGTATCATGATGACAGCTTCTGAAATGGCTCTTTTTATCGAAAAACAAGCTGTATCAGAGAATCAAATTACTCTCCTCGCCTTACTGAATGATGAGATTGCAGGAGTTTTAAATATTACAGCGGACCAACATTTAAGAGTTCGACATATCGGTGATATTTTTTTAGCAGTTCGCAAGAAATTTTGGAACCAAGGCTTGGCGACTATACTTCTAGAAGAAGGCATCGAGTGGGCTAAAGTCAGTGGCGTCTTGCGCCGTTTGCAACTTAGTGTACAAAAACGAAACGAGGCTGCAGTCCACCTCTATTCAAAAATGGGATTTATCACAGAAGGCTTACAAGAAAGAGGAGCCTATTTAGCAGAAGGGATATTTTTAGATGTTTGTCTTATGGGCAAGCTGATAAATAAATAACGAGATGATTAAAAAATTAATTGGAATGGTGCTAGGTTTCCTAGCAGTAACAGTTTTAGGTGTAGCGGTTTATGGCTATACCATCTACCAACAGGGAACAGAAACCCTAAGTAAAAAGACTTACAAAAAAATCGGGGAAGAAACCAACGTTATCGAAGCGACGGAGCCTCTGACCATTCTCTTGATGGGGGTAGATACGGGAAATGTGGAACGTACAGACCCGTGGGCGGGAAATAGTGATTCCATGATTCTCCTGACGGTTAATCCCAAAACAAAGAAAACCACTATGATGAGTTTGGAACGGGATATTTTGACCAAGATTGAGACTGGAAACGGTCAAGTTCAGGAAGCCAAACTCAATGCGGCCTATGCTAATGGTGGTGCGGAACTTGCAATTTCTACTATTCAAAAGATGATGAATATCCACATTGACCGCTATGTGATGGTTAACATGCAGGGGCTTCAACAATTGGTGGATGCAGTTGGTGGGATCACCGTCAACAATACACTCGGTTTCCCAATTTCGATTGCTGACCAAGAAGAGTTCAATAAGATTTCCATCGGTGTTGGAGAACAAACTTTGAATGGGGAGGAAGCCTTGGTGTATTCACGGATGCGTTACCAAGACCCAGAGGGAGACTATGGTCGTCAAAAACGTCAACGTGAAGTCATTCAAAAAATCGTTGAGAAGGTTTTGAGCCTAAACAGTGTGAGTCATTATCAAGGTATCCTCAAAGCTTTGAGTGATAACATGCAGACCAATGTGGACTTGTCAGCTAAGAGCATTCCACAATTGCTTGGCTATCAAGATTCTTTCAAGAATATCGAAACGCATCAATTGCGTGGGGAAGATGCTGAGCTACAGGGAATTTCTTATCAGATTGTCACTTCAGAACATATGCTCGAAATGCAAAATCTCTTGCGTCGTTCACTAGGTAAAGAGCCAGTGACAGAATTGGAAACCAATGCGGTACTGTACGAAACAGCCTTTGGTCGGACAGCACCTTCAACCAGTACGAACGCTTCAAACGAAGAAGCAGAATAAGAAAAGAATCAAATCGTGGGAAATTTCCTGCGATTTTTTCAAAAAAATTCGAATAGATAAGTAGGAGGAAACATGAAAGCAGAAATTATTGCTGTTGGAACAGAAATTTTAACAGGGCAGATTGTCAATACCAATGCTCAGTTTTTATCAGAGAAACTAGCCGAAATCGGGGTAGATGTCTACTTCCAAACTGCTGTTGGAGATAATGAAGCTCGTCTTTTGTCCTTGCTGGAGATTGCGAGTCAACGTAGTAATCTTGTGATTTTGACAGGGGGCTTGGGACCAACTGAGGATGATTTGACCAAACAAACCCTGGCAAAATTTTTAGAAAAAAATCTAGTGTTTGACCCTCAAGCGCAAGAGAGACTGGATATTTTCTTTGCTCATAGACCTGACTATGCTCGGACACCGAATAATGAGCGCCAAGCTCAAATTGTAGAAGGGGCGACTCCACTGCCAAATGAGACAGGTTTAGCAGTAGGAGGAGTATTGGAAGTGGATGGTGTAACCTACGTGGTCCTTCCAGGACCACCTAGTGAATTGAAACCTATGGTATTAAATCAACTCTTGCCCATGCTGATGACAGGAACCAAACTGTACTCACGAGTGCTCCGTTTCTTTGGAATTGGGGAGAGTCAGTTGGTAACCATTTTGGCGGATTTGATTGACCATCAAACCGATCCGACTTTGGCGCCGTATGCCAAGACGGGAGAAGTGACCTTCCGTTTGTCTACAAAAGCAGTCAGTCAAGAAAAGGCTGATCAAGCACTGGACATCCTAGAAAATCAAATCTTGAGTCGCCAAACTTTCGAGGGAATTTCTTTACGAGACATCTGTTATGGATATGGAGAAGAAACCAGTCTCGCAAGTGTCGTTGTAGAAGAGCTAAAGAAGAGACAGAAAAGCATTACTGCGGCAGAAAGCTTGACGGCAGGTCTCTTTCAAGCGACATTAGCAGACTTTTCGGGCGTTTCAGCAATCTTTAATGGCGGTTTTGTCACTTACAGCCTAGAAGAAAAGTCTAAGATGCTGGATATTTCCGAGCAAGAGCTAAAAGAACACGGGGTTGTTTCTGACTTTACGGCTCGAAAAATGGCAGAGCAGGCACGGATCAAGACTAAGTCTGACTACGGAGTCAGTCTGACAGGTGTAGCTGGGCCAGATAGCCTAGAGGGGCATCCAGCTGGTACAGTTTTTATTGGACTGGCACATGCAAAAGGAACAGAGGTGATCAAGGCCAATATAGCAGGACGGAGTCGAGCAGATGTTCGACATATTGCGGTCATGCATGCCTTTAACCTAGTTCGCAAGGCTTTATTAAGTGACTAAATTTTGGTATAATGAAAGATAGGTCTAAGGACCAGTAGAATATAGGAGAACAAAATGGCGAAAAAACCAACAAAAAAATTAGATGAAATTGGGAAAAAATTTGGAGCTGACCGTGAAAAAGCATTGAACGATGCTCTTAAATTGATTGAGAAAGACTTTGGTAAAGGCTCCATCATGCGTTTGGGTGAGCGCGCGGAGCAAAAAGTTCAAGTGATGAGCTCAGGCTCATTGGCTCTTGACATTGCCCTTGGTTCAGGTGGTTATCCTAAAGGACGTATCATCGAAATCTATGGACCAGAATCATCTGGTAAGACAACGGTTGCCCTTCACGCTGTTGCGCAAGCACAGAAAGAAGGTGGTATTGCAGCCTTTATCGATGCGGAACATGCTCTTGACCCAGCCTATGCTGCAGCCCTTGGTGTGAACATTGACGAATTGCTCTTGTCACAACCAGACTCAGGTGAACAAGGTCTTGAAATTGCTGGAAAATTGATTGACTCAGGTGCAGTTGACCTTGTCGTTATCGACTCGGTTGCGGCCCTTGTACCTCGTGCGGAAATTGATGGGGATATTGGAGACAGCCACGTTGGTTTGCAAGCTCGTATGATGAGCCAGGCCATGCGTAAACTCGGAGCTTCGATCAATAAAACCAAAACAATTGCCATCTTTATCAACCAATTGCGTGAAAAAGTTGGGGTTATGTTTGGAAATCCAGAAACAACACCTGGTGGACGTGCTTTGAAATTCTACGCTTCAGTCCGTTTGGATGTTCGTGGAAGCACACAAATCAAGGGAACTGGTGACCAAAAAGATACCAATGTCGGTAAGGAAACCAAGATCAAGGTCGTGAAAAACAAGGTGGCTCCACCATTTAAGGAAGCCTTTGTTGAAATCATGTACGGAGAAGGAATCTCTAAGACTGGTGAGCTCTTGAAGATTGCAAGTGATCTCGATATCATCCAAAAAGCGGGAGCATGGTACTCTTACAAGGGTGAAAAAATCGGACAAGGATCTGAAAATGCTAAGAAATACTTGGCGGATCACCCAGAAATCTTTGATGCCATTGACCATCAAGTTCGTGTTCAATATGGCTTGATTGAAGATGAAGAAGGGACAACTCCTACCTCTGTCGCAGAAGATCTAGCACCTAACCAAGAAGTAACACTTGACCTAGGCGATGGACTTGAAATCGAAATTGAAGATTAAAGATAAAAGCGGAGAAGTCCTTCTCTGCTTTTTATGTTTAATTATTAAGTCTCCATAAGTTTCAAAAGCGTAATAAAAGAGTATTTAATCAAAAAAATTAAAAAAACTGTTGCAATTTTTTTAATTTGATGATAAAATTAAATCATTCTATAAAAAGGAGACTACTATAATGGAAAAACGCCTTGTTCGTAACGTACAAGACAAAAAGATTGCTGGTGTTTGTGCTGGTATCGCTGACTACTTTAACATGGACCACACACTTGTTCGTGCACTTTGGATCATCTTCACTCTACTTGGTGGTTCTGGAATCTTGGCTTATGCTGTTCTCTACTTCCTTCTTCCAGAAGGCAATGCAGAAGCTTAAGCCATAAAGAGAATAAAAGTTTATTCTGATCAGTTGAAAATAAAAAATGCATGTAATCTATGATTACATGCATTTTTATATGTAGCTTCTATCGAAAAAGAGAGGTTTTTCACTGGATGGATAAGTCTTGTTTAATGGTCACTAAAACGACGATACTCTATATGAAAGTCAAAATAATGTTCATTCTGTAGCTTTTGGAAGATGTCGCGATAGGCTTCTTCGTCAAAATAGTCGCCACGGTAGAGAATTTCAAAACTCAAACCTTCGTACTCTAGAAAAGCATTGGCTGTTTTGAAACCATTTTGGTGATAGAAATCCATGCGAGCCTTTCTCTGCTCCAAGTTATCGCATTCTTCATCCAATCGCTCGACTTCTAGTAACATGGTTCGCTGGTAAAAATCAGTCAGCTTTTCGATGATTTCTTTTCCATATCCGTGGCTTCTCAAGTGGGGCATGATGGCAAAAAAACTGATATAGAAGGCCTTTGGATTGGAGATGGCAAAAGCAAAGCCGACAAACTCTTCTTGGTTATAAAAGGCAAAAAAGTGAGCATCTTCTCGGTCTTGATAGCGTAAAAACTCTGACAGAGGAACTCGTTCTTCCTCAGGGAATGCTTCCTTGTTTAGCTTTTCAACCTTATCCAGATCAGGAAATACATCGGTAATTAATTGACTGGTCAAACTCATAAATGACCTCCTTTTCTTGATTATAGCAAATTGTCTCTCTGTAAGCAATTGATTGCAAACTTAGTGACAGAGCCTTGTCGCTCCTTTAGAAAGCTGATATAATAGCTTTATGAATAAGAAACGATCCGTGGACTTGATACATGGTCCTATTCTTCCTGCGCTGTTAAGCTTTGCCTTTCCAATCTTGCTGTCTAATATCTTTCAGCAACTCTATAATACAGCTGACGTCTTGATTGTTGGGCGTTTTCTTGGTCAAGATTCTTTGGCTGCAGTAGGGGCGACAACTGCCATTTTTGACTTGATTATAGGCTTTACGCTTGGTGTTGGAAATGGCATGGGGATCGTCATTGCCCGCTATTATGGGGCTCGTAATTTCACCAAAATCAAGGAAGCAGTAGCAGCAACTTGGATTTTAGGTGCTCTTTTGAGTATTGTGGTTATGCTGATGGGCTTTGTCGGTCTGTATCCACTCTTGCAATATTTAGATACCCCTGCAGAAATCCTCCCCCAATCCTATCAATATATTTCTATGATTGTGACTTGTGTAGGCGTCAGCTTCGCTTATAATCTCTTTGCAGGCTTGTTGCGGTCCATTGGAGACAGTCTAGCAGCTCTTGGATTTCTGATTTTTTCTGCCTTGGTTAATGTGGTGCTGGATTTGTATTTCATTACGCAATTGCATCTGGGAGTTCAATCCGCAGGGCTTGCTACCATCATTTCGCAAGGCTTGTCAGCGGTTCTTTGCTTTTTCTATATCCGTAAGAGTGTTCCAGAACTGCTCCCTCAACTCAAGCATTTTAAATGGAACAAGGCCTTGTACGCGGATCTTTTAGAGCAAGGTTTGGCTATGGGTCTGATGAGTTCGATTGTGTCCATTGGTAGTGTGATTTTACAGTCTTCAGTCAATACCCTTGGAGCTGTGATTATTAGCGCCCAGACGGCGGCGCGTCGCATTATGGCTTTTGCTCTCCTTCCGATGACGGCTATTTCTTCTGCTATGACGACCTTTGCCTCTCAAAATCTTGGGGCCAAGCGACCAGACCGCATAGTCCAAGGTCTTGGTATTGGGAGTCGCCTGAGCATGTCCTGGGCAGGTTTTATTTGTATCGCCCTCTTTTTTGCCAGTCCGAGCTTGGTTTCTTTCTTGGCCAGTTCGACAGATACCTACTTGGTAGAAAATGGTAGCCTCTACCTGCAAATCAGTTCAGTCTTTTATCCGATTTTGAGCCTTTTGCTGATTTATCGGAATTGCTTGCAGGGATTGGGGCAGAAAGTCCTTCCTCTAGTTTCCAGCTTTATAGAACTAATCGGGAAAATCGTTTTTGTAGTTTTGATTATCCCTTGGGCAGGGTATAGGGGAGTTATTCTCTGCGAACCCCTTATCTGGGTTGCCATGACTACCCAACTGTACTTTTCACTTTTCCGCCATCCCCTGATAAAAGAAGGCAAGGCAATCTTGGCAGCCAAAGGACAATCCTAGCTGGATTTGCTGAATAAAATCCATTTCCTCTAGTGAAAATCGAAAAAACTTGTGTTATAATAAGAAAGATTAAAATGTGAAAAAAGGAGATTCCTAATGGGACGTAAATGGGCCAATATCGTAGCCAAGAAAACGGCTAAAGATGGAGCTAACTCTAAAGTATATGCAAAATTTGGTGTAGAAATCTATGTAGCAGCTAAAAAAGGGGATCCAGACCCAGAATCAAACACTGCTTTGAAATTCGTTATCGACCGTGCTAAACAAGCCCAAGTGCCAAAACACGTTATCGATAAAGCGATTGATAAAGCAAAAGGAAACACAGACGAAACCTTTACAGAAGGACGTTACGAAGGTTTTGGACCAAATGGTTCTATGCTGATCGTTGATACCTTGACTTCAAACGTCAACCGTACCGCAGCTAATGTGCGTGCTGCCTTTGGTAAAAATGGCGGAAACATGGGTGCTTCAGGTTCGGTTTCATACCTCTTTGATAACAAGGGTGTGATCGTATTTGCAGGTGAGGATGCTGATGCAGTCTTTGAGCAATTGCTCGAAGCAGATGTGGATGTGGACGATGTAGAAGCAGAAGAAGGGACAATTACGGTTTACACAGCTCCAACAGACCTTCATAAGGCTATCGTTGCCCTTCGTGAGTCTGGCATCGAAGAATTCCAAGTGACTGAATTGGAAATGATTCCTCAGTCTGAAGTGGAATTGTCAGGCGAAGACCTTGAAACCTTTGAAAAACTGTACAGTGTTCTTGAGGACGACGAAGACGTACAAAAGATCTACACAAACGTAGATGGATTCTAATAGAAAAACGAACAGTTGTACTAGCTGTTCGTTTTTTTGATATTTGAACTTAGACTCTGGTTTCAGAATCGTTTTGTTGCTTGTTTTTTTCTAGACCTAGACCGACTGCATGTTTTTGGACAAGCAAGAGCTGTCCATTGTCCTGTTTTGCAAAAGTTAAGGTAACAGTTTTAATCTTGTCGCCAATGGAGATATAGGTGATTTTTCTCGTATCGTATCCCCCAATAGTGGAGTCAAACTCGGAGTCTGGTAGTCCGTGTTTTTTGATAATATCCTTGTAGTTGGTACCACCTTTTCCTTTGTTGTCAAGGTCACCTTCGATTAAGGCGTCGAACTGTTCTTGGGTCCAGGTGAAGGTATCGTCTTCTTCCTCCTCAGGGATGGAATAGGCGCTATCATCTGTCAAGTCGCTTTCTTCTTCGCGTTCCATTGAGGAACTTGCCTCTCTATAGGAACGGTTAAACTCCCTGACAAATTCTTTGTAGACATTAGCGTACAGTATCTGAGTCGTAAAGAAAAGTACAACAGAAGCAACTGCAAGAGATGTTCCGATAATGGCCATTGTTTTCCGTTTTTTGAGATTGGCAATAAGTCCGATAATACCTAAGATCAAAGCGACAATAGCGATGAAAAATGATAGATAGTTAATAAATGGGATCCAGGATCCTAAAAGTGCGATGGCTCCAAAAATAGTTGCTAAGATTCCTAAAACTCTTTGTTCTTCTGGTTTCATTTGAAAGCTCTCTCCTTCCCTTGTGTGAATGGATATCAATCCACAGTAGTTAGTGTTTATTATAGAGAAAATAGCTGCTAATGTCAATTCAGAGCAAAATAGTTCCCATGGGAACTATTTTCTTGACATCTCCTCCGAAAGTGATAAAATAGTTCTCACGGAAACTAAATTAGTTCTCCAGAGAACTATATAAAATCATGAGAAGGGAGCAATCATGGACAAATCGTTGTTGATTTTTAAACGTTTTGGGTATCAGATCCACCTGATGTTGCAGAAAGAAGCCAAACGTTGCGGTATTGAATTTATGGGGGGACCGCAAGGGCAGGTCCTGCAGTTTTTAGATCGTCGTGAGTATAATCAAGAATTAACGCTTATCAAGGATATTGAGACAGAACTCAATATCACCAAGTCAGTTGCTAGCAACTTGGTCAAGCGTATGGTACAAAATGGTCTGGTCGAGTTAGAGGCCAGTCCAAGTGATAAACGAGCAAAGCTTGTTCGTTTGACCGATAAATCACGATCTCAGATGCAAGAAGTTAAGGCGCTTTTTGATCGGATTGCCAGTAGCCTACTGGAAGGAATTTCAAAGGAAAAGCTAACCGTTTTTGAGGAAGTTCTCGGACAACTACAGGCTAATGTAGAAAGAATAGGAGGAGAGAATGAAGAAACTTGCTAAACGTATTACAGGAAAAGAGTGGGGGATGATCCTGCTCACTATTCTTTTCACTTGTTTCTCGGTCTATCTCGAGTTAGAAGTGCCGACCTATATTTCAGAAATAACAGAATTGATTGGAACACCGGGTACGGAGTTAGGACAACTATGGTCTCCTGCTGCCAAGATGATGGGCTTATCTCTCCTAGCCTTTCTGTCTTCTGTAACAGTTGGATTTTTTGCTTCTCGTGTTGCAGCGTCTTACACGACTCACTTGCGAAGAGATATTTTTAATCGTGTTCTAGATTTTTCGCAAACGGAAATCAAACGTTTTTCAATCCCCAGTCTTTTGACTCGAACGACCAATGATATTACGCAGGTTCAGATGCTCTTTACTATGGGCTTACAGGTAGTGACTCGTGGACCTATCATGGCCATCTGGGCCATTGGAAAAATCCTTGGGAAGTCGGAATACTGGCTCTGGGCGGTCGTTGTGGCTGTTATCGTCAATGTTCTAATGACAACTGTTCTCATGACTCTGGCTTTTCCAAAACAATCGGTCATCCAAAAATTGACAGATAAACTCAATAGTATCACTCGTGAAAGTTTGACGGGGATTCGAGTTGTTCGTGCATACAATGCGGAAGATTACCAAGATAAGAAATTTGAAGCAGCCAATGACGAGGTAACACGTCTTAATCTCTTTGTCAATCAATTGATGGCGATTATGAACCCGATCATGATGGCGATTTCGAGTGGATTAAGTTTAGCCATTTACTGGATTGGTGCCTATATCATCAACGACGCAAGTTTGACAGAACGACTACCACTCTTTAGTGACATGGTGGTCTTCATGTCCTATGCTATGCAGGTCGTAATGGGATTCCTTCTCATGGGAGCACTCTTTATCGTTCTTCCTCGTACCTTGGTTTCGGCAGGACGTATCAATCAAGTATTGGATCTGCATTCTTCTATTGAAAATCCTAGTCATGCACAGACAGCGGATCCTTCAGTTCAAGGACAAGTGGAATTCCGTGATGTGACTTTCCGCTACTCTAAAAACTCAGAAGCAGTCGTGGAACATGTCACTTTCAAAGCAGAAGCGGGTCAAACCGTAGCCTTCATCGGATCGACTGGATCAGGTAAGTCTACGCTTGTCAACCTCTTGCCACGTTTTTACGACGTTTCAGATGGACAAATCCTAGTGGACGGAGTTAATGTGCAAGATTACGATTTGGAAGATTTGCGCAATAAGGTCGGCTATATTCCACAAAAAGCTGTACTCTTTTCTGGAGATGTCAAGGGGAACTTGGCCTTTGGTAAGAGCAAAGAAACTCCTCTGAGCGAGGCTGCTATGTGGCAAGCTCTTGAATTGGCCCAGTCTAAAGCATTTATCGAGGACAAGGAAGCAGGTCTTGCATCAGAAGTAGCCCAAGGTGGAACCAACTTCTCAGGAGGTCAAAGACAGCGTTTGTCCATTGCGCGTGCCTTGGCTCGTAAACCAGAGATTCTCATCTTTGATGACTCTTTCTCAGCCTTGGACTACAAGACAGATCGTGTCCTTCGCCAAGAGCTAGCTGAGAAAACAAAATCCATGACCAAGCTCATCGTAGCGCAACGGATTTCTACCATTATGGACGCCGACCTAATCTTAGTTTTGGATCAAGGAAAAGTCGTGGGACAAGGCACCCACAAGGAACTTCTAGCTACCAACGAAGTCTACCAAGAAATTGCCTACTCACAACTATCGAAGGAGGAATTGGAACATGGAAAATAAAAAAGTTTCGGTCTGGAAACAGTGCAAATCTTATATGGCAGGCCTCCAACTCCCTCTCCTAATAGCAGTTGTGGCTGCAGTCATTTCAAGCATCATTACCGTTTATGGTCCAACTAAGATTAAAGAAATTACTAACTTGATTTCAGATGGCTTGGCTACAGAAATTGACTTGGTAGCTGTGTCAAACATTGCTGGATTTTTGGTTGTCCTATATGTGTTTGGAGCTATCCTTAATTATATACAGGCCTATATCTTTTCAACGAGTATCCAACATTTTTCAAAACGCTTGCGGACGGCTATCGCTGAAAAAATCAATCGTTTGCCACTTGGCTATTTTGACCGTCATTCACAAGGAGATACCCTTTCGCGCGTGACCAATGATGTGGATACAGCAGCGCAATCTCTCAACCAAAGTCTAGGGACAGTTCTTTCAGCTAGTTTCTTGTTGATTGCTGTCTTGGTGACCATGTTTGGGATGAACTGGATTTTAGCTCTCGTAACAGTGGTCTCTACGCTTGTTGGTTTTGCGGCGGTTTCCGTAATCATGGCCAAGTCACAGGGTTATTTTAGAGCTCAACAAAATAATCTAGCAGCCGTCAATGGTTATGTGGAAGAGATGTACTCTGGACACAATGTAGTGACCAGCTACAACGCAGTAGATACCTCCAAAGCGAGATTTGCAGGTTTAAACCAAGACTTGCATGATAGTATCTGGAAATCTCAGTTTATCTCTGGTATCATGATGCCAGCCATGTTCTTTGTTGGGAACTTTAGTTATGTCTTAGTCATCATCGTTGGAGCCGCGCTGGCGTTAGAAGGGCATATCACTATAGGGATTATTGTAGCCTTTATGGTTTACGTACGGACCTTCTCCCAACCTCTGTCACAGATTGCCCAAGGGATTACGAGCTTGCAACAAGCGAGTGCAGCCATGACACGTGTATTAGAATTTCTAGCTGAAGCAGAGATGCAAGATGAATCTCATAAGGAAAGACAATTGAGCAACATGAAAGGGGAAGTAGTCTTTGATCATGTGTCCTTTGGCTATACACCAGAGCGCACCATCATCCATGACTTTTCTGCGACAGCTCATGCAGGTCAAAAGGTCGCGATTGTTGGACCGACTGGGGCTGGTAAGACAACCATTGTCAATCTTTTGATGAAGTTCTATGAGATAGATAAGGGAAGTATCCGTATCGATGGCGTGGATACCAAGGACATGAAGCGTTCGGAAGTGCATGATGCCTTTTCAATGGTCTTGCAGGATACTTGGCTCTTTGAAGGAACGATTCGAGAGAACCTGATCTATAATCAGACAGACATCAGTGATGAACGAATGATGGAAGCCAGCAAGGCTGTGGGAATCCACCACTTTATCATGACTTTGCCAGACGGTTACGACACTATCTTGGACGATACAGTGACTTTGTCTGTCGGACAAAAACAACTCTTAACCATTGCTCGTGCTTTGCTGAAGGATGCACCACTCTTGATTTTGGATGAAGCGACATCTTCAGTTGACACACGTACAGAGGAGTTGATTCAAAAAGCCATGGACCGTTTGATGGAGGGTAGAACTTCCTTTGTCATCGCCCACCGCTTGTCAACGATTCGTAATGCCGACTTGATTCTTGTCATGAAAGATGGCAATATCATCGAACAAGGCAATCATGAGGAACTAATGGCACAAGGTGGTTTCTATGCAGACCTCTACAATAGTCAATTTACAGAAGACGAAGCAGAAGAATAAATCAAAAGAAGGCTTGACGGCCTTCTTTTTCTGCACTATACTAGAAGACAAGTGCCTCACCTAGAGGCAAAAATAAAGTGATAATGAGAAGCATAAATGAAAAATTATCAAGAATGGTATCGAAATATCAGCTCCAGACTAACTAGTCGTCCAATTCTTTTATTCCTATTACGAAGTTTCAATCGTTTGATGACAGTCGCCATGCCCCTGGTCTATTTGACCTTGCTAGTCACTACTTACCTGCAACTAGGACTTGGTCAGCAAGTTGGGGTTTATGTGCTTATTCCTGCATCAGGCTTTGTGATTTTGTCTCTTTTTCGTAAGAAAATCAACCACCCGCGGCCTTATGAAACTTGGGATATCTGTCCCCTTCTTGATAAGGATAGTTCGGGACGGTCGATGCCCAGTCGCCATGTTTTTTCGGCAACCATCATCTCCATGGCCAGTCTGCATGCTAGTCTACCTGTTGGCTTAGCATGCTTGCTCTTCTCAGCTTTGCTGGGCTTGGTGAGGGTTTTAGGGGGTGTTCATTATCCCAAGGATGTCTTGGTTGGCTATGCTTGTGGTATGGTGTGGGGATTCTTTTTCTTCCTATTCTGACATGTAAGTTAAGCTAGTCCTACAACCACTTACTGCTTCAAATTGACCACTTGCTTTTTTGCCCTTGTATTCCTAACTTAGCTTTGATATAGTAGAGTCAGAAAGGAGATGTGATGAAGTTACGAATTGAGATTGACGGCAATTTAGAGGAAACTGAAATTGTCATCAAGACACCCACTTTGACAGATGAAATTGCAGATTTGCAACGACTCTTGCAAGAGTCAAAGGCTCCGAGGTTGACTTTTTACAAGGGGACAGGTGAATATTATCTAGACCTGTCAGAAATTCTCTTCTTTGAAACAGAAGGGAGCAAGATTTATGCTCATAACCAGAAGGAAGCCTATGAAGTTCGTCTCAAACTTTATGAGTTGGAGTCCATCTTACCTCGCTATTTTAGTCGAGTGTCCAAGTCAACGATCGCAAACATCCGTCAGATTTACTCAGTGGACAAGTCCTTTTCAGGAACGGGCACCATTTCCTTTTATCAGACGCACAAGGAGGTTCATGTCTCACGGCATTACCAATCCCTCCTAAAAGAAAATCTAAGAAACATGAGGTAAAAAACATGAAAAAGAAAGCATTTGGTATTGTTTTATTGGTTTTAGCAGCCTGGATCTTGCTGCAAGGGAATTTTGGCATTCCTTCTTTGGATGGTAAGATATGGCCTTTACTAGGTATTGTTTTTTTTGCTTATAAGTCCATTGAGTCCATCCTTAGACGCCATCTCACTTCGGCAGTTTTTACAGGGTTACTAGCGCTCATCATTGCAAATTACGCTTATGACTTGTTACCAGTTACCAATCATTCTCTCATCTGGGCTAGCATCTTGGTGGTACTCGGTGTTGGTTATCTTACTCACTCAAGTAAGTTCTGGAATGAAAAAAAATGGTGGTACGATGGGAAAAAAACAGTCGTCACGGATAAGGAAGTCGCTTTTGGTAGCGGGACCTTCTATAAGCAAGATCAAGATCTCGTAGATGACCAAGTGGAAGTCGCTTTTGGGGATGCTAAAATCTACTATGATAATGCAGAGATGTTAGGTGATTTTGCAACTTTAAATATTGAAGTGGCCTTCGGGAATGCAACTGTCTATGTTCCACAACACTGGCGTGTCGATTTGAAGGTAGAAACCTCCTTTGGTGCAGCTAAAGCAGATGCTCCTGTGGCGCCAACAAACAAAACCTTGATTATCCGCGGGGAAGTCGCTTTTGGTAAACTTGGAGTTGTTTACGTTAAATAAAAAAATAGTTTAGGCCCTTGATAAATTCAAGAAAGTGTGATAACATAGTACGGTATGTGGTGCTAGCACATCCGCTATATTAGATCTAATAGGAGGAAAACACAATGGCTAAAGTATGTTACTTTACAGGTCGTAAGACTGTATCAGGAAACAACCGTTCACACGCGATGAACCAAACAAAACGTGCCGTAAAACCAAACCTTCAAAAAGTTACTGTTCTTATCGATGGTAAACCTAAAAAAGTTTGGGCTTCAGCTCGTGCTTTGAAATCAGGTAAAGTTGAACGCGTTTAATAAAAATGAAAAGACCGCTTAGGTCTTTTTCTTTTGCTCTAAGGATAAAACCATTTGAAAAATAGAGTAAATATCCGCAGATACAGCATTCTGCTTTTACACTTGGGCTGAAATATGATAAAATAGAGTATCAACTAGTTGAGGTAAAAAAAATGACTGTAAAAATTAATACAAAAGATGGTCAAATCGAACTGACAGATGAAGTGATTGCAACCGTTGTAGGTGGTGCCGCAACTGAGATTTTTGGTGTGGTCGGTATGGCTAGTAAAAATGCCCTCAAAGACAATTTCCAAGCCCTTCTTGGTAAGGAAAATTATTCTAAGGGTGTTGTTATAAAAGCAGACGAAGATGGTAGCATTGCAGTTGATGTTTATACCGTATTAAGCTACGGAGTAAAGATAAGCGAAGTGTCAAAAAACATTCAAGAGCGTGTTCGTTTTAGTTTAGAAAATCAACTAGGAATTACTGCTCAGACTGTGAATGTCTACATTCAAAATATCAAAGTTGTAGGAGAATAATCGTGTCAAAAATTACTACCAGTTTATTCCAAGAGATGGTGCAGGCTGCATCAACTCGTTTGAATAAGCAAGCAGAATATGTCAATTCATTGAACGTCTTTCCAGTTCCAGATGGAGATACTGGGACAAACATGGGAATGACCATTGAAAATGGTGCCAAAGAAGTAGCAGACAAGCCTGCTTCTACAGTTGGAGAAGTAGCGAGCATTCTTGCCAAAGGGCTCTTGATGGGTGCGCGTGGGAACTCAGGGGTTATCACTTCTCAGCTCTTCCGTGGCTTCTCTCAGGCTATCAAGGGAAAAGATGAATTAACAGGTCAAGACTTGGCTCTTGCCTTCCAATCCGGTGTCGAAGTAGCTTATAAAGCGGTTATGAAACCAGTTGAAGGAACTATTTTGACTGTTTCTCGTGGAGCGGCTATTGGGGCTAAGAAAAAAGCCGAGGAGACAGATGATGCTGTTGAGGTCATGCGTGCAGCCTTGGAAGGCGCGAAAGCAGCTTTGGCTAAGACACCAGAAATGCTTCCAGTCCTTAAGGAAGTTGGTGTGGTAGACTCAGGTGGTCAAGGTTTGGTCTTCATCTACGAAGGATTCCTTTCAGCTCTTACTGGTGAATACAGTGCTTCTGAAGACTTTGTAGCGACTCCTGCCAACATGAGTGAAATGATCAATGCAGAGCACCACAAGTCTGTAGCAGGGCATGTGGCAACTGAGGATATTACCTTCGGTTACTGTACAGAGATCATGGTAGCCCTCAAACAAGGTCCAACTTATTCTAAGGACTTTGACTATGATGAATTCCGTAACTACTTGAATAACTTAGGCGACTCTCTACTTGTTGTCAATGATGATGAAATCGTCAAAGTTCACGTCCATACAGAAGATCCAGGTCTTGTCATGCAAGAAGGTCTCAAATATGGTAGCTTGATCAAGGTAAAAGTGGACAACATGCGTAACCAACACGAGGCGCAAGTTGAAAAAGAAGCAACTCAAGGAAACAAGCCTGCTGAAACAAAAGAGTATGCTCTTATCGCAGTAGTAGCTGGTCAAGGTTTAGCAGATATCTTCCGTGCCCAAGGTGTGGATTATGTCATTGAAGGTGGTCAGACAATGAACCCTTCAACAGAAGACTTTATCAAGGCTGTTGAACAGGTCAATGCTCGCAACATCATCTTCTTGCCAAACAACAAAAATATCTTTATGGCAGCTCAGTCTGCGGCTGAAGTGCTTGAACAACCTGCTGTTGTGGTAGAAGCGCGTACAATTCCTCAAGGGTTGACCAGCCTTCTTGCCTTTGACCCAAGCAAATCAATCGAAGAAAATAAAGAACGCATGACTGCAGCCCTTGGTGATGTTATCAGCGGTAGTGTAACAACAGCCGTTCGTGATACAACTATCGATGGATTAGCAATTCATGAAAATGACAATCTTGGTATGGTAGATGGGAAAATCCTCGTGTCAAACCCTGACATGCACCAAACCTTGACTGAAACATTGAAACATATGTTGGACGAAGACAGTGAAATCGTGACTTTCTATGTCGGTGAAGACGGAAGCGAAGAACTTGCCAATGAAATTGCCCAAGAAATCGCAGAAGAATTTGAAGATGTTGAAGTAGAGATTCACCAAGGTCAACAACCCGTATATCCATATCTTTTCAGTGTGGAATAATCGTGAAAATCAAATGAAAACGACAGAAGGAAGCTGGTTTTACAGCTTCCTTTTTCTATGCAAATGGAGTTATAAAGAAATTTATGTAGAAATGAACATTCTATTGGAAATTCTATTTACTATAAGTTATAATGATAAAGCTGTTATGTTAGATTAAGTATGAATATAAAGGAGAAATGATGAAGAAAAAATTTTTTAATCAATCTTTTTCCCGCTTTTCGATTAGAAAGTTAAGTGTTGGGACCTGTTCGGTATTGCTAGGAACTTTTATGGTGATGGCTACTTCACCAGTGCAAGCAGATGAAGCTCAAGTCAACAATAAGGAACAACAAACGCAGGCGGAAATTCAACAGAAGGAAAAAAGTGCTGAGAATGGACAGGAAGTCATTTCTGAGCCTCAAAAAGTGGTAACACAGAACGAAGCGATTAAGGACCGGAAGGATAAAACTGAACCGTCCAAAATAGAAGTATCTGCACCAGTCGCTCAGAGCCAACCAGTTTCTCAAGTTGACAATGCGAAGGAGGAAAGTCAGCCCTCTTTAGATGAGGAGAAAAAGCAATCTCTAGAATCAACTCAAACTGAGCAGAAAAACAAGGAAGAAGGCAGTTCTAGTGGGAAAACTTCTTCAAGACGCAAGAGATCGTTAGATGAAGTCAATGCAGAATTTAAAACTCATTCGCCAATCAAGGATATCCATGCGGTAGATAGTGTTCGTGAATCCTTGACCTTTAGTATTACTGGACACGAAGCAGACTATTCTGGTGGGTATATCAAAATTCATTTCCAAAATGGGAAAGCTATTAAATTGACCCCTTCTCCAGTTGGTGGTGTAAAGTTCAGTCAAGAAAAAACGAATGGGGACCTTGATTTAAAGATAGAACCTACAAATCTGAGAGGTGGGGCAAACTATAACTTCGTCTATACTTTTCAGATAGATCCTTTGACTCCGAACTGGGGAGGTGCTGTCCAAGCCATTGGACCAGACCACAAGGTGACCGCAACTGCTAAGCTCTATGATAAAAATGGCAATGTCCTCAAAGAACTTGGAAGTATTGAACACACATGGAAGGTCTTAGAAAACGGTGTAGGTGGTCTGACACCAATGTCTAACAATCAGGTCATTGGCTACGATCGAAATAATGATGGTATCGTTGACGATGATTCGTCGGTTGTGTCCTACTATCTATTTAACGGTGCGAAAGATCCTAAGAATAATACGGCAAGAAATGATTACTTCAACTATGGAAATGGTGTCTTTGATGGTCGTATGATTAATGGTATGGGTATTAGTGATGTCGGGGGGAATATCATTGATCCTGTCACATCTTATACCTATAATATAGAGTTAAAAGAAGGTTATGAATTGACAGATGAAGCTAAAGCTCTAGGATGGACTGCCGATGCGACGGGTTATCATCTGACGATTAACAGAGCTAACAATCCACTTCAAGATATTAATAACAATAAAAATAAGCTCATTCCAATTTCTTTTAAGTTAAAGAATGCCAAAGTAGCAGATATTAATGGAAAAGCGCAAAAGCTAACTGTGACGGGTATCTATACAAAAGCAGATGGGACTAGTTATCAAAATACGGCCGTTCTTCCTTATGCTCTTTTTGTTCAAAAAACAGATCAGCCAGAGTCTTCTCTCTTTGAATATAGACACTATAACCAGTCTGACTCGGAGATAATTCGTTCTTATGGTGAAACAGAATACCGTTCTAATGTTCGACTTTCATCAGTTGCTGAGGTTGAAAAAGATTATCTTATCAATGACTACACGGTCACCCATAAAATACAGGATTCACGAGAGTCTTATCGAGAAGTAAACGTGATTGAGGAGCGTCAATGGAATGAATTTTTCTCTTCACCGGACGCATCCGTAGAAGTATACAATAAAGCTACAGGTGAGTTATTAGGGACTTTTAATAGTAACACCCGTAGTCTACGATTGACGGAAGAGCAAGATGTGAAGGAGCTGGAGTACAAGTTTAAAAATATCAAGATGAGGAAGTCCTCAACCAATGATACTTCGGCATTTTTTTTCCAGACAAAAACACGTTTTAATAATTGGGAAAGTCTCTATAAAGATTCGACGATTCGTAAGTTGGATTCTAGAACGGATTTCACTTTTAAGAATACTGGAAACACTGTTTCCTTCTCTCAAACGGCTTCAGCCGAATTGACGCGTGTTGTCCAGCAAATTTCAATGATTGGGCGAGCCCGAACAGATGTTTTCAATCGACACACAGATGCTTCTGGTTTTAAAGAAGATTTTATCACAACGACTGCTGGTAGAAATACGCCTACCCAGAATTTCGCAAATTTGACGGGAGTTTACCATTTAGCCTATTTGGCTGATCCACAATTAAACTTTAGTGGAAACCTTAATTTTAAGGTCTATTATAATTACAAAGATACTGGGAAAACTCTCTACTATGCCCAAGTGAAGGGAACCCCAGACTCCTCTATGCCCCAAACGCTTTTGAAGTTGGAAAACAAGACAATTCCAAATGGGACCTATACCTATAAAGCAATTGCTTTCTGGGATGAGGAACTTCCAGATGTTCAAGCTCAGAATGGTTATGACTTGGGGGAACTAGATGGCATTACTATTACTTCGAAAAATTCGACCTCTCATGACTTCAATGTGGTCGTACAGGCGTCTGAAGCGAGTGGTGTCTACTCTGAAGTGAAGAGAGCTACAAATCAGCACTTTGCCTACAATACCCAAGAGCACTATCCTGGTGATGAGATTGATTTCAGAGTGACCTATAAAAACGCAGCGAAACAGCCTGTTTCAGACGTTTATGTTTTATCATCCTTGCCGATGAAAGGTGATAAACAGCTGGAATCCAGAAATCGTGGTTCTCAATTTACAGTGAGTTTGACAAAAGCTCTAACACCACCTTCTGGCTGGGAAGTTCAATATAGTCGTACTGCGGGTACTGCTGCAGAAATTAATGCTTCACAATGGCTCACAGCAGAACAGGTATCGGATTGGTCAGAGATTCGTGCAGTTCGTTGGCATTCGACTGCTCCGGTTGCTGCTGGAAGCAGGGTTCAGTTTCCTATCGATGGAGCAGTTATCGGGCAAGATACTGCCTCAGGTGCTACAGCTTATCTTTCTTCGGCTCTGGCAAATGGTAGTTCCAAGTACACTGAGTCCAATAATGTTTTAATCCAAATGTCCACCAAACTGTCATCTGCAAGTTTCACCTTTGTGGATGTAAATGATCCGTCTAAGGAAGTGCAACTAGGACAGGTAGACACAGTTGTAGGAAAACCAAATGGACCAATTTCTTATGATCCTGCTCGTCGAATTAAGGAATTGGAAGATGCAGGATATGAACTGATTAGTAACGATTTTACAGATCATACCTTTGGTGACTCGGCTAGCCCAAGACAATTCAAGTTTCAGTTTAGACACAAGATTACAGAACTAACCGAAACTGTTCGTGGAACTCGAGAGATTGATTTTGAATATCTCAAAAAAACAAACCATTCTGATTTATCACTCCTTCCTCCAAAACATGTTGAGACTCATTCGTTTACTCGAACGAAGAGAATTGACCAGGTTTTGGCGAAACGGCAACCAAATGATGCGACAGCTGGTGTGACATACTCAGCCTGGTCTGCAGACCAAACTTGGTCTCAAGTGATTTCTCCTGAAATTCCTGGCTATTATCCAAGAGAGGATATTGATGCAAACACAATGTCGGGAGAAGGAGCTCTCGATGAATATTTATTGACCGCGGATGATCCTAGAGATGAAGAGTTGGAAAAAGAATTTACCTGGTATCGGGTGGTGTATTATGTTCCACTTCCAGTTGTCCCTTCAGCAAGTGCAGCGAAATCTAAAGGCCTTCAAGGGCAGAAGCAAGCAGCAACGATTCACTTTGATGTGGATAGAGCAAGCGAGAGCGAGGTTCACTTTACAAAAGGGACAACAACCATTAATGGAGCAAAGAAATCCGTTGAACTAGTCCAAAGCAGTGTCTTTCTTTATGATGAGAATGGGCAAAAGGTAACTTCGCTAACCATTGCCGACCAAGGGACGTACGATTTAGATCTTGTAAATAAAACAATTGTCTTTACTCCACTGAAAACCTTCTATGGTCCGGCAACTCCAGTTCAAGTTGGAGTGGTGGATAAAAATGGAGAGTCGGCTGTAACGACCTATACCCCAGTTGTTGAGAAGGTAACTCCAACTGGTACGGGAGATAAGACAGAGGGACTTCAAGGTCAGGTCCAAGAAGGTAAAGTGACTTTCACCCCAGGTCATGACTTAGTTCCATTCCCAGCTGATTCAACTCCACTATTTGACAATGGTACAGCTGTGAAAGAAGTACCAAATGTCGGTAAGTTCGAAGTGGACGCAGACGGTAAGGTAACCTTTACACCAGACAAACAATTCAAGGGTGAAACACCTGAGCTTGAATTGACTCGAGTGGATGCCAATGGAACTCCTGTTACTGTCAAGTACCAAGCGGTGGTGAAAGAAGTAATCCCAACTTCAACAGACGCCACTTCAAATGGTATCCAAGGTCAACCGCAAAAAGGTACCCCAACCTTCACAGAAGGTAATCCATTGGTTCCAATTGATGATACGAAACCAATGACTTTCGAAGATGGACAGTCAACGAAAACAGTTCCAGGTGTAGGTGTGTATACTATTAACTCAGATGGATCTATTACCTTTACGCCAGAAAAACAATATGTTGGTACACCAGATCCAGTCACAGTGAAACGTGTAGATAAGAATGGCACCCCAGTCACTGCGACCTATACCCCAACAGTGACTAAGGTAACACCAACCAGCACTAACGCAATCAGCACAGGTCCTCAGGGTGTTCCACAAACAGGAACTCCAAGCTTCCAAGGTGGCGACCCACTTGTTCCAATCGATGAAACGGTAGAGCCAACCTTCGCAGATGGAAGCAAAGAGAAGTCTATTCCAGGTCAAGGAACTTACACTATTGCGCCAGATGGAACTGTAACCTTCACTCCAGACAAACAGTTTGTCGGAAACCCAGCTCCAGTCACAGTCAAACGTGTGGATAAGAATGGCACCCCAGTCACTGCGACTTATACCCCAACAGTAACCAAGGTAACACCAATAGGAACTGGTGCAACTAGCACAGGCCCTCAGGGTGTTCCACAAACAGGAACCCCAACCTTCCAAGGTGGCGACCCACTGGTTCCAATTGATGAAACAGTCGAACCAACCTTCGCAGATGGAAGCAAAGAAAAAGTGATTCCTGGTCAAGGAACTTACACGATTGCGCCAGACGGAACGGTAACTTTCACTCCAGACAAACAGTTTGTTGGAAGCCCAGATCCAGTCACAGTGAAACGTGTAGATAAGAACGGCACCCCAGTGACTGCGACTTACAGTCCAGAGTTTACTAAGGTGACTCCAACTGGTACAGGAGATAAGACAGAAGGTCTGCAAGGTCAGGTCCAAGAAGGTAAAGTGACCTTCACTCCAGGCCATGACTCTGTTCCATTCCCAGCTGATTCAACTCCACTATTTGACAATGGTACAACTGTGAAAGAAGTGCCAAATGTTGGTAAGTTTGAAGTGGATGCAGACGGTAAGGTAACCTTCACTCCTGATAAGCAGTTCAAGGGTGAAACACCAGAACTTGAATTGACTCGTGTGGATGCCAACGGAACTCCAGTTACCGTTAAGTACCAAGCGGTGGTGAAAGAAGTAGTTCCAACTTCAACGGACGCCACTTCAAATGGTATCCAAGGTCAACCGCAAAAAGGTACTCCAACCTTCACAGAAGGCAATCCACTGGTTCCAATTGATGATACGAAACCAATGACTTTCGAAGATGGACAGTCAACGAAAACAGTTCCAGGTGTAGGTGAATACAGCATCAATCCAGATGGCTCTATTACCTTTACACCAGAAAAACAATATGTTGGCACACCAGATCCAGTCACAGTCAAACGTGTAGATAAGAAC
The DNA here is from genome assembly GCF_003943825.1 of Streptococcus oralis. Classification (GTDB taxonomy): domain Bacteria; phylum Bacillota; class Bacilli; order Lactobacillales; family Streptococcaceae; genus Streptococcus; species Streptococcus oralis_CD. Next base: position 138,342 of record NZ_RJNJ01000001.1, read on the forward strand.
GGCACTCCAGTCACTGCGACCTATATCCCAACAGTGACTAAGGTAACCCCAACCAGCACTAACGCAACCAGCACAGGTCCTCAGGGTGTTCCACAAACAGGAACTCCAAGCTTCCAAGGTGGCGACCCACTGGTTCCAATCGATGAAACAGTTGAACCAACCTTCGAAGATGGCAGCAAAGAGAAGCCTATTCCAGGTCAAGGAACTTACACGATTGCGTCAGACGGTACAGTAACATTCACTCCAGACAAGCAGTTTGTCGGAAGCCCAGATCCAGTCACAGTGAAACGTGTAGATAAGAATGGCACCCCAGTTACTGCAACCTACAGTCCAGAGTTTACAAAAGTGACACCAACTGGTAAAGATACTTCTTCAGTGAACATTAAGGGGCTTGTTCAAACGGGTACGCCAACATTTGAAGGTGGTAATCCGCTTGTTCCAATCGATGAAACAGTGGCAGCAACATTTGAAGATGGATCAACTGAAAAAGTGATTCCAGGTGAAGGAACTTATGCAATCTCACCAGATGGCACAGTCACCTTCACTCCAGAAGCTAATTTTGTAGGAAAAGGAACTGGCGTAACGATTGTCCGTAAGGATAAGAATGGTACCTCAGTTACTGCGACTTATCGTCCAACAGTTGTAGATCCGTCTACTGGTCATGACACGGCTTCTACAGGAGCAAAAGGTCAACCACAAGTGGCAACACCAGTGTTTGAAGGACATATCGATTCGACTGTTCCACCAACATTTGAGGATGGTAGCACGACTATGGTTGTTCCAGGTGAAGGAAGCTATACAATTGATAAAGATGGTGAGATTACCTTTACTCCAGAACCAGACTTTGTTGGTATAGCTAAAGGATTGGTTGTGAAACGTTTGGATGTGTATGGAAATGTAGTTACTGCTCGCTACACACCAACTGTCCTTGGACAAACACAAGTGAGTGATGCGACATCAGAAGGTCTTAAAGGTCAAACTCAGACGGGTAAACCAAACTTTACAGGTGATGTCGATCTGACAGTTCCGCCAACCTTTGAAGATGGAACAACTGAAAAAGTCGTTCCAGGTGAAGGAACTTATGTAATCTCACCAGATGGCACCGTCACCTTTATCCCTGAGGCAGACTTTGTAGGACAAGCCAAAGGTGTGAAAGTGATCCGTAAAGATCGCAATGGAAATATCATTTCAGGATTCTATACTCCAACCGTAGTAGAACTTCCAGAGCAAGTGAAGCCGTCTGATAAAAAAGAACTTTCAGTACCTGATTCGAAACCAGATCAATTGACTCAAAACATCTCTGTAGAAAAAAATCAACTTCCAAATACAGGAAGTCAAGAAGATGGTTTGAAAAATCTAGGAATTCTGACAGCCCTAGCAGGTGTCATGACGCTTGGATTGCTAGGTAAAAAGAAACGAAACGATGAATCAGACTAATCATTTTAAGAACCGAGAAATCGGTTCTTTTTTTTTATGACATTTGTCATATTTCCTAGTGACAGAAGCATCTAGCTTCGCTAACTTCAAAGGACTATAATTGAAGTATGAAATGGAGGAAGAAGAAATGAAAAATAAAATGATTGTCGCAGTGAGTTTAGTAGCAGCAGGAGTTATGACCTATCTCATGTTTTCAGGATTGGACGAGGGTTTCTATCATTTTCCTTGGGAGCTCTTTGCTGGATTTGGAATGATGTCTTGGCTTGTCAGAGAAGGTTTGAAATTAGTCAGAGATGTGAAAAAGGAGTTTGAGGAATGAAAAAAGCAATCATCTATTTCTTTATCGGCCTGTCACTCTTGGTATGGTTAGTGGAAATGTTTACTGGTTGGTTTGACCAAACCTTGCTTCGCCAATTTATTCGTGGTGCTTGGGGTTTTGGATTTATGATTTTCGTTGTTTTCCCTATGGGAATGAAGTGGTTGAAAGGAGAATCTCATGACTGTGATTAAAGTTGAGAAATTGAGTAAGAAAATAAAAGACAAGGAGATCTTGCGGAACATCTCTTTTGAAATCCATCATGGTGAATGTGTCGCCTTGATTGGGCCTAACGGAGCAGGAAAAACAACCTTGATTGATTGCCTCTTGGGCGACAAGTTCGTGAGCTCAGGTCAGGTCGCTATTCAAGGATTTGCGCCAACAGATCCTCGATTAAAGCAGCTTATTTCTATCTTGCCTCAAGAAAATACGGTGGTTCAAGACTTGAAAGTGAAAGAACTCTTATCCTTCTTTCAATCAATCTATCCAAACAGTCTCTCCAATCAAGAAATTGATGACTTGCTGAGGTTTTCGGACAAACAGAAAAATCAGCTAGCGGGCAAGCTATCTGGTGGGCAAAAACGTTTGTTCTCTTTCGTGTTGGCACTAATAGGTCGTCCGAAAATTCTATTTTTAGACGAACCAACTGCTGCCATGGATACCTCGACACGTCAGCATTTTTGGGAAATTGTCAATCAGTTAAAGAAAAATGGTGTGACCATTGTTTATTCTTCTCACTATATCGAAGAGGTGGAGCATACGGCCGATCGCATCTTGGTCCTCCACAAGGGTGAATTGATCCGTGATACGACACCTTATGCCATGCGTGGTGAAGAACGAGAAAAACACTTTACGATACCTCTAACTTATCAGGATTTTGTCAGCTCTCTGACTATGGTTCAAGGGCTTGAAATCAAGCAAAATGCTCTTTCCTTCACAACCAAAGAAGCCAGCCAGGTATGGGAAGCCTTGCAAGAACAGGGCTGCATGATCGAAGAAATTGAAGTTCGCAATCGAACTCTCTTAGACAGTATCTTCGAAACGACTCAAGACTAAAGGAGATTGACGATGAAAAATATGACAAGTCTCATGAAAGTGGAAATCATTCTGATGAAACGGCAAGCCGTCTACTACTTGCTATCCATCGGACTTCCAAGTGTGTTTTACCTTATCTTTTCTGGTATGATGTCAGGGTCAGATATTCCAGAAATTGCTCTTCAAGCCTATCTTTTTGCCATGACGCTCTTTAGTATCATGTCAAGTGCTTTTTTCAGTATCCCAAGCACACTCGAGTCTGATAAGACAAACAACTGGCAAAAATTGATTCAACATTCTCCCGTATCTATGGTAGAATATTATGTATCAAAACTGTTCAGTACCCTACTGACTTTCTTGTTATCAATTACAGTTGTCTTTTCAGTTGGTCATTTTGTCCGTGGAGTGACTCTGCCTTGGCTTGACTGGATGGTAATTGGTGCTATTTTGCTGATCGGAAGCGTGGTCTTTATCAGCATGGGGGTCTTGGTGAGCTTGCTACCCAGTGCTCAACTGATGACGGTTGTTGGAAATATTGCCTATATTGCTTTGGCTGTTCTAGGTGGACTGTGGTTCCCCTTGGATTCCTTCCCAGAATGGCTCCAATCCATTGGAAAGCTGACTCCAACCTATCAACTGATGCAGGTCGTCTCTACTTATTTGGAACACCATGAATTTAATATTCTTTCTGCCTTGGTTGTGCTAGGCTATACAGTTTTCTTTGGTGTACTGGTAATCCAGCTGAAAAAAAGGATTGAGGTAAAATAAATCTATGTTGGAAAAATTTAAAAACATTCATTATATGTTTCATATTTCAATTGTGTTTATCATCTTTCCTATAGCGGGTGTCATCGTTGGAGATTACCCGCTTTTAACCTTGCTATGGACCCTACTATTTGTACTTGCCTTCTATTCGGTTTTAATCAGTCAGAATCGCACCGTGCAGTGGCTAGCATGGTGGTCCATGCTTGTCTACATTTTTTATACATCTGTTTGGCTAAGTTCAGGTTTCACATGGTTTATCTTTTATTTATCCAATCTCCTTATTTATGAGCTGGATGAGATTTCTTTTCACTCTTGGCGTTTTGTCAGTTTTATTGTCCTGCAACCATTTATTCTGACCGGAATCTATATGGTCAATCATGTTAGTCCCTGGCAGCTACTCTTTTTCTTGGTGACCTTTATCTTTTCCGATGCAATGACCTTTGGTCTTTATCGAATTCGATTGTCGGAGGACATAAAAGAAGAAAAGATGAAACAAAATGCCAAGCTCAATCTTTTCTTGGCTGAAAACGAACGCAGTCGTATCGGTCAGGATCTCCATGACAGCCTAGGTCATACCTTTGCCATGTTGAGTGTGAAGACGGACCTTGCCCTCCAGCTTCTTCAAATGCAGGCCTATCCTCAAGTGGAAAAAGAATTAAAAGAAATTCATCAAATCAGTAAAGAATCCATGAATGAAGTCCGTACAATTATCGAAAATCTTAAAACCAGAACCCTTGCTTCCGAATTTACGACTGTCAAAAAAATGCTAGAAATTGCAGGAATTGAGACAGAAATCAATCACCAACTAGATACAGCTAGCCTAACTCAGGAATTAGAATCAACGGCCTCCATGATTTTACTTGAGTTAGTGACCAACATCATCAAACATGCCAAAGCATCGAAAGCTTACTTGAAATTAGAACGAACTGAGAAAGAACTCGTTCTAACAGTGAGGGATGATGGATGTGGCTTTGCTTCACTAAAAGGAGATGAACTCCATACCGTTCGAGACCGTGTCCTTCCTTTTTCAGGAGAAGTAACAGTGATCAGTCAGAAACAGCCGACTGAAGTGCAGGTTCGGCTACCTTATAAGGAGAGAAACTAAGATGAAACTACTTGTTGCAGAAGATCAAAGTATGTTGCGAGATGCCATGTGCCAGTTGCTTACCTTTCAACCAGATGTAGAGTCTGTACTACAAGCCAAGGATGGCCAAGAAGCAATCCAACTCTTAGAAAAGGAGCCCGTAGATATCGCCATTCTTGACGTAGAAATGCCTGTTAAGACAGGCCTCGAAGTCTTGGAGTGGATACGAGCAGAAAAGTTAGAAACAAAGGTGGTTGTGGTGACGACCTTCAAGCGCCCTGGCTATTTTGAACGTGCGGTCAAGGCTGGAGTGGATGCTTATGTCTTAAAAGAAAGAAGCATTGCAGACCTCATGCAAACCTTGCACACTGTTCTTGAAGGACGTAAGGAATATTCGCCTGAATTGATGGAAGTGGTGATGACGCACCCCAATCCGTTAACAGAGCAAGAAATCGCTGTTTTAAAGGGAATTGCTCAGGGTTTGTCTAATCAAGAAATCGCAGATCAGCTTTATCTATCAAATGGAACCGTCCGAAACTATGTTACCAATATTCTTTCGAAACTAGATGCTGGTAATCGAACAGAGGCAGCCAACATTGCAACAGAATCTGGTTGGCTTTGATAAGAAGGGTTAAAAAATTCCGAAACAATAGCTTGGGTTGAAAGAAATCCATACTAAAATGTAGGAGGCAAATTGCCTCCTTTTCTGGTTTAGAAAAGCGGTGAAAGCTAGTGTCAAAGAGTTAAAAGATCAGAATAAAAATGAAAAATATCTTGACAATGAAGGAAAAATTGTGTTACAATAATAGACGGTACTTTTTACTTTTGGTCTCTCAAAAGTGTACAGGGACGTGCTGACAAATGTTGCAAAAGTACACACAGATGGTAGCTGTCACCAAGTGTATCATCACCAAAAATAAAAAAAACACAGGAGAATGTAGATGCCTACAATTAACCAATTGGTTCGCAAACCGCGTAAATCAAAAGTAGAAAAATCTAAATCACCAGCTTTGAACGTTGGTTACAACAGTCATAAAAAAGTTCAAACAAACGTTTCTTCACCACAAAAACGTGGTGTTGCAACTCGTGTGGGAACAATGACACCTAAAAAACCTAACTCTGCCCTTCGTAAATTCGCTCGTGTACGTTTGAGCAACCTTATCGAAGTTACTGCCTACATCCCAGGTATCGGACACAACTTGCAAGAGCACAGCGTGGTGCTTCTTCGTGGTGGACGTGTAAAAGACCTTCCAGGGGTACGTTACCATATCGTCCGTGGTGCACTTGATACTGCAGGTGTTAACGATCGTAAACAAGGCCGTTCTAAATACGGTACTAAACGTCCAAAAGCATAAGGAGAGGGGATAAAGAGAAATGAGTCGTAAAAATAGAGCTCCAAAACGTGACGTATTGCCAGATCCGCTTTACAATTCACAACTAGTTACTCGTCTTATCAACCGCGTTATGCTTGATGGTAAACGTGGTACAGCTGCTTCAATCGTTTACGGTGCTTTTGAGCAAATCAAAGAAGCTACTGGTAACGATGCACTTGAAGTATTTGAAACAGCTATGGAAAACATCATGCCTGTACTTGAAGTACGTGCACGTCGTGTTGGTGGATCTAACTACCAAGTCCCAGTTGAAGTTCGTCCAGAACGTCGTACAACACTTGGACTTCGTTGGTTGGTAACCATCGCTCGCCTTCGTGGTGAACACACAATGCAAGATCGTCTTGCAAAAGAAATCTTGGATGCTGCGAACAACACTGGTGCAGCAGTTAAGAAACGTGAAGACACTCACCGTATGGCTGAAGCTAACCGTGCCTTCGCACACTTCCGTTGGTAATAAGATGATACTAAGAGCGGCAAAGGCCCAAGGCAAAAATAGGAAACTGATGCAGTGTTCCGTGAACACAAAGCAGTTTATCTTTTTTGCACCGGGCCTCGCTCGAGTTCAACTCAGTTAACTTGAGCTTTTAGCCTGAGTTCAATTCAACTTGTCTACAAGTTGAAACCAACAAAAACAAGATAAACATTGAGAACGGGTAGGTCCTGCCTATCCGTTTTTATTAAAATCGTGTTATAATAGAATAGAAATTAAAATAAATAGGAGAAACAAACCTCATGGCACGCGAATTTTCACTTGAAAAAACTCGTAATATCGGTATCATGGCTCACGTCGATGCCGGTAAAACAACAACTACTGAGCGTATTCTTTACTACACTGGTAAAATCCACAAAATCGGTGAAACTCACGAAGGTGCGTCACAAATGGACTGGATGGAGCAAGAGCAAGAACGTGGTATCACAATCACATCTGCTGCGACAACAGCTCAATGGAACAACCACCGCGTAAACATCATCGACACACCAGGACACGTGGACTTCACAATCGAAGTACAACGTTCTCTTCGTGTATTGGACGGTGCGGTTACTGTTCTTGACTCACAATCAGGTGTTGAGCCTCAAACTGAAACAGTTTGGCGTCAAGCAACTGAATACGGAGTTCCACGTATCGTATTTGCCAACAAAATGGACAAAATCGGTGCTGACTTCCTTTACTCTGTAAGCACACTTCACGACCGTCTTCAAGCAAACGCACACCCAATCCAATTGCCAATCGGTGCTGAAGATGACTTCCGTGGTATCATCGACTTGATCAAGATGAAAGCTGAAATCTATACTAACGACCTTGGTACAGATATCCTTGAAGAAGATATTCCAGCTGAATACCTTGACCAAGCTCAAGAATACCGAGAAAAATTGGTTGAAGCAGTCGCTGAAACTGATGAAGACTTGATGATGAAATACCTTGAAGGTGAAGAAATCACTAACGAAGAATTGAAAGTTGCTATCCGTAAAGCAACTATCAACGTTGAATTCTTCCCAGTATTGTGTGGTTCTGCCTTCAAGAACAAGGGTGTTCAATTGATGCTTGATGCGGTTATCGACTACCTTCCAAGCCCACTTGATATCCCAGCGATCAAAGGTATCAACCCAGATACAGACGAAGAAGAAACTCGTCCAGCATCTGACGAAGAGCCATTCGCAGCTCTTGCCTTCAAGATTGCAACAGACCCATTTGTAGGTCGTTTGACATTCTTCCGTGTATACTCAGGTGTTCTTCAATCAGGTTCTTACGTAATGAACACTTCTAAAGGCAAACGTGAACGTATCGGACGTCTTGTGCAATTGCATGCCAATAGTCGTCAAGAAATCGAAACCGTTTATGCTGGTGATATTGCAGCTGCTATTGGTTTGAAGGATACAACTACTGGTGATTCATTGACAGATGAAAAAGCTAAAATCATCCTTGAGTCAATCCACGTTCCAGAACCAGTTATCCAGTTGATGGTTGAGCCAAAATCTAAAGCTGACCAAGACAAGATGGGTATCGCCCTTCAAAAATTGGCTGAAGAAGATCCAACATTCCGCGTTGAAACAAACGTTGAAACTGGTGAAACAGTTATCTCTGGTATGGGTGAACTTCACCTTGACGTCCTTGTTGACCGTATGCGTCGTGAGTTCAAAGTTGAAGCGAACGTAGGTGCTCCTCAAGTATCTTACCGTGAAACATTCCGCGCTTCTACTCAAGCACGTGGATTCTTCAAACGTCAGTCTGGTGGTAAAGGTCAATTCGGTGATGTATGGATTGAGTTTAGTCCAAACGAAGAAGGTAAAGGATTCGAATTCGAAAACGCAATCGTCGGTGGTGTGGTTCCTCGTGAATTTATCCCAGCGGTTGAAAAAGGTTTGGTAGAATCTATGGCTAACGGTGTTCTTGCAGGTTACCCAATGGTTGACGTTAAAGCTAAGCTTTACGATGGTTCATACCACGATGTCGACTCATCTGAAACTGCCTTCAAGATCGCGGCTTCACTTGCCCTTAAAGAAGCTGCTAAATCAGCACAACCAGCTATCCTTGAGCCAATGATGCTTGTAACCATCACTGTTCCAGAAGAAAACCTTGGTGATGTTATGGGTCACGTAACTGCTCGTCGTGGACGTGTAGATGGTATGGAAGCTCACGGTAACAGCCAAATCGTTCGTGCTTATGTTCCGCTTGCTGAAATGTTTGGTTACGCAACTGTTCTTCGTTCAGCATCTCAAGGACGTGGTACTTTCATGATGGTATTTGACCACTACGAAGATGTACCTAAGTCAGTACAAGAAGAAATCATTAAGAAAAACAAAGGTGAAGACTAATCAGTCCTCACTCTAGAAGGAAGTCACTTAGTGGCTTCCTTTTTTTGTCTTTAACTATTCATTTTTGCTGAATATAGTATACAAATTTGGTCGTTAAGTGAGAAAAATACTAATTCTACCAAGAAAGAAAATATTCTAATTTGATAAATTAAAATAAATAAAGGTTCCTAATTCCGTAGATAACTTAATAAAAATAAGGAAATGATTCATAAATACACTTTTAGATAGAAAATTCAGAAAATTGACTCTTTTGCCTTGAAAATTTTTGAAAAAATGGTATGATAGTAACAAGCTATTTTTTTAAGAGAAGAGAAAGGGGAACAATGGAGAAAATCAGTTTAGAATCTCCTAAGACGGGGTCGGACCTAGTTTTGGAAACACTTCGGGACTTAGGGATTGATACCATTTTTGGTTATCCTGGTGGTGCGGTCTTACCTTTGTATGATGCGATATACAATTTTAAAGGTATTCGCCACATCTTGGGACGCCATGAGCAAGGTTGTTTGCACGAAGCTGAAGGATATGCCAAATCAACTGGAAAGTTGGGCGTTGCCGTCGTCACGAGTGGGCCGGGAGCAACAAATGCCATTACAGGGATTGCAGATGCCATGAGCGATAGCGTTCCCCTTTTGGTCTTTACAGGTCAGGTTGCGCGAGCTGGGATTGGGAAGGATGCCTTTCAGGAGGCGGATATCGTAGGTATTACCATGCCCATTACCAAGTACAATTACCAAGTTCGTGAGACAGCAGATATTCCTCGTATCATTACGGAAGCTGTCCATATCGCAACGACAGGTCGTCCAGGTCCAGTTGTGATTGACTTGCCCAAGGATGTATCAGCCCTAGAGACAGATTTCATCTATTCGCCGGAGGTGAATTTACCAAGTTACCAACCGACACTTGATCCAAATGACATGCAAATCAAGAAAATCTTGAAGCAATTGTCAAAAGCCAAGAAACCTGTTTTGTTAGCAGGGGGCGGTATCAGCTATGCAGAAGCTTCTAAGGAGCTCAATGAATTTGCTGAACGTTACCAAATTCCAGTAGTCACTAGTCTTTTGGGGCAAGGAACCATTGCAACGAGTCATCCGCTCTTCCTAGGGATGGGAGGCATGCACGGTTCTTTCGCAGCCAACATTGCAATGACGGAAGCGGACTTTATGATTAGTATTGGTTGCCGTTTCGATGACCGCTTGACTGGGAACCCTAAGACCTTCGCGAAGAATGCTAAGGTTGCTCATATCGACATTGACCCAGCTGAGATTGGTAAGATTATCAGTGCAGATATTCCTGTAGTGGGGGATGCTAAGAAAGCCTTGCAGATGCTACTGGCAGAACCAACTGTTCATAACAATACTGAAAAGTGGATTGAAAAAGTCACCAAGGACAAGAATCGAGTTCGTTCTTATGATAAGAAAGAACGTGTGGTTCAACCTCAGGCCGTTATTGAACGCATCGGTGAGTTGACGCATGGTGATGCCATTGTCGTAACTGACGTAGGGCAGCACCAAATGTGGACAGCTCAGTATTATCCTTACCAAAATGAGCGTCAGTTAGTCACTTCAGGTGGTTTGGGTACCATGGGATTCGGAGTTCCTGCAGCTATCGGAGCCAAGATTGCCAATCCAGAAAAAGAGGTCATCCTTTTTGTTGGTGATGGTGGCTTCCAAATGACCAACCAAGAACTAGCTATCCTAAACATCTACAAGGTGCCGATTAAGGTTGTCATGTTGAATAACCATTCACTAGGAATGGTTCGTCAGTGGCAGGAATCCTTCTATGAGGGTAGAACTTCCGAGTCAGTCTTTGATACCCTTCCTGACTTCCAGTTGATGGCACAGGCCTACGGCATCAAAAACTATAAATTTGATAATCCAGAGACGATAGAGAAGGATCTAGAAGTCATTCTGGAGGATGTGCCGATGTTTATCGAGGTGGATATTTCTCGTAAGGAACAGGTCTTACCGATGGTACCAGCTGGTAAGAGCAATCATGAGATGTTGGGGGTGAAGTTCCATGCGTAGAATGTTAACAGCTAGATTGCAAAACCGTTCAGGAGTTTTGAATCGTTTTACAGGTGTCCTTTCTCGTCGTCAAGTCAATATTGAGAGTATCTCGGTTGGTGCGACAGAGAATCCCAATGTATCTCGTATCACCATCATTATTGATGTAGCATCTCATGATGAAGTAGAGCAAATCATTAAACAGCTCAATCGTCAGATTGATGTGATTCGCATCCGAGATATCACAGATAAACCGCACTTGGAAAGAGAAGTTATCTTGGTAAAAGTATCTGCTCCTGCTGAGAAGCGTGCAGAAATCTTGGCCATTATCCAACCTTTCCGTGCAACGGTAGTAGATGTGGCTCCAAGCTCAATCACCATCCAGATGACGGGAAATGCTGAGAAGAGTGAAGCTTTATTACGAGTGATTCGACCATATGGTATTAAAAATATCGCTCGTACGGGTGCAACTGGATTTACCCGCGACTAATACTCTTTGATTTTCAATGAGTATAAAATCCAGCATAAATTTGTTTAACCAGCCTATAAGGCAATAAAAATAGAAAAGAGAGAAAAACTATGGCAGTTCAAATGGAATACGAAAAAGATGTTAAAGTAGCAGCGCTTGACGGTAAAAAAATCGCCGTAATCGGTTATGGTTCACAAGGACATGCGCATGCGCAAAACTTGCGTGATTCAGGTCGTGATGTCATCATCGGTGTGCGTCCAGGTAAATCTTTTGACAAAGCAAAAGAAGACGGATTTGACACTTACACAGTAGCAGAAGCTACTAAATTGGCTGACGTTATCATGATTTTGGCACCAGACGAAATCCAACAAGAATTGTACGAAGCAGAAATCGCTCCAAACTTGGAAGCTGGAAATGCAGTTGGATTCGCTCATGGTTTCAATATCCACTTTGAATTTATCAAAGTTCCTGCAGATGTAGATGTCTTCATGTGTGCTCCTAAAGGACCAGGACACTTGGTACGTCGTACTTACGAAGAAGGATTTGGTGTGCCAGCTCTTTACGCAGTTTACCAAGATGCTACAGGAAATGCTAAAAACATTGCTATGGACTGGTGTAAAGGTGTTGGGGCAGCTCGTGTTGGTTTGCTTGAAACAACTTACAAAGAAGAAACTGAAGAAGATCTCTTTGGTGAACAAGCCGTACTTTGTGGTGGTTTGACTGCCCTTATCGAAGCAGGTTTTGAAGTCTTGACAGAAGCAGGCTATGCCCCAGAATTGGCTTACTTTGAAGTTCTTCATGAAATGAAATTGATCGTTGACTTAATCTATGAAGGTGGATTCAAGAAAATGCGTCAATCTATCTCAAACACTGCTGAATACGGTGACTATGTATCAGGTCCACGTGTGATTACTGAGCAAGTTAAAGAAAACATGAAAGCTGTTTTGGCAGATATCCAAAATGGTAAATTTGCAAATGACTTTGTAAATGACTACAAGGCTGGTCGTCCAAAATTAACTGCTTACCGTGAACAAGCAGCTAACCTTGAAATTGAAAAAGTTGGTGCAGAATTGCGTAAAGCAATGCCTTTCGTTGGTAAAAACGACGACGACGCATTCAAAATCTACAATTAATTCTTGTAAAGAGAGACAGAAGGCGAGTTGGGGGTACCTAACTCGTTTTTTATCTTGAAAAGTATTTGAGGAGGAGACAATGCTAAGTGCAAAAGATGTGGTGAAAGCCCACAAAGTTTTGAGTGGTGTAGTAGTTGATACACCACTAGAATATGATCATTATTTATCAGAAAAATACCAAGCAAAGATTTATCTCAAAAAGGAGAATGCGCAACGAGTTCGCTCTTTTAAAATTCGTGGAGCCTATTATGCCATTTCTCAGCTATCAAAAGAAGAACGTGAGCGTGGTGTAGTCTGTGCCTCTGCGGGAAATCATGCCCAAGGTGTCGCCTATACTTGTAATGAGATGAAGATTCCTGCAACGATCTTTATGCCCATCACAACACCGCAACAAAAGATTGGGCAGGTTCGCTTTTTCGGTGGAGAGTTTGTGACAATCAAGTTGGTTGGGGATACCTTTGATGCTTCTGCTAAGGCAGCACAAGAATTTACACTGACAGAAAACCGCACCTTCATTGATCCTTTTGATGATGCGCATGTTCAGGCTGGTCAAGGAACAGTAGCTTATGAGATTCTTGAAGAAGCCCGTAAAGAGTCTATTGATTTTGATACAGTACTTGTACCAGTAGGCGGTGGCGGATTGATTGCCGGTGTTTCAACTTATATTAAGGAAACCAACCCGACTATTGAAGTGTTTGGGGTAGAAGCCAATGGAGCCCGCTCTATGAAAGCTGCCTTTGAGGCTGGGGGACCAGTTAAACTCAAAGAAATTGATAAGTTTGCTGATGGGATAGCTGTACAGAAAGTTGGACAGTTGACCTACGAAGCGACCCGTAAGAATGTTGAAACGCTGATTGGGGTGGACGAGGGATTGATTTCTGAAACCTTGATTGATCTTTATTCCAAGCAAGGAATTGTAGCGGAACCAGCAGGGGCTGCTAGTGTTGCAGCCTTGGAAGTTTTATCAGACTATATCAAAGGCAAGACGATTTGTTGTATTATTTCTGGAGGAAATAACGATATCAACCGTATGCCAGAGATGGAAGAACGTGCCTTGATATACGATGGAATCAAGCATTACTTTGTAGTGAATTTCCCACAGCGCCCAGGAGCTCTCCGAGAGTTTGTAAATGACATTTTGGGGCCAAATGATGACATCACTCGTTTTGAATACATCAAACGAGCAAGCAAGGGGACGGGCCCTGTATTGATTGGGGTAGCCCTTGCCAATAAGCATGATTATGCTGGATTGATTCATCGAATGGAAAAGTTTGACCCATCTTATATTAATTTGAATGGGAACGAAACGTTGTATAATATGTTAGTTTAAGCTAAAATAAAATTATTATCATATTATTTGCGTAATGGTAATGATGGTGCTATAATGAGGGTGACGAAAGGGGGAGATTCCCATGTTTTTACAAATTTTACTTGTTTTATTGTTTTTAGTGGTGATTGCATCAGTAATTATGGTTAGTTCTGTGTATGTGGTTCGACAACAATCTGTCGCTATCATAGAACGCTTTGGTAAATACCAAAAGTTGAGCAATAGTGGTATTCATTTACGAGCTCCTTTTGGAATTGATAGGATTGCGGCAAGAGTTCAACTACGCTTGTTGCAAAGTGAGATTGTTGTAGAGACAAAGACGCAAGATAATGTATTTGTAACGATGAATGTGGCAACTCAGTATCGAGTAAATGAAAACAATGTCACAGATGCTTATTATAAATTGATGCGTCCAGAAGCCCAGATTAAATCCTATATTGAAGATGCTTTGCGTTCATCTGTACCGAAGCTAACCCTAGATGAGTTGTTTGAGAAGAAGGATGAAATCGCCTTAGAAGTTCAAAAACAAGTGGCTGAAGAAATGTCTACGTATGGGTATATCATTGTCAAAACGCTGATTACTAAGGTTGAACCTGATGCTGAAGTAAAACAATCAATGAATGAAATTAACGCGGCTCAACGTAAGAGAGTTGCGGCGCAAGAGCTTGCTGAAGCAGATAAGATTAAAATCGTGACCGCAGCAGAAGCAGAAGCAGAAAAAGATCGCCTACATGGTGTAGGGATTGCAGAGCAGCGTAAAGCAATTGTTGACGGACTAGCTGATTCTATCCAAGAGTTAAAGGGAGCCAATGTTGAGCTAACTGAAGAACAAATCATGTCTATCCTATTAACGAACCAGTATTTAGATACGTTGAATAATTTTGCAGATAAAGAGGGTAATAATACAATCTTCCTACCAGCAAATCCTAATGGAGTTGAGGACATAAGAACTCATATATTATCGGCTTTAAAAGCCAAATAAAAATATGCAGAATAATATAGTTATGACGTATATATGTTTTTTTATTGACAAACGAAATAAAAACGTATACAATTAAGTATTGTAAAGAATAATTTAGGAGAAGAACATGGCTAAGTCGAACTTTGAAAAAGTAGAAGCAGTTGTTGGCTGGGTTCGTGATAAGAAAATCACAGGCTACCGTATCTCTAAAGAAACGAATGCGCGTGAAATGTCTATCATTGCTCTAGCACAAGGACGCGCAAAAGTTAAAAATATTTCATTTGAAACAGCTCTTGGTTTAATCGATTTCTATGAAAAAAATCATGAAAAATTTGAAGATTAAACTGTGGTCACAGGCAGGTTCCTGAGTCGAGTCTGCCTTTTCTTTACAATTACAAACTAAAAAGACTGCATTCTTTATGCAGTCTTTGTTTATTAGCTGAGATAACGTTGAAGAAATTCTTTTGTTCGTTCTTCTTTAGGGTTCGTGAAGAGTTCTTCTGGTTTGCCTTCTTCAGCAATGACACCCTTATCCATAAAGATGACACGGTGCGAGACATCGCGAGCGAATTCCATTTCGTGGGTTACGACGATCATGGTCAAGCCTTCTTGAGCCAAATCCTGCATAATTTTGAGGACTTCTCCAACCATTTCAGGGTCAAGAGCAGATGTTGGTTCGTCGAAGAGAATGGCATCAGGATTCATGGAGAGAGCGCGGGCGATAGCCACGCGTTGTTTCTGACCACCTGAGAGTTGTTTAGGCTTGGCTTGCCAGTAGCGTTCTCCCATACCAACTTTTTCGAGATTCTCTTTGGCAATCTTTTCAGCTTCAGAGTGGTCGCGTTTAAGGACAGTCGTCTGAGCGACGATTGTATTTTCAAGGACATTCAGATTTTCAAAGAGATTGAAAGATTGGAAAACCATACCGAGTTTTTCACGATAATGGGTGAGGTTATAGCCTTTTTCTAAGACATTTTCTCCTCGATAGAGAATCTCTCCCTCTGTAGGTGTTTCGAGTAAATTAATCGAACGAAGGAAGGTTGATTTTCCACTTCCTGAGCTTCCGATGATGGAAATAACCTCTCCTTTATGGACGGTGAGGGAAATGTCTTTTAGCACTTCGTTTTGCCCATAGGATTTTTTGAGGTGTTTGATTTCAAGGATTGGTTGTGTCATTTTTTCAAATTCTCCGTTTGCATTTGGTTAGCACCTGTAGTGTAAGTATCCATGTCCATACGACGTTCGATGAAGCGTAGGATACGGGTCACAGTAAAGGTGAGGACAAAGTAAATCACGGCGATGATGGTAAAGGTCTGGAAGTATTGATAGGTTTGTGTTGCTACAGTATTTCCTGAGAAATAAAGCTCAACAACTGAAATAACGTTCAATACAGAGGTATCTTTGATATTGATGACAAACTCATTACCAGTAGCAGGTAGAATATTACGGACAACCTGAGGTAGGACAATCTTACGCATGGTTTGATTGTGGGTCATACCAAGAGCAGTTGCAGCTTCAAACTGTCCTTTGTCAACTGCTAGAATACCACCACGAACTATCTCTGTCATGTAGGCTCCCGTGTTGATTGAGACGATGAAGATAGCGGCTAGTGTGCGGTCAAGGTTAATACCAAAAGCTTGGGCAGTTCCATAGTAGATAACCATAGATTGAACAATCATCGGTGTACCACGGAAGATCTCGATATAGACATTGAGAATCCAACCGACTAATTTCTGTAGGGCGTACATTGCCTTATTCTCAGATAGTGGAGCGGTACGGAAGACCCCAATCGCAAGTCCGATAAGGAGACCTGTGATGGTTCCGATAATGGAGATTAAGAGTGTGATACCAGCACCACGCAAGAGTTGTTGCCAGTTTTCAGAAAGGATCTTAGCAACTTGGCTAAAGAAACTACTTTCTTCCTCCGTTGTTGTAGACTCCACAGGTTGCTCTTTGATCATACGATCCATGAGGGCTACTTGTTCATCCTTAGAGATGGTTTCGATGCTCGCATTGATTTGGCTGATACGGCTGTCATCTTTGCGAAGTCCAATGGCAATAGCTGTATCTTCTTCGCCAGTTTTGAAACCTGGTTGAGGTTGGATCATTTTGAACTTAGCGTTAGCAGACTCAGCGGTCATTGCTTCAGGTCGTTCAGAAACATAGGCATCAATAACACCAGCCTCCAGAGCTTGACGCATCTGAGCGAAGTCACCCATAGCAGTTTCTTTTTTGGCACCTGTAATTTGGGAAATCAGGTCATAAAGATAAACACCTTGTTGAGACGTGATTTTTGCTCCGCTAAAGTCTTCCAAAGATTTGGCATTCGCATAGGCAGAGTCCTTTTTGACCAATAGAACCGGTTCGCTAGTATAGTAACTGCTTGAAAAAGCAATTTCTTGTTTGCGTTCAGCCGTTGGGCTCATACCTGCAATAATCATATCGATTTTGCCAGAAGTAAGGGCTGGAACAAGTCCTTCCCATTTGGTTTTTACGACCAAAGGTTCCTTACCAAGGTCTTTGGCAATCTTTTTAGCAATTTGAACATCGTAGCCGTTGGCATATTGGTTGGTACCGTCGATTTTGACGGCGCCGTTACTATCGTCGTCTTGGGTCCAGTTGAAGGGAGCGTAAGCTGCCTCCATCCCGATGCGTAAATATTCGTCGGCTTGGACTTGGCTAACTAGTCCTAAGGTAAGGGCTAGGCTAGCAAGGATAGATAAGCATAATTTTTTCATGTTTTCTCCTATTTCTAGTCTAAAAATGACTCTCTCTATTGTATCTAAAAATAGTGAGATTTTCAATACAAGTAAGCCTTTACTTATAAAAAATGATATAATGGTAAAAAGATTGAAAGGGAACCGATTATGAAAAAAAGATGGCTGTTGGCTTTGGTATTTGCTTATTTATTATTTATACCGAGCCTAGTTTTTGCAGTAGACTTTGATATCTTATCTTATCAGGGTGATTTGAATATTCATGCAGATAATACTGCAATTTTTAAGGAAACAATTACCTACCGCTTTGGAGATGATTATAATGGTCAGTTAGTTGGACTAGGGAAAGCTGGGAAAATGCCAGAAGGATTTAACATTGATCCCGATCCGACCGTTCAGGTCTCTAAAAATGGAAGAATTGTTCAAAATGCTTCCTTCTATACTATGGAGGAAGAGGACGGCTACAAGGTAAAAATTTACAATGCTGGATATGCCGGAGATACTGTTCGGGTAACGGTTACCTGGAAATTAACAAATCTTCTCTTCTTATATAAGGATATCGCAGAGCTAAATTGGCAACCCTTGACAGATAGTACTGGAGACATCAAAGAGATTGAGTTCAAGGTCAGCTCAGATACTCCAGCAGAGAAACTCTATTTTCATGCAGGCCAACTCCTAAGGGACTCTAGTGTTGAAAAAGTAAATAATCTCTATCATGTCAAAATGAAAGACCTTCCTAGAAAGCGACAGATCGAATTACACGCATACTGGCCTAGAAGTGCTTTTGCAGGAGCTCCAGATCAAGGATTAGAGGAAGAACGTTTAACCGATTTTAACCGGATTGAAAGCAATATAGCAACAGAAAAAGCGCAAAGTGAGATTTTGATGAAATGGATGTTTCCCGTCATTTTTATGAGTCTCTTACTTCTAGTCCCTATCTTCTATAGGATGTTTCGTCAGAGTATAAGCATTAAAAAGGTCTTTCCAAAAGATCATCGACTTTACGAACCACCGATGGATTTGCCTCCAATGGTTTTAGCAGAAGCAGTGTATTCAACTTCCTTAGAGGAAGTCAATCCCCTAAACAAATCAGGGTTTGGTAAATTTACTTTTGAACGTCTGATTCAGGCAACCTTGTTGGATTTAGTAGATCGAGGTCATTTATCTATTTTCCAAGGGGATGAAGAACCTTATGTGCGCATTATCAGTGAAAAGGGTTTATCCAATTTTGAGAAGGAATGTCTGCGCATGACTTTGTCAAATAAGAAAGAATTGGCTATTTCAGAGCTCTTCCCTGATTACCAAGTTTCATCTTCCCTTTACCGTGGTGCCAAAGAGTCAGATGAAAAACATATCCGAGAAACAGGCTCGCGTCTCAAACGCTCCTTTGAAGGAAGACTTCAACGCATTCAGTCTTGTGTCAAGGATAAGGTCCATGTACTTCGTATCCCAAGCTACTATCGTCCCTTGACAAGTGAGGAACGTCGCCTTGCTCTCGGGATGCGGGTCTGTTCAGCCATAACAGCTCTCGGTGGACTGCTCTTCTTTTACTATAGCTGGCAAACACATGGTTTCTTTTCGATCCCATTTCTACTCTTAGGATTGACAGGATTAGGGACTAGTTTCTGGGTTTATCTTGCCACGCGAGGAGCCTATCGCGATGGAGTTCTAACAGAGGAAGGAGCGGAGATCTTCTATCTCTGGACGAGTTTTGAAAATATGCTTCGCGACATCGCTCATCTGGATCAGGCCGAGCTAGAGAGCATCGTCCTTTGGAACCGTCTATTGGTCTATGCGACTCTCTTTGGTTATGCCAAGAAGGTGAGCAAGTTAATGAAAGTTCGCCATATTCAGCTTGAAAATCCAGATTTGAATCTTTATGTAGCCTATGGTTGGCACTCACAGTTCTACACCTCAACTGCACAAATCAAGCAATATACTGCTGTCGCGAATACAGCTAGCAATTACTCTGTATCTTCTGGAAGTGGTTCTTCAGGTGGAGGATTCTCAGGAGGTGGAGGTGGTGGTAGCATCGGCGCCTTCTAAAAAATCTATCGCAACATCTGAAATTATGTTATAATAGAGGACAGAAAAAGGAGTAATGTATGTATTTTATTGAAATTTTGAAGTCAATCTTTTTTGGGATTGTTGAAGGAATTACAGAATGGTTGCCCATTTCAAGTACTGGCCACTTGATCTTGGTTGAAGAATTTGTACAATACAAGGACCAGAATGCAGCCTTCATATCCATGTTTAATGTTGTCATCCAGCTTGGTGCCATTTTAGCAGTTACGGTCATTTACTTTAATAAACTCAATCCCTTCAAACCTGGTAAAACTAAGGTCGAAGTTCGTAGAACTTGGCAGTTGTGGTCAAAAGTCTTCGTTGCAACCTTGCCTTTGCTATTAGTTTTTAAACTAGATGATTGGTTTTATGACAACTTCCATAACATGGTTTCAGTTGCGATTATGTTGATTATCTATGGTGTTGCCTTTATCTATCTTGAAAAACGAAATAAGGCGCAAGCCATTGAACCAACAGTAACAGAGCTTGACAAGTTGCCATATAAAACAGCCCTTTACATTGGGCTCTTCCAAGTCCTCGCCCTCTTCCCAGGAACGAGCCGTTCAGGTGCGACGATCGTCGGTGGTTTGTTGAATGGAACAAGCCGCTCAGTCGTAACAGAGTTTACCTTCTATCTCGGAATTCCTGTTATGTTCGGAGCTAGTGCTTTGAAGATTTTCAAATTTATTAAAGCGGGTCAACTCTTGAGTTTTGGACAACTGTTCTTGCTCTTGGTTGCTATGGGTGTTGCCTTCGCGGTCAGCATGGTTGCCATTCGTTTCTTGACCAGCTATGTGAAGAAGCACGATTTTACACTCTTTGGTAAATACCGTATTGTCCTCGGTAGTGTCTTGTTGCTCTATAGTTTTGTACGTTTGTTTGTATAAGAAAAAGCTTGAAGGAAGATTCCTTCAAGCTTTTTAAAATCCTGTTACCGTAATTCCTAGTAAACGAATACCTTTTTCTTTGTCAGCTAGTTCTTCGTAGAGTTGAAGGGCAGTTTGAGAAATCTGACTAGCGTCCTGTGTCGCTTGTGGGAGGCTTTTTCGTCTAGTCAGAGTGGAGAAGTCAGCATATCGTATTTTTAGGATAATGATTTTTCCAGCTTTGTCCTGCGTGCTGAGATTGAGAGCTACTTTTTCAGAGAGGAGAGTCAGCTCTTTTTTAATGTCTTCTTCTACTTGTAGGACCTTTCCATAGGTTTTTTCCTTGCCAATGGACTTACGAATGCGGTCGGGTTTGACCGGTGAGTTATGAATGCCCCTTGCCTTTCGATAAAGGTCAAAACCGAGTCTGCCGAACCGATCGATTAAAGTGACTTCTGAGACCTCCAATAAGTCCGCACCAGTATAAATGCCCATTTCATGAAGCTTTTCTACTGTTTTCTTACCAACACCATGAAATTTAGCAATATCCATTTGTTTGAGAAATTCTTGGGCTTGAATAGGTAGAATCACTGTCAAACCATGTGGCTTCTGATAATCACTGGCCATTTTAGCTAAGAATTTGTTATAAGAGACGCCTGCAGAAGCAGTCAGGTGTAGTTCCTGCCAGATATCCTCTTGGATGAGGCGGGCTATTTTGACAGCAGACTTGATACCGAGTTTATTTTCTGTCACATCCAAGTAGGCTTCGTCAATACTCATAGGTTCAATCAAATCAGTATAACGTTTAAAAATAGCTCGAATCTCAAGTCCTACAGTCTTATACTTTTCATAATTTCCTGAGATAAAGACAGCTTGGGGACAGCGCTCATAAGCTTCTTTAGAGCTCATGGCTGAATGAACACCAAAAGCTCGTGCCTCATAGCTACAGGTAGAAACGACACCACGCCCACCTGTTTGTCTGGGGTCGCTTCCGATAATGACAGGTTTGCCCTTTAACTTGGGATTATCTCTTATTTCCACCGCAGCAAAAAAGGCATCCATGTCGATATGGATGATTTTTCTGGACAAATCATTTATCAATGGAAATATGAGCATTCCAATCCCTTTCTAGTGTCATTTTCTATTTATTATACCCTTTTTTCTGAAAAAATGGGAAAGTTCAATCTGACTTTCAAAAATATAATACAGATTGGAGGAAAAAAGAGACTGTATTATAAAAGAAAGCGTCTAAAATGCCGATTTTCTCTTGTTGAAATCGGTTACTGTATGGTATACTTGACTCAAGAATGTAACAGATGACTGTTACTAGAAAAAAGAGGACATTAACATGGTTGTTAAGACAGTTGTTGAAGCACAAGATATTTTTGATAAAGCTTGGGAAGGCTTCAAAGGCGTAGATTGGAAAGAAAAAGCAAGTATTTCTCGCTTCGTTCAAGCTAACTACACACCTTACGATGGAGATGAAAGTTTCCTTGCTGGACCAACAGAACGTTCACTTCACATCAAAAAAATCGTAGAAGAAACAAAAGCACACTACGAAGAAACTCGTTTCCCAATGGACACTCGTCCAACATCTATTGCTGATATTCCTGCTGGATTTATCGACAAAGAAAATGAAGTTATCTTCGGTATCCAAAACGATGAACTCTTCAAATTGAACTTCATGCCAAAAGGTGGTATCCGTATGGCTGAAACTACTTTGAAAGAAAATGGATACGAACCAGATCCAGCTGTTCACGAAATCTTTACTAAATACGTAACAACAGTTAACGACGGTATCTTCCGTGCTTACACTTCAAACATTCGTCGTGCTCGTCACGCTCACACTGTAACTGGTCTTCCAGATGCCTACTCACGTGGACGTATCATCGGTGTTTACGCACGTCTTGCTCTTTACGGTGCAGACTACTTGATGCAAGAAAAAGTAAACGACTGGAATGCGATCAAAGAAATTGATGAAGAAACAATCCGTCTTCGTGAAGAAGTAAACCTTCAATACCAAGCATTGCAACAAGTCGTTCGCTTGGGTGATCTTTACGGAGTTGATGTCCGCAAACCAGCGATGAACACGAAAGAAGCCATCCAATGGGTTAACATCGCCTTCATGGCTGTCTGCCGTGTTATCAACGGTGCTGCAACATCTCTAGGACGTGTGCCAATCGTATTGGATATCTTTGCAGAACGTGACCTTGCTCGCGGTACATTTACTGAATCAGAAATCCAAGAGTTCGTTGATGATTTCGTTATGAAACTTCGTACAGTTAAATTTGCTCGTACAAAAGCTTATGACCAATTGTACTCAGGTGACCCAACCTTCATCACAACTTCTATGGCTGGTATGGGTAACGACGGTCGTCACCGTGTTACTAAGATGGACTACCGTTTCTTGAACACGCTTGACAACATCGGTAACTCTCCAGAGCCAAACTTGACGGTTCTTTGGACTGACAAATTGCCATACAACTTCCGTCGCTACTGTATGCACATGAGCCACAAACACTCTTCTATCCAATACGAAGGTGTAACAACAATGGCTAAAGACGGATACGGAGAAATGAGCTGTATCTCATGCTGTGTGTCACCACTTGACCCAGAAAACGAAGGACAACGTCACAACATCCAGTATTTCGGTGCTCGCGTAAACGTTTTGAAAGCCCTTCTTACTGGTTTGAACGGTGGTTACGACGATGTTCACAAAGACTACAAAGTATTTGACATCGATCCTATCCGTGACGAAGTTCTTGAATTCGAATCAGTTAAAGCCAACTTCGAAAAATCTCTTGACTGGTTGACTGACACTTACGTAGACGCTTTGAACATCATCCACTACATGACTGACAAGTACAACTACGAAGCTGTTCAAATGGCCTTCTTGCCAACTAAACAACGTGCTAACATGGGATTCGGTATCTGTGGATTTGCTAACACTGTTGATACATTGTCAGCTATCAAGTATGCTACAGTTAAACCAATCCGTGATGAAAATGGCTACATCTACGATTATGAAACAATCGGTGAATACCCACGTTGGGGTGAAGATGACCCTCGTTCAAACGAATTGGCAGAATGGTTGATCGAAGCTTACACAACTCGTCTACGTAGCCACAAGCTTTACAAAGACGCAGAAGCTACTGTATCACTTTTGACAATCACATCTAACGTTGCTTACTCTAAACAAACTGGTAACTCACCAGTCCACAAAGGTGTATACCTCAACGAAGATGGTTCTGTGAACTTGTCTAAACTTGAATTCTTCTCACCAGGTGCGAACCCATCTAACAAAGCTAAAGGTGGATGGTTGCAAAACTTGAACTCACTTGCTAGCCTTGACTTTGGTTACGCAGCTGACGGTATCTCATTGACAACTCAAGTTTCTCCACGTGCTCTTGGTAAGACTCGTGACGAGCAAGTTGATAACTTGGTAACAATCCTTGATGGTTACTTTGAAAACGGTGGACAACACGTTAACTTGAACGTTATGGACTTGAACGATGTTTACGAAAAGATCATGTCAGGTGAAGACGTTATCGTACGTATCTCTGGATACTGTGTGAACACTAAATACCTCACTCCAGAACAAAAAACTGAATTGACACAACGTGTCTTCCACGAAGTTCTTTCAATGGATGACGCCTTGAGCTAAGATTCAATTAGAATGAAAAGAAAGCTAGTCTATAGGACTGGCTTTTTTCTATATCTAAAAGATAAATTTTTGACATATCATATGAAAAATACTGAGAGACTTTGTTCATTATGATGACAATGTGTTGAAATTTAAAAGAAAAATATAATAAAATCTTATAAAAATATATTTTCTAGTTATTAAACTTGAATAGATTGTATTGAGATGTTATAATACAATAGATAAACTCTAGTTAGTGATAGGGGTTGTCAAAATGGTATGATGTAATCTCCTAGGGAGATTAGAAATAAAAATTTCATATAGAAAAGAGGAGAAAAAATGTCGAAAAGCAAAGCGTTAAACATGCTTTCTAAATTTTCTGCGTTAGCTTTTGCTATTTTAGCTCTAGCATCTGTTTTGGTAGGGATTGTTAAAGCAGATAATCCTGTTTCAAAAGAATTGACACAAGTAATTACAGGCATCGATCTATTAGATGCTTCCGATACTAAGCAAAATGTGAGTTCAGAAGGAGATTTCTCGCTTCGTACGAATTTAGCATATAAGCTTCGCGTGACCTTTGATCTCAAACAGTATAATGAACATCTGAATAATGGAGATTATTTTACCTTTGATATACCTGCTCCTATGGCAGTTTATGAAGGGAGTCAGGATTTAATTGATCCGACAACAAAAGTCACTATTGGAGAAGCAGAAGTGACTTCAAATGGTACTGATCAAGGTGGGAAAGCAAAAATCACCTTAAAAAATTTGGATAAATACCTAGAGAAAACTGGTGGAGATAAGGTAAAGGATGTGTCAGGGAATTTTTCTGTTACTTTTAGATTCTTAAAGGATCAGAATAAAACCCGCATAAACTTTAATTCATCCTCATTGAAGCAAGAAGTGACTCACATTTATTCATCAAAAACAATCGATGGTCCCAAAGTTGGTACTGAAAATTATGCTAAAATTGGGGGTCGTGCTGCCCTTGAAAATTGGAACTCTCCAAAACTGGCTGAGATTGGTTCGGTTAGCAAGGGAGATGCATGGTCTACCTGGCGTGTACGTGTAAATACAGAGAAACAAGACTTAGGACAAAATATTGTATTACATGATACTATACCAAATGATGATACTAGTTACACTCCTGCACAGTATATTCCTGAGACTCTAAAAGTGTATAAGGCAAATATCACTGTTGGGACTTCTGCTGTTCCAGATGATGCAGTTTTGTTAACTGAGGGACAAGACTATACCGTTTCGTGGAACGAAAACTATACTTCATTTGATATCATTTTTAAAGATGGAACGACCTCTTATATAGTCTCTTATAACACAACAACTCCTAATGATGGAAGTAAAGTAGGAAATAGGGTTGCTCTGTCATTGGCTGACGGGACTAAATTAGCACAGAATACAAGTCGTCCGGGAGCACTTGATATGACAGCTGAGGCGACATCTTTGATTTCTGGTACGATTGTAGCATCTACTGCTTACCAAATTAAGATTCATAAGACTGATGCCTTCACTCTTGCTCCGGTTTCGGGTGCGGTATATACTGTGACAGCAGCAGATGATGCAAGTGAAACAACAGAAGTGACTACGAATGAAAAAGGAGTAGCGCTTACGAAAACTTATGATCAGAAATGGGAAGGTAAAACGTTTAAGATCAAAGAGAAGACTGCTCCAGCAGGTTATAAACTAGATGAAAAAGAGTATACAGTCAAACTCGGTGCTGCGGGTTCTACTATTCATCTT
This sequence comes from Streptococcus oralis, assembly GCF_003943825.1. Taxonomy (GTDB): domain Bacteria; phylum Bacillota; class Bacilli; order Lactobacillales; family Streptococcaceae; genus Streptococcus; species Streptococcus oralis_CD. Next base: position 164,125 of record NZ_RJNJ01000001.1, read on the forward strand.
AAAGACGAACCTGTTCCAGCTGTATTCAATGTGACGGCTAAGAAAGTAGTAGAAGGACGTACAGATAAACTTCCAAAAGCAGATGAGTTTACCTTTAACCTGTTTACTGCAGAGAACTTGAAGGATCCTGTAGCTACAGCAAAATCAAAAGCTGATGGGACTATTACCTTTGAGAATCTCCAAGTAAAAGGTGCGGGAACTTATCACTACATCATCAAAGAAGACACTTCAACAGCAGTTGCAGGCGTTGCATTTGATACAGAAGCCAAGGAAGTTACTGTAGCAGCAACTTTCCAAAGTGGAGTTTTAACAGCAACTGTCACATCTGCAGAACCAACTTTCACTAACACCTATAAAGCAACTCCAGCTAAAGAAACTATCACAGCTAAGAAAGTCTTGAATGGTAAAGACCTTGAAGCTGATAAATACGAATTCGAACTTAAAGAAGGTGACAAAGTCGTTGCGACAGCTAAAAACGCTGCAGACGGCACCGTTACTTTCAAAGAAATCGAGTTCAAAACAGCAGGCGACCACACTTACACTATCACTGAAAAAGCAGGTAACGAAGCAGGTGTGACATACGATACTGCCAAACACGAAATTAAGGTAAACGTTACAGATAATGGCCAAGGTCAACTTGTTGCAGCTGTTACAGGTAACAACCCAACTTTTACTAATACTTATAAAGCAGCTCCAGCAAAAATTGCTATTGAAGCTAAAAAAGTTTTGAATGGTAAAGAGCTAGAGATAGATGAGTTTGAGTTTGAATTGAAAGAGGGTGACAAGGTTATTGCGACAGCAAAGAATGCTGCTGGCGGATTGATTCGTTTTTCTGAAATTAGCTATTCAACAGCAGGAGTATATAACTATACTATTACAGAAAAGGTTGGCAATAAACTTGGTGTAACTTATGATAAAACAGAACATCCAGTAACTGTAGAAGTCAAAGATAATGGCTCAGGTCAACTTGTCGCGACAGTTACAAGTGAAACACCGGTCTTCGTTAATGACTATAAAGCAGAACCTGCACAAGCTACAATCAAAGCTAAGAAAGTCTTGAAAGGTAAAGCGCTTGAAGCTGAAGCTTACACATTTGAACTGAAAGAAGGTTCAGACCTTGTAGCTACGGCTAAGAATACTGCCTCAGGAGAAGTTGTCTTCAACGTCACTTTCTCAGCAGCAGGCGATTACGTTTACACTATTACTGAAAAAGCTGGTGACGATAAAACAATCACTTATGATCAAAATGCGTATGAAGTGATCGTCACTGTTGCGGATGATGGTAAAGGTCGATTGGTTGCGACTGTAGAAGATGCAGATACAGAACGTGTCTTCACAAATACTTATACAGCACCAGTTCCAACAGCTACATCAGCAACACTTGAATTTACGAAAGAATTGACTGGTCGTACTTTGGTTGATGGTGAGTTCCACTTTGAATTGTACAAAGATGGACAAAAAATTGATACAAAAACAAACCAAGGTGGAAAAGTAACATTTAATGCAATCAACTACAATGCAGAAGGTGAGTATACTTATACTGTAAAAGAAGTGAATGCTGGAGCAACTGGTATTACTTATGATACAGAAAAGACTGCGGTGGTAAAAGTAACCAAAGATGCAGCAACCAACGCCTTGAAGGCAGCTGTTGAATATCCAGCAGGTAGTGTCTTTAAGAATAGCTTCAAAGCACCAGCGGTAGAAGCTACGATTGAAGCAACTAAGAAACTTGAAGGTAAAGAACTTGCGGCAGACGCTTATACTTTCGAATTGAAAGAGAAAGGCGCCGTTGTAGCTACAGCTAAGAATACTGCCGAAGGTAAAGTAGCCTTTGTTCGTTCATTCGAAGAAGCAGGTACTTACACTTATACCTTGGTTGAAAAAGTTGGTACTGAAGAGGGTATTGAATACGATAAGACCGAGCATACTGTAACAGTAACAGTAGTTGCGGATGGTCAAGGTCTCTTGACTGCGACTGTTTCGTATGCGGATGGTAAAGAAGTTGTATTTACAAATAAATACACTGTACCAACACCAACGCCAGAACCAAATCCAAATCCAGCTCCAAATAATCCAGGAACAACGCCAGATCCAGCACCAACACCAGATCCAGCACCAACACCAGATCCAGCACCAACACCAGATCCAACGCCAAATAATCCAGGAACAGAACCAACTGATCCAGCACCAACACCAGATCCAACACCAGAATCTCCAGCTACTGAGAATAAAGGTAAAGCTGAACTTCCAAACACAGGTGAAGCAACCTCTATCCTTTCTTCGCTTGGATTTGTAGTATTGGCATTGAGTGGATTGGTATTCTTCGTAAAACGTAAAGCTTAGGCTTTTGTAGAAGAAACATGAAACTTGGTAAGTGAGAATTCTACTTCTCTCTTAAACTTGATAGAGAAAGTCTCTAGAAAATTCGTTTTCTAGGGGCTTTTTTGTACTTCAAAAAATTTTTTTAAAAAATAGTCAAATTTGGTCAAAAAATTATTGACTTTTACTGACTAATGTGATATAGTAGGAACATAAGGAAAATGAATTCCTTAGAAAACTTCATTTTCAATGATTCTATTTATTGAAAATGTATGATAGATACCCTAGAAAGGGGTGGGGCCTATGTTAAATCTAACAGATTTTGAAAAGAAGATGATAAAAGGCTTATTTAAGAAAGAAAAACCAGAAATTATACGTAGGGTAGCTAGTTAGCTAGTCTAAAATTTTTAAAACAAAGGTCAAAGATAGTCAATATCAGAGATCGCATATAATTAAGAATAAACGAGGTAAAGAATATGAACAACAACTTTAATAACTTTAACAACATGGATGATTTATTTAACCAATTGATGGGTGGTATGCGAGGATATAGTTCTGAAAATCGTCGCTACTTGATTAATGGACGTGAAGTGACACCTGAGGAATTTGCTCACTATCGTGCAACTGGTCAATTGCCAGGAAATGCAGAATTTGATGTGCAAATGCAACAACACGCTTCAGGTATGAAACAAGACGGTGTCCTTGCTAAACTAGGTCGCAACTTGACAGAGGAAGCTCGTGAGGGCAAGCTGGATCCTGTAATCGGACGAAACAAGGAAATTCAAGAAACATCTGAAATCCTCTCACGTCGTACGAAAAATAATCCTGTTCTAGTCGGAGATGCAGGTGTTGGTAAGACAGCCGTTGTCGAAGGTCTAGCACAAGCGATTGTGAATGGAGATGTTCCGGCTGCCATCAAGAACAAGGAAATCATTTCTATTGATATCTCAGGTCTTGAGGCTGGTACTCAATACCGTGGTAGCTTTGAAGAAAACGTTCAAAATCTAGTCAATGAAGTAAAAGAAGCAGGGAATATTATCCTCTTCTTTGATGAAATTCACCAAATCCTTGGCGCTGGCTCAATCGGAGGAGACAGTGGTTCTAAAGGGCTTGCGGACATTCTCAAGCCAGCTCTCTCTCGTGGTGAATTGACCGTTATTGGAGCGACAACTCAAGACGAATACCGTAACACCATCTTGAAAAATGCAGCTCTTGCTCGTCGTTTCAACGAAGTCAAGGTTAATGCTCCTTCAGCAGAGGATACCTTTAAAATTCTTCAAGGAATTCGTGACCTCTACCAACAACACCACAATGTTATCTTGCCAGATGAAGTCTTGAAAGCAGCAGTGGATTATTCTATCCAATACATTCCACAACGCAGCTTGCCAGATAAGGCTATCGACCTTGTCGATGTAACGGCTGCTCACTTGGCAGCTCAACATCCTGTAACAGATGTTCATGCTGTTGAACGAGAAATCGAGGCAGAAAAAGACAAGCAAGAAAAAGCAGTTGAGGCAGAAGATTTTGAAGTAGCTCTCAATGCCAAGACACGTATTGCTGAATTAGAGAAAAAAGTCGAAAACCACACAGAAGACATGAAAGTGACTGCAAGCATCAACGATGTGGCTGAGTCTGTGGAACGAATGACAGGTATCCCAGTGTCACAAATGGGAGCGTCAGACATCGAACGTTTGAAAGATATGGCTCATCGCTTGGAACACAAGGTAATCGGCCAAGATAAGGCAGTAGAAGCAGTAGCTCGTGCTATTCGTCGTAACCGTGCAGGATTTGATGAGGGCAATCGCCCAATCGGTAGCTTCCTCTTTGTAGGGCCTACTGGGGTTGGTAAGACAGAACTTGCTAAGCAATTGGCGCTCGATATGTTTGGTACTAAAGATGCGATCATCCGCTTGGATATGTCTGAATACAGTGACCGCACAGCCGTATCTAAATTAATCGGTACAACAGCAGGTTATGTGGGTTATGATGACAATAGCAATACCTTGACAGAACGTGTTCGTCGCAATCCATACTCTATCATTCTCTTGGACGAAATTGAAAAGGCTGATCCTCAAGTAATCACCCTTCTCCTCCAAGTATTGGATGACGGTCGTTTAACTGATGGTCAAGGAAATACAGTGAACTTTAAGAACACGGTCATTATCGCGACATCAAATGCTGGATTTGGCTATGAAGCTAACTTGACAGAAGATGCGGATAAACCAGAGTTGATGGATCGTTTGAAACCATTCTTCCGTCCAGAGTTTCTTAACCGCTTTAACGCAGTTATCGAGTTCTCACACTTGAATAAGGAAGACCTTTCTAAGATTGTGGACTTGATGTTGGCGGAAGTCAACCAAACTTTGGCTAAGAAAGACATTGATTTGGAAGTTAGTCAAGCAGCTAAGGACTTTATCACAGAAGAAGGTTATGACGAAGTTATGGGTGTTCGTCCTCTCCGTCGCGTGGTTGAACAACAAATTCGTGATAAGGTGACAGATTTCCACTTGGATCATCTAGATGCCAAACATCTGGAAGCAGATATGGAAGATGGCGTTTTGGTCATTCGTGAAAAAGCCTAACTCAAGATTTTGAGAATAAAAAAAGAAGGAACTAGCTAAAAGCTGGTTCCTTTTGTGTTTAGATGACATGGCGTTCAAAGGCATCATCTGAGATTCCTTGTTCCAGGATGAGTTTCGCCCATTCTTTAGCAGAAAAGAGGCTGTGGTCTTTGTAGTTTCCGCAAGATTCGATGGTAGTCCCAGGGACATCTTCCCAAGTAGTAGTTTCCGCGATTTCCTTGAGCGAATCCTTGATAACAGCAGCAATCTCGGCGCTAGTATGGCGTCTCCACATAATCATGTGGAAACCAGTACGGCAGCCAAATGGTGAACAGTCAATCATACCGTCAATGCGGGTACGGATGAGTTTGGCTAAGAGGTGTTCGATAGTGTGAAGGCCAGCGGTAGGAATAGAGTCCTCATTTGGCTGTACCAAGCGAATATCAAAGTTGGAGATGACATCTCCCTTTGGCCCTGTTTCTTCCCCAATCAAGCGAACATAGGGTGCTTTAACAATGGTGTGGTCAAGTTCAAAACTTTCAACAATAACTTCTTTTGACATGGTAGTTCCTTTCAGTTTTCTTTTTTCATTATATCATAAAGGGTGCTGTTGATGGAGTTTGATAAATGACTTTTTGGTACTAGAATGATAATAAAGTCTCTATACATAAACCTCAGAATTATAAAGAAAGAATGGAGAGAAGAATACCTTGTGAAAGAAAAGTTTAGTTTTTCTAGTGGAACTCAGGTGACTTTTGAAAAGTGGATCAACTTTTTCTGAAATTTCTGTTTAATCTCTGAACTAATTCTGAACTAGATTGGGTATACTGGAGAAAATAAAGATAAAGGAGTTCAGTATGGAACATATTGTAAAAATTGATCGTGTTTCTAAAAAATATGGAGACAAGCAAATTTTAAAGGATATTTCTTTTACAGCTAGGAGTGGTCGCATTACGGCTTTTCTAGGACATAATGGTGCAGGAAAAAGCTCGACCTTGAGGATTCTCTTGGGCTTAGATCGGGCGACAGCAGGAACTGCGACTTTTGATGGACAAACCTATCAGTCAATGATTTATCCTCTCAAAACAGTAGGTGCAGCTTTTGACGGTATTGGAGGTCTGCCAAATAGAAAGGTTTACGACCATCTGCATATTATTGCTGCAAGTAATGCTATTCCGAAGTTTCGGATTGATGAGGTATTGGATATGACTGGGATCGCTCATAAGAAAAAGGATTTCTTATCAAGCCTGTCTCTAGGAGAGGGGCAGCGCCTGGGGTTGGCAGTAGCTTTACTAGGTGATCCCCAGTTTTTAATATTAGATGAGCCGACCAATGGACTGGATCCAAGTGGGATTAAGTGGTTTAGAAGGTTCATTCGCCAGCAGGCTGATTTAGGGAAAACCGTCCTTCTATCCTCTCATATCCTGTCTGAGGTACAAATGGTAACAGATGATGTAGTCTTGATTCATCATGGGCAAATTATCGAACAGGGAACGCTAGAAGATGTATTACAAGGAACAGATAGTTTAGAAGAGCTCTTCTTCGACTTAACAGAGGAGGTTTAAGATGAAAGAAACGATGTCCTTATTGCATTCAGAGTGGTTGAAAATCCAATCAACCAAGGCTTTCAGGGTAAGTGTGGTCTTTATGCTGTTATTGGTACCTGTTGTGTCATGGCTAGAGGGACGTCAGTATCTGTCTATCGGTTTAGATGCGACCCCTGAGACGGTTCCCGGTCTGGCAGAAGCTATTGATCCGCTTGAATATCTAGGTCTTAATGGCGCTTCTATGGGTGGTATGGTTTTAGTCATCTTAGCTGGAATTTTGGGAGCAACGGAATTTCAGTCTCATAGCTTGCGAACCAGTCTATTGGCTTGTAATAACCGCTTGAAGCTACTTATGGGGAAAATATTGACCTTTGGTTTGTTTTCACTCATCATTAGCTTGTTATCCATTTATTTGAGCTATATTGTCATGCACTTGGCTTTAGGAAAAGAAGGGCTACATCCAATTTTACTTAATCAAGCTGCCTGGAGTCATCTTTTATGGAAGGCACTAGCTACTGCATTGCTAGGTCTCTTGTCCTTTTTATTGGGATTGCTTGGGCGGACGATGTTGCTTCCCTTACTCTTTCTTGTGCCCCAGCTCTATAATCTGGGAAACTACCTGGCAGCTCATACGAGTTGGGGTGCTTATCTGCCACAGCCCGTAGGAGAGTTATTTGTTGCAACGCCGACTTCCCAATATGCCAACAATCCCTTGCAAGGACTCTTGATACTAAGCGTATGGTTGCTAGTCATCGGCGTCATGGCCTCTCTGCGCTTTTTGAAGACGGATTTAGGAGGGCGATACTGATGATAATAGCTCTGCTTAAAAGTGAATGGATTAAGTTCCGTTCTTACTATCTCGCTCTTGGTGCCGCCTTGGTGGCTCTGGTAGCTGTTCCATTTTTTCTGATGAATCTTGACTACAGTCAGACAGCAGTTGGCCAGACAAAGGCTCTGAGTGAAGCTTTGCATGCTCTGTATCTGGCGCAGCCTGTCATCGTCATCTTTGCTTCCCTCTATTTTGCCCAGGAGTTTGTCAAGTCTGGGATGCGAACGAATTTTCTAACCGTATCAAATAGAAAGGCTTGGTTGGCTGGGAAATTCCTTTTTCTGGCCGTTCTGCTCTTGGTTCTCTACAGTGTCATGATAGGCAGCTGTTTCTTTGTTATGCTGGCTCGATTTGACCTAGACTTTAGCTGGCCCTTACTGGGGAAATTCCTCTATTACAGCTCTTTTGGTCTTCTCAGCAATCTTTTTCTGGCTCTTTTAGCTGCTGGCCTCGCTTTGCTCTTTCAATCTTGGGTTGTGCCGGTGTCGGTGCTATTTCCTCTCTTGATTGGTCTTAGCCGTTTATTGGCAACTTTTATCAAAGAAGCAAAGTACCTGCCTGATCTGGCTACGCTAAATCTTTTTGAGTATGAAGGGCTTCAGAATTCGATAGATCTATCAGGGTTGGGAATACAGCTATTCTGGCTAGCTTTGATTTGGAGCTCTGCTATATTCTTGACCTTGAAACGAGATGTTCGCTAGAGGTATGCTATAATGGAAATCATGAGACAGTATCGTATTTTGGTGGTTGATGACGACCGGAGCATTTTGAAGCTGGTGAAAAATGTCCTAGAGCTCGATGCTTATGATGTGACGACGCTTGATCGAATAGAAGAGCTAGAGCTGACACATTTTGTCGGATATGACTTGATTTTGCTAGATGTGATGATGGAGCCTGTTAATGGTTTTGAGCTGTGCTCCTACATTCGTCCTCATCTTTCGTGTCCCATCATATTTTTGACGGCCAAGGAATTGGAGGCGGACAAGGTGGAAGGGCTCTTTCGCGGAGCAGATGACTATGTTGTCAAGCCTTTTGGGACCAACGAATTGCTGGCGCGTGTCAGGGCGCATCTTCGGCGGGAGGAAAGACGTGAGGAGCGCTATTCTGAGATTGCTTCTTGTCAATTTTATCCAGAGCGCTATGAAATTATCTGTTTTGGTAAAGTATTGAAATTCTCAGAGCGAGAGTTTAAGTTACTGCATTTACTAGCTAGCAATCCCAAGCAGACCTTTTCGGCTGAACGCCTGCATACCTTGCTTTACCCAGAAAGTTCAGAAACACAGCTTCGCTCCATCTCAGAATACGTATATCAGATTCGCCAAAAATGCAAACAAGAAGGGCTACAAGCAATCGCAACAGTGAGAGGAGTAGGCTATAGATGGCAATTAGAACCCGAAATTTCAAAAGCCTAGTCTGGACAACCAGTTTAAAAATCGTATTTTTTCATGTTTTGATTTTTGTGCTTATAGGCTATGAATTTACGCAAGGAAGTGATTACGTTCTTTTCACCTTGTTCTTCTGGGCAGGGAGCTTGCTGCTGATTACTTTTTATCATATTTTGAAATTGCTCCGAAAAATCGACAGGGAAATAAAAATGCTAACGAGCGAGAAGCTTTTAGAAGAAAATCAAAGTCAGCTTTTTCGGATTGAGGAAATGCTAGAAGTTTATAGCGATTTACGGAGCAGCCACCAAGAAAATGCTCATCTTTTAGAAAGAGAGCAGCAGCATAATCAGGAGTTGATTTTACAGCTATCAGCGACATCGCACGATTTGAAGACACCCCTAACTGTGATTAAGGGGAATGCTGAGCTCTTGGAGTTGGCGCAGTTGGGCCAGCCACAGGCAGACTATGCTGCTGAGATTTTGCAGGCTAGTCACAAGATGGAAGAGTATTGTGGCTCTTTGATTGATTACGCCAAGACTTTTCAGATTGATTCTAATCAGTTCATTCAGCTTTCCTTAGGGGACTTTTTGGCTTATCTACAGGATGATTGGGCACTGTTCAGCAAACAGGAAAGCCATCGTTTCTACCTCCAAGAAGATTGTGATCTTAGTCTGATTTTGTCAATTCATTTGGACTATCTCAAACGAGCTTTGCTCAATATTTTACTGAATGCGCTTGAACATGCTAATCAGGACCAAAAGGAAGTGAAGCTGATGGTATCAGTGCAGCAGGACCAGTTGGTTTTTGCTATCTGGAACAATGGCCCTGCATTTTCAGAGGAGATGCTGCTGGGAGCGGAACGGCTCTTTTATCAGAGTGACCAAAGCCGCAATTCAGCTAATCCCCATCATGGAATCGGCTTAGCCTTTTCTAAACAGGTAGCTCTCTTGCACGGTGGTCGTCTGACCCTGCTCAATCTAGACCAAGGAGGAGCCTCTGTCGAGTTGACAATTTCATTGAAATAAATGAGGATGGAAAATCATAAAAACGCATAATACCAAGTGTCCAAAAGACTTGATATTATGCGTTTGATTTTTTTATTATGTAAAGATTTACTGGATTTTTCTCTCGAATTGAGTTTTTGTCCAGCCTTGTTTATTTATTTCCGATACAAGCGGTCGTATTGGTAATAAGGGTCAAAGGTAACGTTGATACCCAATTTGCGAAGGACATTCTTGTCTTCATCGGTCAAAATGATGGTTGAGTGGGCTTCGCTTCCTTTGAGATTACCAAGTTCCTCCATGGCACGCGCAGCATCAGGATTTTCCATAGCTGTGATTGCAAGTGCAATCAAAATTTCATTTGAGTGGAGGCGAGGATTGCGACTACCGAGATGATTGATTTTAAGACCTTGAATTGGTTTGACGACTTCAGGCTCGATTAGTTTCACTTCCTTAGCAATGTCAGCTGATTTCTTAATAGCGTTGATCAAGGCAGCAGCTGTAGGGCCAAAGAGCTCTGAGTTTTTACCAGTTACGATTTCCCCATTTGGCAATTCGAGAGCTAGGGCAGGGCCACCAGTTTCTTCTGCTTTTTGGCGTGCAGTAACAGCAACCTTACGGTCTGCAGGTGTGATACCGAGGTCGTTCATGAGAAGTTCAATTTTCTTGACAGCAGTTTCGCCGACTTTTTCAGCTTTAAAGTCAAGAACGGTCTGATAGTAGCGACGGATGATTTCTTGTTTTGAAGCTTCGATAGCAGCCTCATTATCTGTAATAGCGAAGCCAACCATGTTGACACCCATGTCTGTTGGTGAAGCGTATGGAGATTCACCGAGAATGCGTTCCAACATACGTTTGAGTACTGGGAAGATTTCAATATCACGGTTGTAGTTGACAGTGGTTTCTCCGTAGGTTTGGAGATGGAAAGGGTCAATCATATTGACATCATCAAGGTCCGCGGTTGCAGCCTCGTAGGCCAAGTTGACTGGGTGATGAAGGGGAAGATTCCAAACTGGAAATGTTTCAAACTTAGCGTAACCAGACTTGATGCCATTAAGTTGGTCATGGTACATATTGGACATACAAGTGGCCAATTTTCCAGAACCAGGTCCAGGAGCAGTTACAACAATCAAGTTGCGACTAGTTTTGATGTAGTCGTTTTTCCCCATACCTTCTGGAGAAATGATGTGGTCCATATCAGTCGGGTATCCTTTGATTGGATAATGAAGATAGGAATCAATCCCGTTTTTATCTAACTGGTTGCGGAAGGCATCTGCAGCTGGTTGACCAGCGTATTGTGTGATGACAACCGAACCAACAAAAATTCCCAGCTCATTGAATTTGTCAATCAAACGAAGAACTTCTTGATCATAAGAAATGCCTAGGTCACCACGCGCTTTAGAATGCTCGATGTTGCTTGCGTTAATGGCGATCACAACCTCAACTTGCTCTTTCAATTCTTGCAAGAGCTTGATTTTATTGTCAGGCTCATAACCAGGAAGGACTCGAGCAGCGTGGAAATCTTCCAACATTTTGCCACCAAACTCCAAATAGAGCTTGCCGTCAAATTGGTTGATGCGCTCCAAAATGTGGTCGCGCTGTAGATTCAAATATTGTTCAGAACTAAAAGCTTGTTTTTTCATTTTTTTACCTCTGACCTCTATTATAATAAAAAATTGGGAGTTAGGAAACTACGGAGTCAAAAAAGAAATCAAAAAGATTAGGCAAACGCTTGCACTAAGTTTTAAAAAGCGCTATCATAGACTATAGATTATTAAAATAATGAGGTAAACAGATGCAAGAAAAATGGTGGCACAATGCCGTAGTCTATCAAGTCTATCCAAAGAGTTTTATGGATAGTAATGGAGATGGAATCGGTGATTTGCCAGGAATTACGAGTAAGTTAGACTATCTAGCTAAGTTAGGGATTACAGCGATTTGGCTTTCTCCTGTTTATGACAGTCCTATGGATGATAATGGCTATGATATTGCTGATTACCAAGCGATTGCAGCTATTTTCGGGACCATGGAGGACATGGACCAACTCATCGCAGAAGCTAAGAAACGTGATATTCGTATCATCATGGACTTGGTGGTCAATCATACCTCGGATGAGCATGCTTGGTTTGTCGAGGCCTGTGAAAATCCTGATAGCCCTGAGCGAGACTACTATATCTGGCGAGATAAGCCCAATGATTTGGAGTCTATCTTTAGTGGATCTGCTTGGGAATACGATGAAAAGTCGGGTCAATACTATCTTCACTTTTTCAGCAAGAAACAGCCGGATCTCAACTGGGAGAATGAAAAACTGCGCCAGAAAATTTATGAGATGATGAACTTCTGGATTGATAAAGGTATTGGTGGTTTCCGTATGGATGTCATTGATATGATTGGCAAAATTCCTGATGAGAAAGTAGTGAATAACGGTCCTATGCTCCATCCCTATCTCAAGGAAATGAATCAGGCGACTTTTGGAGATAAGAATCTCTTGACAGTAGGGGAAACATGGGGGGCAACGCCAGAGATTGCTAAACTCTACTCGGATCCAAAGGGGCAAGAATTATCTATGGTCTTCCAGTTTGAGCATATCTGTCTTCAGTATCAGGAAGGGCAACCTAAGTGGCACTACCAAAAAGAGTTAAATGTAGGGAAATTAAAAGAGATTTTTAACAAATGGCAGACAGAGTTAGGAGTTGAAGACGGCTGGAATTCCCTCTTCTGGAATAACCATGACCTTCCTCGCATCGTCTCTATCTGGGGAAATGACCAAGAATACCGTGAAAAATCTGCTAAAGCCTTTGCAATCTTACTTCATCTCATGAGAGGGACGCCTTATATCTACCAAGGTGAGGAGATTGGGATGACCAACTATCCATTTGAAACACTGGACCAAGTAGAAGATATAGAATCCCTCAACTATGCGCGTGAAGCTCTTGAAAAAGGTGTTTCTATGGAAGAAATCATGGACAGCATCCGTGTCATCGGTCGTGATAATGCCCGTACTCCGATGCAGTGGGATGAGAGTAAAAACGCTGGCTTCTCAACAGGTCAACCTTGGTTGGCAGTTAATCCAAACTATGAAGAAATCAACGTTCAAGAAGCACTGGCAAATCCAGATTCTATTTTCTATACTTATCAAAAACTCGTTCAAATCCGTAAGGAAAACAGTTGGCTGATTCGCGCTGACTTTGAATTGCTTGATACGGCTGATAAGGTTTTTGCTTATATCCGTAAGGACGGTGAGCGCCGCTTCCTAGTTGTGGCTAACTTGTCCAATGAAAAACAAGATTTTTCGGTAGGAGGAAAAGTCAAATCTGTCTTGATTGAGAACACTACTGCTAAAGAAGCAGTTGAAAAACAGACCTTAGAGCCATGGGATGCTTTCTGTGTGGAACTAACGGATTAAAATAAGTGAACCTCAAGCCTTTGATGCTTGGGGTTCTTTTACTAAAAAATATATAGAAAAGCCTTTTAAAAATATTTGTTAGAATTTTCTAAAAAATCTGGCGAAAGTCCTTGCTTTTATGAAAAAATAGGGTATAATGGTGAAAACACTATCTTTAAGGAGATTACTTATGAAATCGAAAAAGTGGCTCTTAGGAGCAGGTGCTGTTTTGAGTGCAGCCCTACTGTTAACTGCTTGTGGGCAAAGTGAAAAGAAAGCGGATGCTCCCAAGACATTCTCTTATGTCTACGCTATGGATCCATCTTCTTTGGACTATAGTGTGACGAGCAAGAGCTCAACCTCTGACGTTATAGCAAACGTTGTCGATGGTCTTTTGGAAAATGACAAGTATGGGAACTTAATTCCATCACTTGCAGAAGACTGGTCTGTTTCAAAGGATGGTTTGACTTACACCTACAAACTTCGTAAGGGTGTAAAATGGTATACTTCTGATGGAGAAGAATACGCTGAAGTTAAGGCCAAAGACTTTGTTACTGGGCTTAAACATGCTGCTGACGGGAAATCAGATGGTCTTTCTTTGATTCAGGATTCTATCAAAGGTTTGGCAGAGTATGTTAGTGGTGAGAGCAATGATTTCTCTACCGTAGGAGTTAAGGCTGTTGATGATTATACGGTAGAATACACGCTCAACAAACCAGAAAGTTTCTGGAACTCTAAGGTCACAACTGCAACCATGCTTCCAGTTAATGAAGAATTTTTGAATTCTAAAGGGAGCGACTACGGTGCACCAACCCCATCAGGTATCCTATATAATGGTCCTTATTTCTTGAAATCATTGACTTCAAAATCAGTCATTGAATATGAAAAGAATCCAAACTACTGGGATAAGGACAATGTCAAGATTGACAATATTAAACTAACTTTCTACGATGGATCAGACCAAGAATCCTTGATTCGTAGCTTTACACAAGGAGCTTATACAACAGCCCGTCTCTTCCCAACAAGCTCAAACTTTGAGTCGACTAAACAAGAGTACGGCGATAAGATTGTTTACAGTCCACAAGAAGCGACCAGCTACTACCTCACTGTTAATGTAAACCGTCAGTCTTACAATAAAACAGCCAAAACAGACGAGGCTCAAAAAACTTCAACGAAAGAAGCTCTTCTCAACAAGAACTTCCGTCAGGCGCTGAACTTTGCCCTTGACCGTCACTCATACACTGCTCAGTTGAATGGTGAAGAAGGCGCGAACAAGATTATCCGTAACAGCCTAGTGCCTCATGACTACGTTCAAGTGGGTGAAAAAACCTTTGGAGAGTTGGCGCAGGCAGAGCTCGTTTCATATGGAGACCAGTGGAAAGATGTAGCCCTTACAGATGGCAAGGATACGATTTACAGTCCTGAAAAAGCTAAGGCAGCCTTTGCTAAAGCCAAGGAAGAATTGCAAGCCAAGGGTGTTACCTTCCCAATCCATTTGGATATCCCCGTTGAACAAACAGATGTAATCGCGGTTCAACAAACCAACTCACTCAAGCAGTCTATCGAATCATCACTTGGTACTGAAAATGTCATTGTCGATGTCCTTCAAATGACCGATAATGAGAAAATGAGCATTACATCTCAAGCCAAGGTTCCATCCCAAAAAGACTATGACTTGAACGGAACTGGTTGGGGACCAGACTATCAAGACCCAGCTACCTACCTCAACATTCTTGATGCTAAGAAGGGTTCTGCCCTTAAACACTTGGGGATCAAGCGCGGACAAGATTCAGAAGTGATGGCTCAAGTTGGACTGGACGAATACAAGAAACTCTTGGATGATGCTGCAGCTGAAACCAGCGACCTTAACAAGCGTTATGAAAAATATGCTAAAGCTCAAGCTTGGGTATCGGACAGTTCACTTTTAATCCCAGTTGCTTCTTCAGGTGGTTCTCCAACGGTTAGCCGTACTGTACCATTTACAAAAGCATACTCTCAAGTGGGAATCAAGGGAGACCCATTTGTGTTCAAAGGTTTGGAGTTGCAAAATGACGTTGTGACTGCAAAAGAATACGAAGAAGCCTTCAAGAAATGGCAACAAGAAAAAATCGAGACAAATGCCAAATACCAAAAAGAACTTGAAAAACACGTCAAGTAATCTATAAACAGAAAAGGAAGTTGCAGGAAACTGTGCTTCTTTTTTGTTTTGAGACACCAGTTGTCATAAAAGCAGCAACTTTACATTTTTGAATAAATTTGATAAAATATGGTTATGTTATAAAAAGTGACATAAAGGAGCAAATGATGATCAAAATGAAAAAAAGACTAATCGGGACAGGTCTTGTCTTAGCGACAGGGATTTTGCTCTCGGCATGTGGACAGTCCAACACAGATACTAGCACTTATTCATCAACATTTAGTGCGAATCCAACAACTTTTAACTATCTTCTAGATTATTATGCAGATAACACTGCCGTTATTACCAATCTTGTAGATGGTTTGTTAGAAAATGACAGCTATGGGAACCTCGTACCTGCTCTTGCGGAGGATTGGTCTGTTTCAGCAGATGGTTTGACTTATACCTACAAGCTTAGAAAAGATGCCAAGTGGTATACAGCTGACGGTGAGGAATATGCTTCAGTCAAAGCTCAGGATTTTGTCACTGGGATCAAATATGCCGCTGACAACAAGGGGCAAGCCATGGATCTGATCCAAAATTCAATCAAGGGATTGAATGACTATGTGACGGGTGTGACTAATGACTTTTCAACTGTTGGTGTCAAAGCCTTGGATGACTATACGGTTGAGTACACTTTGACACGACCAGAACCTTATTGGAACTCTAAGACAACCAATAGTATTCTTTTCCCAGTCAACGAAGAGTTTTTGAAATCAAAAGATAAAGACTTTGGTACCTTGACACCAGACAGCATCCTTTATAACGGTCCATATCTGTTAAAAGATTTCACATCAAAATCTTCGATCGAATATGTGAAGAATCCACACTATTATGACCATGATAAAGTAACCATTGAAAAAGTTAAGTTAGCCTACTTTGATGGGTCAGATCAGGAGATGACCATTCGAAACTTTGAAAGTGGTGCTTACTCGATTGCAGGAGTCTATCCAAATAGTTCGAATTATGCTAAGACAAAAGAAAAATACCAAGACAATATCGTCTATAGCTTACAAGACAAGACATCTTGGTACTTTAACTTTAACGTCAACCGCAAAACCTATAATCATACCGCTAAAACAACGGACGAACAAAAGAAATCAGCTCAAACAGCTATCTTAAATAAAAATTTCCGTCAGGCTATCAACTTTGGAATTGATCGAACAGCCTACTCTGCTCAATCTAACGGTGAAGAAGCAGCGAGCAAAACCCTTCGTAATACTCTGGTTCCCCCAACATTTGTCCAGGTGGGAGATAAGACCTTTGGAGAAGTAACAGCTTCTAAGCTTGTGAACTACGGAACTGAGTGGTCAGGTATCAATTTGGCAGACGCTCAAGATGCTTACTTCAACAAGGAAAAGGCCCAAGCAAAATTTGCGGAAGCTAAAAAGGAATTGGAAGCCCAAGGCGTGACTTTCCCAATCCATTTGGATGTCCCTGTTGATCAGACAAATAAAAATGCGGTTTCTGGTATGAACTCGGTTAAACAAACCCTTGAAACAGTACTAGGTTCTGACAATATCGTCATTGATGTTCAACAGCTTTCTACAGATGACTTTGGAAATGTTGCCTTCCTAGCACCAAATCCAGCAGCTCGTGACTACGACCTAAACTTTGATGGTTGGGTTGGTGATTACCAGGATCCGTCAACTTATCTAGATCCCTTCAATGCTGAAACTGGCTTCTATCTCAAGATTTTTGGTCTTGATGCCAAGGAAGACCAAGAGCTCATTAAGAGTTTGGGGCTCGATATCTATACGAAACTCCTGAAAGAAGCCGATGCTGAGAACAAAGATGTCGCTAAGCGTTATGAAAAATACGCTGAAGCGCAAGCTTGGATGATTGACAATTCTCTAGTCATGTCTGCTATGTCAAATGGTGGTACAGCCTCTGTAACCAAAGTAACTCCGTTTACACGTGCCTACTCTCTAGTGGGAATAAAGGGTGACGGAAATAATTATAAGTACATGAGATTACAAAAAGACCCTGTTACCAAGAAACAATTTGACGAAGCTAAGGCTAAGTGGGAAGCAGAAAGTAAAAAGGCTATCGAAAAGAGCCAAAAAGAGTTTGAAAACCACGTAAAATAAGATTACAGACAAGGTTGCCTCTGAGCGCCTTGTCTTTTTGTGTAGAATGGCATTCGGAACTTTGCTTATATTTTAGAGCAACTTAAGAGAACAAAAGCGAATGAAAACGCTGAAAATAGCAAGGATGGATGGAATTTCCATCATGATTGTGATATAATATTTATAACTATTAACGTGTATAGGGGATTATCATGAGTAGACGTTCAAAGAGAGCTCGTTTAGGGAATGTAAAACGAAATATTAATATAGTTTTAGCAACCATTTATTTGTTATTGAGTGGTTTTTTGTTGTTCTTAATTTTCAAACATAATATCCTAGCTTTTCGATACCTCAATATCCTTACGGCGGTTCTTATTCTCGTTTCTGCTGTAATTGCAATCCTCCTGATAGTGTATAAAAAAGCCGAGAAGTTTACGGTTTTCTTTTTGACACTTGCTATCGTAGTTAGCTCGGTTTCTCTCTATGCTTTGCAGCAGTTTGTCGGTTTTACCAATCATATCAATGCGACCTCAAACTACTCAGAGTATTCGATGAGTGTGGTCGTTTTGAAAGATAGTGAAATCAATAATGTGACCCAGTTGGATAGTGTAACAGGTCCAACTGAAACAGATAATGATAATATCCAAAAGTTGGTGGCAGATATTAAGACGACACAGAGTAAAGACTTGACAGTTGAACAGAGTGCTTCTTATCTAGCAGCTTATAAGAGTCTGCTTTCTGGCGAAACGAAAGCAATTGTCTTAAATAGTGTCTTTGAAAATATCATTGAAGCAGAGTATCCAGATTATGCTTCAAAAATCAAAAAAATCTATACAAAACAATTAACTAAGGATGTTGCGGCACCAAAGGTATCGAAGAATAAAGCTTTCAATATTTATGTGAGTGGTATTGATACCTATGGTCCGATTAGTTCAGTATCTCGTTCTGATGTGAATATTCTAATGACTGTGAATCGAGATACCAAGAAAATTCTTCTGACTACAACGCCTCGAGATTCCTATGTTCCGATTGCGGATGGAGGAAACAATCAAAAGGATAAATTGACCCACGCTGGAATCTATGGAGTGGACTCGTCGATTCATACCTTGGAAAATCTCTATGGTGTGGATATTAACTACTATGTTCGCTTGAACTTCACTTCTTTCTTGAAGTTGATTGACCTTTTAGGTGGAATTGATGTCTATAATGATCAGGAGTTTACAGCACATACTAACGGGAAGTATTATCCTGTCGGGAATGTTCATTTAGACTCTGAGCAGGCTCTTGGTTTTGTCCGTGAGCGCTACTCTCTAGCAGATGGAGATCGAGATCGTGGTCGGAACCAACAAAAGGTTATTGTAGCTATTATTCAGAAGTTGACGTCAACTGAGGCTTTAAAAAACTACGATAACATCATCAAGGGATTGCAAGATTCTCTTCAGACCAATATGCCTTTAGAAACCATGATGGATCTGGTTAATACTCAATTGGAGAGTGGTGGGAACTACAAAGTCAACTCTCAAGACTTGAAGGGAACTGGACGCACGGATCTTCCTTCATACGCTATGCCAGATAGTAACCTCTACATGATGGAAATTGATGAAAGTAGCTTGGCTGCCGCCAAAGCTGCTATCAATGATGTGATGGAGGGCAAGTAGCATGATAGATATCCATTCGCACATCGTTTTTGATGTGGACGATGGTCCAAAGTCGATAGAGGAAAGTAAAAAACTTCTTAGAGAGGCCTACAGTCAAGGAGTGAGGACAATCGTTTCCACTTCGCATAGACGAAAAGGGATGTTCGAAACTCCTGAAGAAAAAATTGCAACCAACTTTCTGAAGGTACGAGAAATGGCTAAGGAGGTTGCGGATGACTTAATCATTGCCTATGGGGCAGAAATCTACTATACGCCAGATGTTGTTGAGAAGTTAGAAAAGAAATTAATCCCAACCCTCAACGATAGCCGCTATGCTTTGATTGAGTTTAGTATGAATACAGCCTATCGAGATATGCATAAGGGATTGAGTGATATTCTAATGCTAGGCATTACACCCGTCATTGCCCACATTGAACGTTACGATGCTTTAGAAAATAATGAAAAGCGCGTGCGAGAGCTGATTGATATGGGATGTTATACTCAGGTTAATAGTTCTCATGTTTTGAAACCAAAACTCTTCGGAGAAACCTATAAATTTATGAAAAAGAGAGCCCAGTATTTCTTGGAACGAGATCTGGTTCACGTGATAGCAAGTGATATGCACAACTTGGATCACCGACCTCCTCATATGGAGGAAGCCTATGATATCATTGCTAAAAAATACAGTGAAGATAAGGCTAAGGAACTTTTTAAGGATAATCCCCGAAAAATAATAATGGATCAATTGATTTAGGAGAAAAAATGAAAGAACAAAATATGATGGAAATCGATGTATTTCACTTACTTAAAATCCTTTGGAAACGAAAATTGTTAATTGCTTTGGTAGCATTCGTGACAGGGATAGTAGCATTTGCCTACAGTAGTTTTATTGTGAAGCCGGAGTTTACGAGTACAACCCGAATTTATGTGGTCAATCGTAATCAGGGAGATAAGCCTGGCTTGACTAACCAAGACTTGCAAGCCGGATCTTACTTGGTAAAAGACTATCGTGAAATTATTCTCTCGCAAGACGTTTTAGAGAAGGTTGCGACTGATTTGAAACTAGAACTCCCTCCAAAAGGTCTAGCTAGTAAAATCAAGGTAACAGTTCCAGTGGATACGCGTATTGTATCGATTTCTGTTACAGACCGTGCACCTGAGGAAGCTAGCCGTATCGCCAACTCTTTGAGAGAGGTTGCGGCTCAAAAGATCATCAGCGTCACTCGCGTTTCAGATGTGACAACACTTGAAGAAGCACGCCCAGCAACATCGCCATCTTCACCAAATATTCGTCGCAATACCATGGTTGGATTCCTTGCGGGAGCGGTTGTGATGGTTGTCACAGTTCTCCTTGTTGAGATTTTGGATACACGAGTGAAACGTCCAGAAGATATTGAGGACGTGTTGCAAATTGCACTATTGGGAGTAGTTCCAAATTTGGATAAATTGAAATAGGAGAGAAAAATGCCAACGTTAGAGATTGCACATAAAAAAC
Organism: Streptococcus oralis; assembly: GCF_003943825.1. GTDB lineage: Bacteria > Bacillota > Bacilli > Lactobacillales > Streptococcaceae > Streptococcus > Streptococcus oralis_CD. Next base: position 184,529 of record NZ_RJNJ01000001.1, read on the forward strand.
TGGATCAGGCAAGAAAAGCAGAAGAGTACTATAATGCCCTTCGTACCAATATACAATTGAGTGGGAATAACTTGCAAGTGATTTCTATTACGTCTGTCAAACCAGGAGAAGGGAAATCAACAACTTCTACCAATATTGCTTGGGCTTTCGCGCGTGCAGGCTATAAGACACTGTTGATCGATGCGGATATCCGTAATTCAGTCATGTCAGGTGTCTTTAAATCACGTGAAAAGATTACAGGCCTAACAGAGTTCTTGTCAGGCACAACAGACCTATCACAAGGTTTATGTGAAACCAATGTTGAAAATCTGTTTGTCATTCAAGCGGGCTCTGTATCACCAAACCCAACAGCTTTGTTACAAAGTGAAAATTTTGCGACCATGATTGACACCTTACGCAAGTACTTTGACTACATCGTTGTAGATACTGCCCCGATTGGAGTTGTTATCGATGCGGCGATTATCACGCAGCAGTGTGACGCTTCTGTTTTAGTAACTGCGGCTGGTGAAACAAATCGTCGTGATGTCCAAAAAGCTAAAGAACAACTCGAACAAACAAGCAAACCATTTCTAGGAGTAGTACTAAATAAATTTAATACTTCAGTTGAAAAATATGGCTCCTATGGAGCATATGGAAACTATGGGAAAAAGTAGGGAATCTTGTAGTTGGAAAATTATCTAAGGGGATTATTACAAGGGGGAGTTTTAGGTGAAACAAAACAAGATCATCTATATTGCCTTCAAAAGGTCTATGGATGTATTTATCGGCTTGTTTGGAACGGTATTTATAGTTTTACCCTGTTCTCTGGTCATCTTTGTAATCTATAAAATGAAAGGTTACAAAGGAAGTATATTTTTTACACAGTGCAGAGCAGGTCTCAGAGGGAAAAAATTTAAAATTATTAAGTTTAGGTCTATGGTCGAGAATGCAGAAGAAATTCTGATTTCGAATAAGGAACTTTATGAAAAGTATAAAAAGAATAGCTATAAATTGCCACCAAATGAAGATCCACGACTTACAAATATTGGAGATTTTATAAGAAAAACAAGTATTGATGAGGTTCCACAGTTTATAAATGTACTACTAGGTGATATGAGTCTTATTGGTCCAAGACCAATTCTTGAAAATGAACTAGACGAATATACCGAGGATGAACAGGAAATTTTATTGTCTGTTCGTCCTGGGATTACAGGGATATGGCAAGTTTCTGGTAGGAGTGGAGTATATTATCCTGAACGTTGTGAGATGGAATTATATTATCCTAGAAATCAGTCTTTACGGTTAGATATCAAAATCTTCTTTTTGACCATTAGAAGAGTGTTATCCCGTGAAGGAGCTCATTGAGAATTCAAACTGAGTCGGCATAAAGTGAAATATATAAAGATAAAATTGAATACAAAAAGGATATCTTTGGTATTCAATTTTATCTTTTTGGGTCAAGATAGTTTTAGTGATAATCTATTTTGGTTGGATATTTTTTAATAGAGAATGATTACAATTTTGATTAAAAGGTAGTTGAGCTAGTTATGGATGAAGGGAATTGAATTAGGATATAGAAATGTCTAAAACGTATAGAATCATAGTTGCAACACATAAACGATTTCAAATGCCAGAGGATAAGGACTTGTACATCCCTATCCAAGTTGGTAGTGAGGGTAAGGAAGATTTAGGTTATCAACCAGATAATCAAGGAGTTCATATTTCTCACCTTAATCCTTATTATTGTGAATTAACAGGATTATATTGGGCTTGGAAAAATTTAGAATGTGATTATCTTGGATTGGTACATTACCGTAGATATTTCACATCAAAACGACACTCATATAGCGAAGCAATCAGTATGGATGATATTATTCTTTCAAAATCAGAAGTGAAAAACTTGATGTCGAATTATGATGTTATCGTTCCTAAAAAACGGAAATATTATATTGAAACGCTATACTCTCACTATGCACATACTCACGATGCTAAGCATTTAGATATGACGCGTCAGATCATAAGTGAGATAAGCCCAGAATACATTGAAACATTTGATAGTATAATGAAGCAACGCAGTGGGTATATGTTCAATATGTTTATCATGTCTAAAGAGAATGTGGCGGCTTATTGTGAATGGTTATTCCCAATTGTTGATGAAATATATAAAAGGTTGGATATAACAGATTATTCTGCTTTTGACGCTAGATTATTTGGTCGTATCAGTGAACGTTTGTTCAATGTTTGGTTGGCAAAACAAGATTTGCGGGTAAAAGAGATTCCGTTCATTTATATGGAAAAAATTGATTTGATTCAAAAAGGGAGGTCCTTTTTACAAGCAAAATTCTTTGGAAAAAAATATGGACAGAGTTTTTAGATAGGGATGAATAATAAGAATGAAATTAGTACTAAAAATAAAATCTGTACCAGAACTTTTGGCTCTTGTTGCTTTAGGGATATTTTTAACGGTTTCGATATTAAATGTAACTTTTTATGCTCGGTATCTACCTGGAACAGTTTATAAATTAGCGATAGCTTTTTCCCTCTTTCTTTTGGTTATAAAAGAGTCGTTTAAGAGAAAATATGACTATAGAACTCTCATTGGTTTGTTTGCAACGATTTTAATTTATTTTATAGTGGGGAAAATGACATCTCTAAGTTCAGAACTTCCTGTAAGTATATTATTTATTTATACTTTACGAGATATTCCCTTTAAGAAGGTGGCGAAAACTTCATTAGTCGTTAGTATGTGCTTGTTGTTTTTTGTTATCATAAGCGCAAGATTAGGAATAATAACGAACTATATAGAAATTTCTGGTCCTCGGGTACGGGCCTACCTAGGCTTTAGATATGCTCTATTTCCTTCGGTTTTACTGATGAATATAGTTGCTATTGTGTTTTATTTAAAGCAAAACAAAATCCAATACTGGCAATGGCTACTGTTAGCTCTATCAGTTTATTGGGTATATGATCAAACGGATTCTCGTTTAACATTTTATAGTTCCTGTGTATTGCTGGCATGCAGTTTGTTAATAAAATGGTTTCCGAAACTATTTTCAAAGTTAGGATATGTGATTAAAGTTTTTAAACCAACCTTTATTGTAAATGCAGTTATTAGTTTTTGGGTCTCCGTTACCTATCTCAATTCAAGTCATTCTTTTATCAATGATCTTCTTTTTAAAGTGAATCATATGTTAGGTGGTCGGATATACTTGGCTAATAAATCTTTAAATCTCTATGGTTTTGGATTTTTTGGACGACCAGTTTACTGGAATGGGAATGGTCTGACTGTTGAAGGTGTTAGAAACTATCAGACCTATCTGTATGTGGACAATTTGTATGTCCAAATTTTACAGAGATTTGGCCTACTCATCCTGGGATTAATGGTCTCAGTTCTATCTTTGACACTACTTAAAGTCATTAAGAAACGCCAGTGGATTCTTGCTCTGATTTTGATATTAATGAGTTTTCACTCTATGATTGATGATTTGAATTTCTATCTTCATAACAATATTTTTTGGATATTAGTAGGTGTTTTAATAAACTCGGATTATCAGTTTTCTGATGAAAGCGATGAAGATCAAGGGGGACGTTCGTTTGAAAAAATCGTATAGTGAAATGGTAAGAAGTATTTAACGAGAACTTAAAAGAGCATAGACTGAGACGACGGTTTAATTTCGATTTATTTATATAGGAGGAAAGTATGTCGGATATCAAAATCATTCAAGATAAGATTTTATCTATTTTGAAAGAGTTTATTAATATTTGCGAAGAAAATAACCTAACCTACTATGCTCTAGGTGGGACCTTGTTAGGAGCGGTACGTCATAAAGGTTTCATACCTTGGGATGATGACATCGATATCGGTATGCCGAGAGAAGATTACGAAAAGTTTAAAAAAATAGCTTCAAATGTCTTGCCGGAAAACTACAAGTTTTTAAGCGAAGATACATTAAACTATAAAAAAGCTTTCTCTGTGATTCGAGATGATTCTACAAAAATCATCATGAATTATAGTAAAGAAGAATTGGTAGAAAGTTTGTGGATAGACATTTTCCCGCTAGATGGTATGCCCTCTAACGCTTTAAAGAAAAAAATTCATTCTTTGAGATACTTGTACGCAAGGATGATGGTTCAACTCTCGCAATTCAATAGTTTGGTGAATCAGAAAAAAGAAAATCGACCATTCATTGAAAAGATAATTATTGCTTTTGCGAATGCTGTTAATATTGAGAAGATTATTTCCTTTACATGGGCTCAGAAAAAATATTTACAAACGATAAAAAAATATTCGTTTGATGAAGCTTATGCAGGAAATTATACGGGAGCTTACAAATTAAAAGAGATAGTACCGAGTGATTACTTTGGAGAACCAGTCCTATTACAGTTTGAAGATCTTAAACTTTGTTGTCCTTGCAAATACAAAGAATATTTAACAGCCATTTACGGAGCGGATTATATGCAATTGCCACCAGAAGACAAAAGAACTCTTCACCACTACGAGATTATATCACTGGGTGAAAATGAAGGGGAAGTGTAGTTTAAAGATGAAAAAAATCGCTTTAGTGAAATGGAGTATCGATAGAACAGATGGAGGACTGAAAGTAGCAACCAGCCTTGCAAATGAGTTATCAACTATGTATGAAGTTCATCTTCTCTCGATGATTTCTACAGAAAACAATTTCTTCTCGCTGAAACAATCGGTTCGATATCAAAATTTATCATCAAAGAAAATATCTATGAGTAAAAATTTTCTCGAAGCGGTCAAGTTGTTGAGAAACTATCTGAAAGAAGAGAACATTGATATTGTTTTTGGAATCGGAATGAGTATGAATACAGTTGGTGTAGCAAGCATAATTGGTTTGAAAACAAAATTTGTTTCCTGCGACCATACAAATTCTATAGTAGATATTGATACTAAAGTTAAGAAGATACAAAGGTATATTGGAGCGAAATTTGCTGATAAACTCGTGACCCTTACTCAAGAAGACCGTGAAAATTATATAAAAAAATACGGTGTTCCTGAAGAAAGGATTTGCTACATCTATAATTGGAAAGAGGCTTCTCTTTCAGATGCCTCCTATAATAAAAATTCAACTAAAATCGTGACGGTTGGCCGTTTTGATTATCAAAAAGGATTTGATTATCTTGTTCAAGTCGCGAAAAAAGTGTTAGTGAAAAGGTCTGACTGGACTTGGGAAATCTACGGTTCTGGGAATCAAAATGAGGTGGATAAAATCAGAAATTTCATCACCGAATATGATTTACAGGACAAGTTAGTCATAAAAGGACTCGAAAAAAATCAGGATTTGATTTATGGAGATAAAGGGATTTATGTCATGACTTCTCGTTATGAAGGTTTACCTCTAGTTCTACTGGAAGCTCAACAATACAACCTCCCAATTGTTAGTTTCAGATGTCCAACAGGACCAAATGAGATTGTTGAAGATGGGGTCAATGGTTATCTGATTGATTGTTATGATACCGATAAAATGAGTGATAGAATACTTGAATTGATGGAAGATTCGAACTTGCGAAGTTCCTTCTCCAATCATGCCAAGGATAATATGGATAAATTCGATAAGGAAAAAATTCTCAAGCAGTGGATTGAACTAATTGAGACGATTTATGAGATAAGATGAAGGATTGTTTATTAACAATTGTAATGCCTAGTTGTAATATTCAGGACTACATTTTAAAAGGGCTGGAGTCTTTTCAATAAGTGCATCCGAATTATAAAAATAAATTTGAAGTACTGGTTGTCATGGATGGTCAGTAATTCGGAAAGGTCGTTAAAGGAGCTATATAGTAAAATTGAGCAAAGATCATATAAATACGTTCCTACGAAAAAATTTGACAGATGGTCTTACTTAAATTATAGGACTAACTTTGCTTTTGGAATAGTTTTTAATCCGAATTTGAAGAAATACTCTGAAAAGAAAGAAAAAGAGAGGGGCGTTTAAGATGTTTATCAGCATCGTTGTTCCTGTTTATAATGTTGCAGACTATCTGCATTTTGCGATAGAAAGCTTAATTAAACAGACCTATCAAAACTTTGAGATAATCCTTGTAAATGATGGTTCCACAGACAATTCTCCCATATTATGCGAAGATTATGCAAAGCAATATGAAAATATCCATGTTTTCCACAAAGAAAATGGTGGATTATCTGATGCACGTAACTTTGGAGTGGCAAAAGCCAACTCAGATTGGATTTTCTTTTTAGATCCGGATGATTATCTTGAAGAATATACGCTAGAGTTAATCGTGAAAATTCAGGAAACACATCAAGCAGACTTGATTTCAACAAAGGTAAAAGCTACTTCAAAATATAATGCTTATACTTCTTATCGATTGCAAGACTCAGACTATAAAGATTTGGCTCCGATTACAAAAGAAAAGGCTCTGGAACTAATGTTGGATGACAAAGTTGCAACGGTTTCTGCCTGTGCTAAGCTTTATAAAAAAAGTATATTAGAACGAGTCCCTTTTCCAGTTGGGAAAATCTATGAGGATTTTTATGTTGTAGCAGAACATCTTGCCTTAGCTGAAAGAATCGTGATCAGTCCACTTGAAACCTACAATTACTATCGTAGGGAAGGGAGTATAGTTCGTTCAACATTTACTGAAAAAAGATATGATTTCTTTGAAGCTGTTGCAAAAAATGAGGAAGTTATTAAAAGAGAGTACATTCAGAGTCCAGAATTAAAGCAAGCTTTACAAGCTAAAAAATTATTAGGTGGTTTTGTAGTAATTGGTGCAAAAGCTGACTCAGGCTTAAAAGATTTTTCAAAAGATAGAGAGTTGTTGAGAGTCGAAATGAGTGACTTGTTAAAAAATAATAAGTTATCATGGAAACTAAAACTAAAATACCTTATTTTTATGTTAAACCCTAGATTGTATTTGTTGCTACGATAGTATCGTGCATAGATCCAATTTAATTTGCAACAAGTGTCAAAAAAATGTAGGAAAGAGGAAATATGAAAGAAGTTTTTAGAATAATTGACCATTATAAGTATGACCAGTCAAACTTTTTGTTTTCACTGATTAATTCTAAATTGGATGACTTGAAATGAAAGTATTAAAAAACTACGCTTACAATCTTTCTTATCAGTTATTAGTGATTATACTCCCAATCATTACGACTCCCTATGTAACACGGGTCTTTTCTTCGGATGATTTAGGGACGTATGGATACTTTAATTCCATTGTTACCTACTTCATCCTCATAGCGACGCTGGGAGTTGCTAACTATGGTACTAAGGTCATTTCAGGACATCGTAATGAGATTAATAAAAACTTTTGGGGTATCTACTCTCTACAATTAGGGGCAACAGTTCTTTCTCTGTCCTTATATGCTCTTCTTTGTATGACTCTTCCCTCTATGCAAAATCCGGTAGCCTACATTCTAGGCTTGAGTTTAGTTTCAAAAGGTTTAGACATTTCCTGGCTCTTTCAAGGGCTAGAAGATTTTCGAAAGATTACTGTTCGAAATATCACAGTTAAACTCGTTGGAGTCATTTCAATCTTTCTCTTTGTCAAATCTGCAAATGACCTATATCTCTATGTTTTTTTGCTAACCATATTTGAACTCTTGGGGCAACTAAGTATGTGGGTGCCTGCTCGTGAGTTTATCGGCAGTTCTCATTTTAGCATAGAATATGCTAGGCATCATTTAAAGCCGGTCATATTATTATTCCTTCCTCAAGTAGCTATTTCTTTGTACATTACGCTGGATCGTACCATGCTTGGAGCCTTAGCTTCTACAAAAGATGTAGGGATTTATGACCAGGCCCTAAAATTAGTAAATATCCTTCTGACCTTGGTAACTTCCTTGGGAAGCGTTATGTTGCCTCGTGTCGCGCATTTGTTAGCGACAGGTGATCACAAAGCGGTTAACAAAATGCATGAGATGTCCTTCCTCATTTATAATCTAGTCATTTTCCCAATGATGGCAGGAATTTTAATCGTCAATGATGATTTTGTTCAGTTTTTTCTTGGTCAAGATTTTCAGGATGCACGTTATGCAATCGCCATTATGATCTTCCGTATGTTCTTTATCGGTTGGACCAACATCATGGGAATTCAGATTTTAATTCCCCATAATAAAAATAAAGAATTCATGATTTCAACAACAGCTCCCGCAATAATCAGTGTAGGTTTGAATTTACTATTCCTTCCTAAACTTGGATATATCGGAGCAGCCATTGTTTCTGTTTTGACAGAGGCGTTGGTATGGGCGATACAATTATACTTTACCCGTAGATACCTAAAAGAAGTTCCAATTATCGGATCTTTAACAAAAATTATTCTAGCATCAGCTATCATGTATGGTATCTTGCTAGGTTTAAAAACAGTTATACATTTTTCACCAACCATAAATTTTATAGTATTTGCAGTGCTTGGTGGAATCATTTATCTTTTTGCAATTCTATCTTTGAAAGTGGTAGATGTAAAAGAATTAAAACAAATTATTAGGAAAAACTAGAATGCAAAAAAATAGGAATATCAGCCTAGATTTATTAAAAGTGCTTGCGTGTATTGGGGTCATTTTACTCCATACAACAATGGGGGGATTTAAAGAGACAGGATCATGGAATCTTTTGGCATATTTATATTATTTAGGTACCTACTCCATTCCCTTGTTTTTTATGGTCAATGGTTATTTATTGTTAGACAAAAGGGAAATAACTTATCCTTACATACTTCAAAAAGTCAAATGGATTCTAATAACAGTGTCATCATGGAACATTATCGTTTGGCTCTTTAAAAGAGACTTTGCGGTTAATCCAATTAAAAAAATTGTAGGCTCTCTGTTACAAAAAGGGTATTTCTTTCAGTTTTGGTTTTTTGGTTCGCTGATTCTTATTTATTTATGTTTGCCTGTTTTGAAAACAGTTATAAACTCGAAAAGAAAATATGTATATATTCTATCTTTATTGGTGGCAATTGGGTTTATAGTTGAATTTGCAAATATTTTCCTTCAGATTCCTATACAAACTCATGTTATGCAAACTTTTAGATTATGGACTTGGTTTTTCTACTATCTTTTAGGTGGTTATATAGCGCAATTCAATATAGACAACCTCAAATATAGATTTAAAAATTGGATGAAAATAGTTAGCATACTTTTATTATTGATTTCACCAATTATATTGTTTTTCTTAGCAAAGAATACTTACCATAATCTTTTTGCTGAATATTTTTATGATACTTTATTTGTAAAAGTCAGTACTCTAGGAATTTTTCTAACTATCCTCACGCTTACGTTGAATGAAAACCGAAACGAATGGATTGTTTTCCTTTCTAATCAAACAATGGGAGTTTTCATAATACACACTTATATTATGAAATTGTGGGAAAGGATATTTGGTTTTAATTTTGTAGGAGCATATTTACTTTTTGCTCTATTTACTTTAAGTGTTAGTTTTATTATTGTTGGAATGTTAATGAAGATTCCTTACTTCAATCGAATCGTCAAATTATAAAAAGGAGAACACTATGTACGATTATCTTATCGTTGGTGCTGGTTTGTCTGGAGCAATCTTCGCACACGAAGCTACAAAACGCGGTAAAAAAGTTAAAGTGATTGACAAGCGTGATCACATCGGTGGAAATATCTACTGTGAAAATGTTGAGGGCATCAATGTCCACAAGTATGGTGCCCACATTTTCCATACTTCCAATAAAAAAGTATGGGACTATGTTAACCAATTCGCTGAGTTTAACAACTATATCAACTCGCCAGTTGCTAACTACAAGGGGAGTCTTTACAATCTTCCTTTCAATATGAATACCTTCTACGCTATGTGGGGAACTAAGACACCACAAGAAGTCAAGAACAAGATTGCCCAGCAAACGGCTGATATGAAAGATGTTGAGCCCAAGAACTTGGAAGAACAAGCCATCAAGTTGATTGGTCCAGATATCTATGAAAAGTTGATCAAGGGTTACACAGAAAAACAATGGGGACGTTCTGCTACTGATCTTCCACCATTCATCATCAAACGCTTGCCGGTTCGTTTAACCTTTGATAATAATTATTTTAATGACCGTTATCAAGGGATTCCAATTGGGGGCTACAACGTAATAATCGAAAATATGCTAAATGAAGTAGAAGTAGAACTTGGAGTGGACTTTTTTGCCAATCGTCGAGAATTAGAGGCTTCTGCTGAAAAAGTTGTCTTTACAGGGATGATTGACCAGTACTTTGACTACAAACACGGGGAGTTGGAATACCGTAGTCTTCGTTTTGAACATGAAGTTCTAGATGAGGAAAACTATCAAGGAAACGCAGTTGTAAACTATACAGAACGAGAAATTCCTTATACTCGTATCATCGAGCATAAACACTTTGAGTATGGTACTCAGGAGAAAACGGTTATTACTCGCGAATACCCAGCTGATTGGAAACGAGGAGATGAACCCTATTATCCAATCAATGATGAGAGAAATAATGCTATCTTTGCTAAATATCAAGAAGAAGCGGCGCAGAATGATAAGGTTATTTTCTGTGGACGTTTAGCAGATTATAAATACTACGATATGCATGTGGTAATCGAACGTGCATTGAATGTGGTAGAGGAAGAACTAGGGAGTATCTAAGAACATCATAGATAAAGGGGAGAAAAGGTGAAATATTATCTGAAGGATTCATTTCTGAGTAATGAATATGAAAAGAATGCAGGAAATAAGGCACGAAATGACGTGGAAGCTATTCTAATCTCAGAGGGTTATAAGGGGTTGGAACTCAAGGTTGAGAATTGGTATAAGATGAATTTCTTTAAAGCTCAGCAACACAAATATCGGGCAATCAAGTCTGTGTTTGATCACTTAGGATCTGGAGATGAATTGCTGATTCAGTTCCCGATTATCCACCATACATTTTTCATCTCACAACTCATTAAGCAGGCGCAAAATAGAGGAGTCAAATTCTATCTTGTAATCCATGATATTGAAACCTTGCGCCATGTAGGAAATTCAGCAGTGAAACTTCGTCATAAAGTGAGAAATTACTTCCAAGAGAAGGCAGCTCTTACATCAGCGGATGGCATTATCGTTCATAATGATATCATGAAAAATGCCTTGACAATTCAAGGCATACCATCAGATAAAATGGTTAGCTTGGAGATTTTTGACTATCTGATTCCGAACTTTGAGGAAAAAAATGTTCCCCAAAAAGAAGAAGCGATTATCATCGCCGGAAATCTAATTCCAACAAAATCAGGCTATCTTTATAATTTGCCAGAACAGCCAGCCTATAATCTCTATGGAATGGGGTACGATGAAAGTCGTGCATTGAAAAATACCACCTACTTTGGTTCCTTTATGCCAGATGACCTCCCAAATGCTCTTCAAGGTAGTTTTGGTTTGGTGTGGGATGGTGATAGTTCAGAAACTTGCCAAGGTTCTTTCGGAAATTACCTACGTATTAACAACTCCCACAAGGCTTCTCTTTATTTGGCTTCGGGCTTTCCTCTAGTTGTTTGGAAAGAGTCTGCCCTTGCGCATTTTGTGCTAGATAAGCAATGTGGTATAGCAATTGATTCTCTACATGACCTCCAAAAGGCATTAGACGATTTGACAGATCAAGATTACATGGAACTGTCGGCTAATGCCAGACAAGTAGGAGTAGCGATTCGAAGTGGAGATTATCTGAAATCGGCCATTTCTAAATTGAAGTAAGAATTTGAAGCTACTCATTGATCAGTTCGTTAGAAAGATTACTTCATTATGAAAGGTATTATTCTTGCAGGTGGTTCGGGAACACGATTATACCCAACAAGATTCTACTACTTATTTAGTAGGCACAAATATCAATCGTCAGTCTTATAAGTACACTTCTAAGACAACAGATGAGGAAAAAGCATCAACCAAGAAGGCCCTTTTGAATAAGGACTTCCGTCAAGCTATTGCATTTGGTTTTGATAGAACAGCCTACGCTTCTCAAGTAAATGGTGCAAGTGGGGCTACTAAACTGCTTCGTAACTTATTTGTTCCTCCTACATTTGTACAGGCAGATGGGAAAAACTTTGGGGAATTAGTCAAGGAAAAATTGGTGACCTATGGAGATGAGTGGAGCAAGGTAAACTTGGATGATGCTCAAGATGGACTCTACAATCCTGACAAAGCCAAAGCAGAGTTCGCTAAAGCTAAGGCGGCCCTTCAAGCGGAAGGTGTGAAATTCCCAATCCACTTGGATATGCCTGTAGATCAAACCAATACAACAAAAGTTCAACGTGTTCAATCTTTTAAACAGTCAGTTGAAGAAAATCTAGGATCAGATAATGTGGTTATCGATATCCAACAGCTTCTCAAACTGGTCGTCCAATGTTGTCTAAGATGGTACCATTTACACTTCCATTTGCATACTCTGGTAACAAGGGTATGAGTGAAGCCCTTTTGTACAAATATCTAGAAGTACAAGATAAGGCCGTGACAACAGAAGAATACCAAAAAGCTCAAGAAAAATGGTTGAAAGAAAAAGAAGAGTCAAATAAAAAGGTCCAAGAAGAACTTGCAAACCATGTGAAATAACTTTAAAAAAGTAAAGGATTTAGCCATCGATATGATGGTTAAGTCCTTTTTTATCTTGGTATAAGTCCCTGAATGATTAGAGATAGGATTTTTCAGAAAAGAGAAAATTTTAGTGAATTTTACCTATTTCCTATTGCTTTCTGCCTTTTTATTTGTTATATTAAAAGTACAATTATTTTTAATTTATAACAGTTAAGCAGAGCACTTTCAGAGAAAGGAGTATTTTTTTAAAAAAGAAATGTAAACGCTTACTGGAAAATGAAAGGATTTAGGAGTTCATGGATAAACGATTTTTTGAAAAACGCTGTAAGTTCAGTATTCGTAAGTTTACGCTTGGAGTAGCTTCGGTGATGATTGGAGCGACTTTCTTCGCAGCTAGCCCAGTATTAGCTGATCAAGCAAGAGTTGGTTCAACAGATAATTTGCCGAGTGAACTAGCTGATTTGGATAAGAAGGCTAGTGATGAGGGGCACGATTTTGACAAGGAAGCTGCCGCTCAGAATCCTGGTTCAGCTGAGACTACTGAAGGCCCACAAACAGAAGAAGAGTTGTTGGCTCAAGAAAAAGAAAAGTCTGAAAAGCCAAGCAATCTGCCAAAAGAATTAGAAGATAAGTTGGAGAAAGCCGAAGACAATGGGCGCGAAGTTGACAAGGATCAGTTGGCCCAAGATACTGGGAAGCTCGTCCCAGAAGATGTGGCTAAGACTACCAATGGGGAATTAAACTACGGCGCGACTGTTAAGATTAAGACGCCATCAGGAGAAGGTAGCGGTATTGTCATTGCTAAAGACCTTGTCTTGACGGTTTCTCATAACTTTATCAAGGATAGCCAAGACGGCAATATCCGTAAGGTTGTGGATAATGACCAAGGGGATGGAGATATCTATAGCATCTCATATCCAGGATTGCCAGATGTCAAGTTTAGCAAGAAAGATATCATTCATTGGGATCGTGAAGGCTACCTGAAAGGCTTCAAAAATGATTTGGCCCTAGTGAGATTGCGTACAGTTCTCGAAAATACGCCTGTTGAAGTAACTAAAAAGCCAGTAGTTAAGAAAATCGGAGATAAGCTTCATGTCTTTGGTTATCCAGAAGGGAAATTGAATCCGATTGTCAATACTACAGTTGATTTTGCGGAACCATACGGAGAAGGTGTCCAAGGGATTGGTTACCAAGGAGGAAAACCAGGCGCTAGTGGCGGCGGTATCTTTGATACAGAAGGCAAACTGGTCGGTGTTCACCAAAATGGTGTAGTTGGAAAACGGAGCGGCGGTATTCTCTTCTCACCAGCTCAACTAAAATGGATCCAAGACCACATACAGGGAATTTCAAGTGTGAAACCAGCAGACTTGGAAGAGAAAGAAAAACCGGCTGAAGAAAAACCAAAAGAGGATAAACCTGCAGCTGCTAAACCTGAAACACCTAAGGCAGTAACTCCTGAATGGCAAACAGTAGCGAATAAAGAGCAACAAGGAACAGTCACTATTCGCGAAGAAAAGGGTGTTCGCTACAATCAACTGTCTTCAACCGCCCAAAATGACAATGATGGCAAACCAGCCTTGTTTGAAAAACAAGGATTGACTGTCGATGCTAATGGAAATGCGACGGTTGATTTAACTTTCAAAGATGACTCTGAAAAGGGCAAATCACGCTTTGGTGTCTTCTTGAAATTTAAAGATACCAAGAACAATGTTTTTGTTGGATATGACCAAGGTGGCTGGTTCTGGGAATACAAAACTCCAGGTAATAGCACATGGTATCAGGGCGGTCGTGTTGCAGCTCCAGTAAACGGCTCAGTGAATCATCTGACTATTAGCTTAAAATCAGATGGTCAGCTGAATGCAACAAATAATGATGTAAAACTTTTTGATACAGTTACTTTGCCAGCTGCGGTCAATGAGAATCTTAAAAATGAGAAGAAGATCCTTCTCAAGGCAGGAACTTACAGCAATGACCGTACGGTTGTCAGCGTTAAAACAGACAATCAAGAAGGTGTAAAAGCGGATGATACTCCTGCCCAGAAAGAAACAGGTCCGGCTGTTGACGATAGCAAGGTGACTTATGATACGATTCAGTCTAAGGTCCTCAAGGCAGTGATTGACCAAGCCTTTCCTCGTGTCAAGGAATACACCTTGAATGGGCATACTTTGCCAGGACAAGTTCAACAACTTAAGAAAATCTTGGTAAACAATCGCGAAATTACACCTGAAGTCACTTATAAGAAGATCAATGATACTACTGCAGAGTACTTGATGAAACTTCGTGACGAGAAGAATTTCATCAATGCAGATATGACAGTACGCTTGCAAGTTGTGGACAATCAATTGCACTTTGATGTGACCAAGATTGTCAACCACAATCAAGTTACTCCTGGTCAGAAGATTGATGATGAAAGAAAACTTCTCTCCTCTATCAATTTCTTAGGAAACTCACTTGTGTCAGTTTCAAGCGACCAAACTGGAGCTAAGTTTGACGGGGCAACCATGTCAAACAACACTCATATTAGTGGAGATGATCATATTGATGTAACCAATCCAATGAAAAACTTGGCTAAGGGCTATATGTATGGTTTTGTTTCTACAGACAAGCTTGCTGCAGGTGTTTGGAGCAATTCTCAAAACAGCTACGGTGGTGGTTCGAATGACTGGACTCGTTTGACAGCATTCAAACAAACTGTCGGAAATACAAACTATGTGGGAATCCAAAGTTCTGAATGGCAATGGGAAAAGGCTTATAAGGGCATTGTTTTCCCAGAATACACCAAGGAACTTCCAAGTGCCAAGGTTGTTATCACCGAAGATGCCAATGCTGACAAGAAAGTCGATTGGCAAGATGGTGCCATTGCTTATCGTAGCATCATGAACAATCCTCAAGGTTGGGAAAAAGTTAAGGATATCACTGCTTACCGTATCGCGATGAACTTTGGTTCTCAAGCACAAAACCCATTCCTTATGACCTTGGATGGTATCAAGAAAATCAATCTCCACACAGATGGTCTTGGGCAAGGTGTTCTCCTTAAAGGATATGGTAGTGAAGGTCATGACTCTGGACACTTGAACTATGCTGATATTGGTAAACGTATTGGTGGTGTCGAAGACTTCAAGACCTTGATCGAAAAAGCGAAGAAATATGGAGCACATCTTGGTATCCACGTGAACGCTTCTGAGACTTATCCTGAATCTAAATACTTTAACGAAAATATTCTTCGTAAGAATCCAGATGGCAGCTACAGCTACGGCTGGAACTGGCTAGACCAAGGTATCAACATTGATGCTGCTTATGACCTAGCACATGGACGCTTGGCTCGCTGGGAAGACTTGAAGAAAAAACTTGGTGATGGTCTCGACTTTATCTATGTGGATGTTTGGGGCAATGGTCAATCAGGTGATAACGGTGCCTGGGCTACCCACGTTCTTGCTAAAGAAATCAACAAACAAGGCTGGCGTTTTGCGATTGAGTGGGGCCATGGTGGTGAATACGACTCCACCTTCCAACACTGGGCAGCTGACTTGACCTATGGTGGCTACACTAATAAAGGTATCAACAGTGCTATCACCCGCTTTATCCGCAACCACCAAAAAGATTCTTGGGTTGGGGACTACAGAAGTTACGGTGGTGCAGCCAACTACCCACTTCTAGGTGGCTACAGCATGAAAGACTTTGAAGGCTGGCAAGGACGAAGCGACTACAATGGCTACGTGACTAACCTCTTTGCCCATGACGTCATGACTAAGTACTTCCAACACTTCACTGTAAGTAAATGGGAAAATGGTACACCAGTTACCATGACCGATAATGGTAGCACCTATAAATGGACTCCAGAAATGAAGGTTGAGCTAGTCGATGCTGCAGGTAACAAAGTGGTTGTGACTCGTAAGTCAAATGATGTCAATAGCCCGCAATACCGCGAACGTACAGTAACGCTCAACGGACGTGTCATCCAAGATGGTTCAGCTTACTTGACTCCTTGGAACTGGGATGCAAATGGTAAGAAACTTCCTATTGATAAGGAAAAAATGTACTACTTCAATACGCAGGCTGGTGCAACAACTTGGACACTTCCAAGCGATTGGGCAAATGGCAAGGTTTACCTTTACAAGCTAACTGACCAAGGTAAGACAGAAGAGCAAGAACTAACTGTAAAAGATGGTAAGATTACCCTAGACCTTCTAGCAAATCAACCATACGTTCTTTACCGTTCAAAACAAACCAATCCTGAAATGTCATGGAGCGAAGGCATGCATATCTATGACCAAGGATTTAACAGTGGAACCTTGAAACACTGGACCATTTCTGGTGATGCATCTAAGGCAGAAATTGTCAAATCACAGGGTGCAAATGAAATGCTTCGTATCCAAGGTAATAAGAGCAAGGTCAGTCTTACTCAGAAACTGACTGGCTTGAAACCAAATACCAAGTATGCTGTTTATGTCGGTGTTGATAACCGTAGTAATGCTAAGGCAAGTATCACAGTGAATACTGGCGAGAAAGAAGTGACTACCTACACCAATAAGTCACTCGCTCTCAACTATATCAAAGCTTATGCTCATAACAATCGTCGTGAAAATGCTACAGTTGATGATACAAGTTACTTCCAAAATATGTACGCCTTCTTTACAACTGGATCGGACGTATCAAATGTCACTCTGACATTGAGTCGTGAAGCTGGTGATGAAGCAACTTACTTTGATGAAATTCGTACCTTTGAAAACAATTCAAGCATGTACGGAGACAAGCATGATACAGGTCAAGGAACCTTCAAACAAGACTTTGAAAATGTTGCTCAAGGAATCTTCCCATTTGTAGTGGGTGGTGTCGAAGGTGTCGAAGACAACCGCACTCACTTGTCTGAAAAACACGATCCATATACACAGCGTGGTTGGAACGGTAAGAAAGTTGATGATGTTATCGATGGAAATTGGTCACTCAAGACAAATGGACTAGTGAGCCGTCGTAACTTGGTTTACCAAACTATTCCGCAAAACTTCCGCTTTGAAGCTGGCAAGACTTATCGCGTAACCTTTGAATATGAAGCAGGCTCTGACAATACCTATGCCTTTGTAGTCGGTAAGGGAGAATTCCAGTCAGGTCGTCGTGGTAGTCAAGCAAGCAACTTGGAAATGCATGAATTGCCAAATACTTGGACGGATTCTAAGAAAGCCAAGAAGGCAACCTTCCTCGTGACAGGTGCAGAAACAGGCGATACTTGGGTAGGTATCTACTCAACTGGAAATGCAAGCAATACTCGTGGTGATTCTGGCGGAAATGCCAACTTCCGTGGTTACAACGACTTCATGATGGACAATCTTCATATCGAGGAAATTACCCTAACTGGTAAGATGCTGACAGAAAATGCTCTGAAGAACTACTTGCCAACGGTTGCCATGACCAACTATACGAAAGAGTCTATGGATGCTTTGAAAGAGGCGGTCTTTAACCTCAGTCAGGCAGATGATGACATTAGCGTAGAAGAAGCGCGTGCAGAGATTGCTAAGATTGAAGCCTTGAAGAATGCTTTGGTTCAGAAGAAGACAGCCTTGGTAGCAGAAGACTTTGAAAGTTTGGATGCGCCAGCTCAACCAGGTGAAGGTCTAGAGAATGCCTTTGATGGAAATGTGTCTAGTCTATGGCATACATCTTGGAATGGTGGAGATGTAGGCAAGCCTGCAACCATGGTCTTGAAAGAACCAACTGAAATCACTGGACTTCGTTATGTTCCACGTGCCTCTGATTCAAATGGAAACTTGCGAGATGTGAAACTGGTTGTCACAGATGAGTCTGGTAAAGAACATACCTTCACAGTGACAGATTGGCCAAATAACAACAAGCCAAAAGACATTGACTTTGGCAAGATAATCAAGGCTAAGAAAATTGTTCTTACTGGTACCAAGACTTACGGAGATGGTGGCGATAAATACCAATCTGCAGCGGAACTTATCTTTACCCGTCCACAAGTAGCAGAAACACCTCTTGACATGTCTGGCTATGAAGCAGCTTTAGCAAAGGCGCAGAAATTGACAGACAAAGACAATCAAGAGGAAGTGGCTGGAGTTCAGGCGAGCATGAAATATGCGACGGATAATCATCTCTTGACGGAAAGAATGGTGGCCTACTTCGCAGATTATCTCAACCAATTAAAAGATTCTGCTACGAAACCAGATGCTCCAACAAGTAGC
Source organism: Streptococcus oralis (assembly GCF_003943825.1). Lineage (GTDB taxonomy): Bacteria > Bacillota > Bacilli > Lactobacillales > Streptococcaceae > Streptococcus > Streptococcus oralis_CD. The sequence goes on from NZ_RJNJ01000001.1 coordinate 203,218, forward strand.
AAGGGAGAAGAACAACCACCAGTTCTTGATGTACCTGAGTTCAAAGGCGGTGTCAATGCAACAGAAGCAGCTGTACATGAGGTTCCTGAGTTCAAGGGCGGCGTTAATGCGGTTGAAGCCTTGGTTCACGAATTACCAGAATACAAAGGCGGAGCCAATGCGGTCCTAGCGGCTGCAAATGAAGTCCCTGAGTTTAAGGGTGGCGTCAATGCGGTCCAAGCCTTGGTAAACGAGAAACCAGCCTACACAGGTGTATTGGCTACTGCTGGAGATCAAGCAGCTCCAACAGTTGAAAAATCTGAGTACTTGCTCACTCCAATCCCAGTAGCTGATACCAAAGCTCTGGAAGATAAAGAAGAGCAACTTCCTGCTACAGGAGAACATGGTTCAGAAGCAGCCCTCTTCTTAGCAAGTGTGAGCATCGCTTTATCTGCTGCGGTTCTTGCGACAAAACGTAAAGAAGAGTAATGAGATTTGATTGTAGCAGTTCAAAGCAACTCGAATCAAAAAGGAACAAACAGCCGGAGAGGACCTCTTGGTTCTCTCCTTTTTCAAAGGAGAAATGATACCGCTTACTCATGTATGCGGATGAAAGGAATAGGAGAAAGATGGATAGACATTTTTTTGAGAAACGCTGTCACTATAGTATAAGAAAATTTGCAATCGGTGCAGCCTCCGTTATGATTGGTGCTAGTATCTTTGGCGCCAATATGGTTCAGGCGGCAGAAACAGCGACACCTTCAGAGACAGAGGGAAGTATCACTCATGTTCAAGCCCTGGATAAGTTACCAGATGATTTAGCCGCTGCGCTTGAAAAGGCAGATGCAGAAGCTGCAACAGAATCAAGTCATGAAGAAACTCCAGCGACTGATGAGGGAACCAATCCTGCAGCAAGTGAAGAGGCAAAACCAGAGGCAAATCCTACAAGTCCCAAGCCAGCAGAAACGCCCAAACCGGTTGAAACACCAAAGGCGGATAATCAACCTGCGGAAACCACTACACCAGCAGTAAAACCAGCTGAAAAGCCAATCGAAGATAGAGAAGATGTCAACCATCTCGAGGGTGCTACTGCTCAGGCGAGCAACCATGAGACTGGTACCAACTTTACTGCGGATAAGGCTATCGACGGAGATGATAATACTCGTTGGGCTACAGACAAAGATGTACCAAAACCAACTTTTGAACTGACTCTGCCAAAGACTACCTTGATCAAACATGTAGAAATTGATTGGGATCGTCGTCTTCGTAATGGGCAAAATGACCCAAATATCAAATCTTGGAGTCTCTATTACGCAGGCCAAGAAGATGTGGGCGCTAATGGAGAAAAACAATGGAAACTCGCTCATACCAAAACTGGAGAACCTGTTTTAGATGAGAAAGTTGACCTAGCTGAAAGTATTCAAGCTAAATATCTTAAGTTAGAAATTAACGACTATCAAGTGGGCACAATGGGTTGGAGAAACGTTGGTATCCAAGAAATTCGAGCTTATTCAAACGTTCCGGACCATAGTAAGGTAACGGATATCCGCCAAGTAACCGAACTAACAGTAGCAGAAGATGGACAGTCTCTTGTCTTACCAACTCTACCAGGAAAAGTCAGTCTCATTGGAAGCAATAAACAAGGTGTAATTGACCTTCAAAATCACATCTATAAGCCTTTGACAGACCAACGTGTCAAGGTCATGGTCCAACAAATCAGAGACAGTCATACTTTCACTAAGGAATTTGAAGTAGTCATCAAGGGCCTACATCAGGACGAAGGTGTGGGTGTGAAACCAAAAGTAGCACCAGCTGTTCAACAATGGTATGGGAAAGAAGGCCAATCTTCTATCACTTCAGATACAGTCCTTGCGACGGGTGATTCTGGCTTTGATCAGGCTGCAACCTTCTATCAGTCAGACCTTGCCAGCCGTGGATTGGAACTAGCAACAGGTGACAAGCAAGCTCAAAAACGAATCGAATTTAAAAAGGTTGAAAACAAGGGTTATGGTAAAGAAGGGTATGGCATCACTATCCAAAATGATGTGATTACCATCGAAGCTGCCACAAACACAGGAGCCTTCTACGCCACTCGTACTCTTCTTCAAATGGGAGAAACAGACCTACAAAATGGCGAAATTCGTGATTTCCCAAGTTTCAGTCACCGTGGCTTTATGTTGGATACAGGTCGTAAATTTATCCCTTATGACACCCTCGTAGACATCATGCTCAACATGGCCTACTACAAGATGAACGACTTGCAGTTGCACCTTAATGATAACTATATCTTCCTCAAGGAACACTTGGCAGGTAAGAATCTATCTCCAGAAGAACAACTTAAGTATGTACTTGAACATGCCAAGACTGGTTTCCGTGTGGAGACAGACATTGTCGGTAAGAATGGTCAAAAATTGACATCAGATGAGCATTATACCAAGGAAGAAATGCAAAATCTGATTAAATTGGCCAAGGCCTTGCATATCAACCTAGTACCAGAAATTGACACACCAGGTCACGCCTTGTCCTTTGTCAAAGTCCGCCCAGACCTCATGTATCAAGGTAGTTTGAGCGATTATGCAGGCAAGCACAATGTTGAGCGCGTAGCCATGCTCGACCTAGATAATAAATACGATGAAACGCTGGCTTTTGTCAAATCAGTTTATGACAAACTCCTCGATGGTCCAGATGCACCGCTTCATGGCGTGTCCACTGTTCATATCGGAACGGATGAATACTATGGCAGCAGAGAAAGTTACCGTCGCTATGTCAATGATTTGACCCAATATATCAAGTCTAAAGGTTACACCCCTCGTATCTGGGGCTCACTCAGTGCGAAACGTGGGAACACTCCTGTTGATTGGAACGGAGTAGAGGTTGATATCTGGAGTATCGGATGGCAACGACCAAATGAGGCCATTGCTCAGGGAGCTAAGATTATCAATATCACGGATGTACCGACCTATAGTGTGCCAAGTGGAAGTAATAGTCAAGCAGCCTACGGGGACTATGCTAACTACGAACGTCAGTACAATAGCTGGACACCGAATGATTTTAGAACAGGTGGAGGTCCACTTCTACCAGCTTCTCATCCAAGTATTCTTGGTGGTGGGCACGCAGTTTGGAATGATAACATTGACCTTCATGAGACCGGTTTGACCTCTTATGACATCTTCAAACGCTTCTTCAAGAGCATGCAAACCACTGCAGAACGCACCTGGGGATCTGACCGTGCAGCTGCGACCTTTGCAGAACGCACCCTACCAACGAGCCCTTATGCGCCACAGTCAAATCCTGATAAAGAGATTGATCAAAGCGACTTGTTTACCATCAATTCTGAAACAGTCAAGAACTATGCAAGCAAGAAAGTGAAGGCAAGTGAGCAAGGATTGGCTTTTGAGAAAGACAGCAGTATCGAAGGATTGGCTGGTGATGTTGGTCCAAGTCACGTCTTGAAGTTTGATGTAACTGTCACTGGAGACGGGGAACAAACTTTCTCAACAAGTGGGGACAACCGTATCTATCTAGCTGATAAAGACGGCTATCTTGCTTATCAATTTGAACAGTTCCATATCCAATTCAATAAAAAACTTGAAAAGAACAAACGTTATCAAATCTCTATCGTGACCAAACCACAATCAACGGAAGTCTATGTGGATGGTGAAAAGATTGAGCGTATTGCAAATCCAGCCCACCCTCGCTTTGCCCACAATAGCTTGGTACTACCGCTTGAAAGCATCGGTGGTTTCAAAGGAATCTTGCATAGCGCAGAGTTGTCAGACAAACCATTTGTAAATCCTCGTTTGATTTCAAATGATAAGATTACTGCAACCGCAAGCAGTCAGCAACTTCCAGGAAACGCAACTGAAGGCGCTGTTGAAAAGGCCTTTGACAATGATCCAAATACCTTCTGGCATACTAAGTGGACTGGTGACACTGCGCCATACACCCTTACTATGACCTTGAAAGAAGCAGAAAAAGTCAATGGTTTGACTTATCTCCCACGACCAGGTGGTGGAAATGGTGTCGTGACGCGCTACGAAATCTACGCACAAAAAGATGGCCAAATGGTCAAGGTTTCAGAAGGAAGCTGGGACAACAACGCCCAAGAAAAAACAGTCAACTTTGCGGCGGTGCATACCAACAAGATTGAGTTGAAAGTATTGGAAGGCGTTGGTGGTTTTGCAAGTGCAGCTGAAGTTCATCTATTAAAACCTGTCAAAGAAGAGCAAGAAACGCCTGCACCAAGTCAACCAGAAAAACCAACTACACCTGAAAAACCAAAAGTAGACCAAACCGGTGATGGAACAGTTGAATTGGCAGATCAATTTACTGCAAGTAAACCAGCTAGCGAAGACAGCATTGCAGCTGCCAGCAAGAGCGCAGACTATCTCAAGAAAGAGTACAAGGTCTTCCCAACTCCACAAAAAGTGACTTATGGAGAAGGTGTCACAGCTCTTCGCAAGCAAGTCAATCTGGTCATGGGCGATCAATTCGATATCTATACTCGCAATCGCTTGAAGAGTGTTTTGCAGGACAATCAAGTATCTTATACAACTGGTAAGGCGGCAATCGCTGGCGCAACCAATATCTATCTTGGAGTGCATGGACAAGGTTCACAAGCAGAGCAAAACTTGTCCAATGTTTCAGCAGGTCTCTTTGACAAGATTGATGCCTATGTTTTGAGCATTAAGGATAATTCGATTTCCATCGTCGGAAAAGACACAGATGCGGTCTTCTATGGTTTGACAACCTTGAAACATATGCTCAAGGAAAGCCAAGTACCAGTCCTTCGCAATGTGACAGTAGAAGATTACGCAGAGCTCAAGAACCGTGGTTTCATCGAAGGTTACTATGGAAACCCATGGTCTAACGCAGATCGTGCAGAGCTCATGCGTTTTGGTGGCGATTTGAAATTGAACCAATACTTCTTTGCACCGAAAGATGATCCATACCACAACAAGAAATGGCGTGAACTCTATCCAGAAGAAAAACTAGCAGAAATTCGTGAACTTGCTCGTGTTGGAAATCAAAGTAAAACCCGCTATGTCTGGACCATCCATCCATTCATGAACAACCGCATCCGCTTTGGCAATGAAGCGCATTACCAAGAAGATTTGGCAACCATCAAGGCTAAATTTACCCAGTTGATGAAAGTGGGTGTCCGCGAATTTGGTATCCTTGCAGATGATGCTCCAAGCCCAGTCGGAGGCTACAATAGCTACAACCGCTTGATGCAAGATATGACCAAGTGGTTGACAGAAATGCAGGGAACTTACAGCGGTCTTCGTAAAGAAATGATTTTTGTTCCTGGCCAGTATTGGGGTAATGGACGTGAAGATGAGTTGAAATCCCTCAATGAAAATCTCCCAAGTTCAACATCCATGACCTTGACGGGTGGTAAGATTTGGGGTGAAGTCTCTGAAAGCTTCCTTTCAACTCTCAAGAACAATCTATCCGCAGGTGGCAAGACCTATCGCCCAGTTTCACTTTGGATTAACTGGCCGGTAACAGACAACTCTAAACAACACTTGATTCTAGGTGGTGGTGAGAAATTCCTTCATCCAAATGTGGATCCAAGCTTGCTATCTGGTATCATGTTGAACCCAATGCAACAGTCTGAACCATCTAAGATTGCCCTCTTTTCAGGAGCTCAATACTCATGGAAACAGTGGAAATCAGAAGAAGAAGCTAAGAAAATCAATGATATTGCCTTCAACTTTGTAGAAAATGGTCATTTTGAAGATAGCAAGGTATCGGCAGCCTTCCGTGAACTTGGTAAGCACATGATCAACCAAAACATGGATAATCGTGTCGTCAAACTAGAAGAATCTGTAGACTTGGCTCCAAAATTAACAGACTTTATGACCAAGCTCAAAGCAGGTCAGGATGTGACTGCCGAACGTACAGCCTTGCGTGCAGAATTTGCCAAGATTAAAGAAGCAGCCGAACTCTATAAAGCATCAGGCGATAAAAAAATGGTTGCCCAAATCCACTATTGGTTGGATAATGCAATCGACCAAATGAATGCTCTCGATGCCTTCCTTACAGGAACTGAAGCCATGGCTACAAATGATGCAGCTAAGCTTTGGGATAGTTACTATAAAGGATTGAAGTTCTACGAACAGTCTCAAACTCACACCTTCCACTATGTAGACCATATGGAAAAAGCTGAATTGGGTGTTCAACATATTCGTCCATTTATCCTATCCTTGAAGGAAGTTCTAGCGTCTGAAGTTCAAAAAGTCTTGCATCCAGATCAAATCATCAGCACCTTTATCACCAATCGAACAGGTGTAGAAGGTGGTTTGGCAGAAGTAACGGATGGCGATTTGGCAACTCATGCGATTATTAAATCACCAAATAGCATCAAGACAGGTGATTATATTGGTATGAAGTTCAACAAACCGATAGCGATTCAAACCTTGACCTTTGCTATGGGAACGCAGGCAAATCCGCGTGATACCTTTAGTAAGGCAGAAGTGCAGTATCAAGATGAAAATGATAACTGGGTAACTTTGAAAGAGCCAAGCTATGTCGGAAATGAATCCCTTCTTAAGTTTGAGAATCTCAACATCAAGGCCAAGGCAGTTCGCATGATTGCGACAGCAGACCGCGAGAACACTTGGTTTGCAGTTCAGGAAATTGCAGTCAACCGTCCAGTTGAAAAAGCTCGTAGCCAACAAGCAACGACAGTTAGTCTAAGCTCAAACTTAGTTTACAAACTAAATACCTCAGCCCGTCAAATCACTGATGGCAAGGACAATACAGAAGCCATGATGGCAAATGCTGATGGAAGCAATACGACACCAGTAGATGCTTGGGCACAACTTGACCTCGGTGAAGTCAAGTCAGTCACTAAAGTTCGCCTTCGCCAAGGAACGGGTGATAAACTTGCCGCAGGTGTACTTGAGTATTCTACAGATGGGACTGCATGGCAAGAGTTAGATCGCCTATCAGGAGAACAAACCAAGGAAGTGACCAGAGCTATTAATGCTCGTTACATCCGAGTCCGCAATACCAAGGCTCTCGACCTATGGTGGCGTATCCAGGACTTCTCTGTTGAGACACGTTCTGGAAATAGTGACTTAACAGACACCAACGTGGATGCCTTGAAGGAAACACCAGTAGTGGATAGCTTGGGCAGTTACGAGCTTCAAATTCCAGCTGGAACCAAACTCCCTGCTCATAGCTATCTAGGAATGAAGCTTGACCGTATCCATCAGATCAAGAGCATCCAGCTCAAAGGTCAGGTCAATCCTGCTCTTAGCCTTGAGTACTCTGCAAATGCGCAAGAATGGACACCAGCTAGCCAGTTGACAGACAGATCTGTGGTGAGCCACTTGCTACGTTATGTTCGTCTGGTCAATAAAACAGATCAGGAGCAAGCTATTACAGCGACTTCTCTCCTTGTGACGACTAAAGAAGTGCAACCAACAAAATTGGAATCAACTTCAATGGGCATTCATCCAACATACGGAAGCAATGATGTTCGTAAACTGAACAATCTAGATCAACTGTTTGACGGTGTTTACAACAACTTTGTTGAGTTTTCAGACTATGCTCGTAAAGATGGTCATGTGACCTTGAAACTTGGTAGCGAACGTACCATCAAGAAGATTAGAGCCTACATCCAAGACGGAACTCAAAACTACCTTCGTGATGGTAAGATTCAAGTCAGCCAAGACGGTAAAACTTGGACTGATGTCGTTACAGTAGGAGATGGTGTGGCCAATAGCACACACGATGATTCATTGACAGATGGTTGGACACATGATTCTAAGATGCCAGGAAATCGCTATATCGAGGGTGAATTGACGACACCAGTTAAAGCTAACTATCTCCGTGTCCTCTATACAGCAGACTATGATGCCCGTTTTGTAGGCTTTACAGAATTGGTCATCAACGATGGTGAATTTGTCAAACCAATCAATGATCCAACAGTAGAAGGAAGTAGTGGAGAAAGCCAAGGTAACCTTTATAATAATCTTGTAGACGGCAAAGTCTTGACCAGCTACAAGTCTGAAAAAGACAAGGGCGAATTGGTGTATCACTTGTCTGAACCAACCAAAGCTAACCACCTTCGTCTTGTTTCTAGTCTCCCTGAAGGAGCGCAAGCACGTGTTCTTGCTAGAACACTCAAGGATGGTCAAGACAGTTGGACAGACCTCGGTGCCATTACATCTAGTCTCCAAACCTTCGCTATCCGAAATGGTGGCTCTCTTCTAGACGTCAAATTAGTCTGGGAAGGTGGCAAGGCTGAGTTTTATGAATTGGCAAGCTTCCATCAAGAATTAACAGAAGAACCGGTTCAATCAAGCAAGGGTGAAGAACCAGCACCTGTTCTTGAGGTTCCTGAATTCACAGGTGGTGTCAATGCAGTTGAAGCCCTAGTACATGAACTTCCAGAGTACACAGGTCCAGTAGCAACAGTGGGTGACCAAGCTGCTCCAACAGTAGAAAAGCCTGAGTTCCAGGGTGGTGTCAATGCGGCTGAGGCCTTGGTACATGAGCTACCAGCCTACACAGGCCCATTATCGACAGTAGGCGACCAAGCAGCTCCGACAGTTGAGAAACCTGAGTTCAAGGGTGGTGTCAATGCAGTTGAAGCCTTGGTACATGAGCTTCCAGAGTACACAGGCGCAGTAGCAACAGTAGGCGACCAAGCAGCTCCAACAGTAGAGAAACCTGAGTTTAAACTTAGCACACTAGTTTCTGATCAAGGTAAGACTCCAGATCATAAACAAGAAATTGCTAGACAAGAAACATCAAAACAGAGCTTGCCAGCAACAGGTGAGAGTCAATCTGACACAGCCCTCTTCCTAGCAGGAGTTAGCCTAGCCCTATCTGCTCTCTTTGTAGCAAAAACAAAGAAAGACTAGTATTTAGTAAAACCTCTTAACAAGATTACGAAATCCGTTTCCTATCTTTCCCAATGAGGTTTATAGTACAGAAAAAGCCTGAGAAGATGTCTTCTCAGGCTTTTGTTAAGCAGATAGATGCAATAGTGCTATGAAAAAATCACCCAGATTTTTCTGGGTGATAAATGTTATGGTTGAGCTGGTTGAGGATTCTGATTTTGGTTCTGGTTTTGTTGACCAGGCGTTGTATTTGGTTGCTGGCTATTGGTATTATTGTTTGCACTATTATTCGTGCTTGGAGTAGATGAGCTTGACTGTGAAGTTGAACTTTCTGATGTCGAGCTCGAACTTTCAGGTGTTGGAGCCTGTTGCGGAGCAGGAGCAGTCCATGCAGAACGAGCACCGTTTTTAAAGACGAACTCACCACTTCGATAGAGGCCTTCTGGCATAGTCCAGTCGCCAGGGTTGTTATCCTCAGACAGATAAGTCATCATTGAACGGTAGACCTTAGCTGCAACATAGAAGCCATCACCAACGATAGGAGTTAGGCGGTTTGAGTAACCTGTCCATACAGCCATTGAATATTTGCGAGTATAACCAACAAACATTTCGTCTGGAGCTACATAACCAGTATTTTTGATGTAGTTTTCAATTTCATCGTCTGTATAGTTTGATGTACCAGTCTTACCAGCTTGAGGTAGCCATGGGAGATAAGCACCACGACCTGTTCCGTATGCCAAGACAGTCTTCATCATTTCTGTCATCATATAGGCGGTCGTCTCTTTCATGGCACGAGTACCAGGATCAGCGTATTCTTTTGAGCTACCATCACTAAAGACAATCTTGTTGATATACATTGGTTTATGGTAGATACCACCGTTTGCAAAAGCAGCGTAAGCAGCAGCCATTTTCTCACTACTTGCTCCGTACTTTTTATTTGACTCAGTCGTGTTACTTGAAATAGCGTTGGCATAGTGCATATCCGGATAGTCAATACCGATTCCATTTAGAAAGGTCTTGGCTCTATCCAAACCGACTTTGTTCAAGGTTTCTACGGCTGTAACGTTCCGTGATTGTTGGAGCGCATATTGGATGGTGATGTTTCCAAAGTAACTTCTATCCCAGTTGTAAACAGGGGTATCTGTTCCAGGATAGTTGTATGGAACATCATGTACAATCGAAGCAGTTGAGTCGTAGATGTCATACTCCAAGGCAGGAGCATAGTCTGTGATTGGCTTCATGGTAGAACCCCAGTCACGGTTGGTTTCAACAGCTTGGTTGATTCCGAAGGAAACATTGCTTGATTGGTGACGAGAACCTAACTGAGCAATGACTTTCCCGTTTGTCACGTCCACAATCGTTGAAGCTACTTGCATTTCATCGTCAGGATAGTTAACATACTCGTCAGTATTGTAGATATCCCAGAGATGTTGTTGAACTTTAGGATCAACGTTGGTGTAGACGTCCATACCAGTCGTTAAGAGGTTGTAGCCTGTTTCTTGTTCGACTTGATCGATTACCTCTTTGAGATAGTTGTCCATGTATGGAGGATAACTATTAGCCGATTTTAGACTTTGAAGTCCATCTGTAATCGGAGTATTAATCGCTTTTTCATATTGCTCAGCTGTAATGTAACCTTGCCCCTTCATCTCAGAGAGGACGAGATTACGACGTTCTTGAGCAGCTTCTGGATGCGAGTATGGATCATACTGGTTTGGAGCCTGAGGCATCCCGGCAAGGAGAGCCAGTTGAGGAATACTTAAATCTTTGAGATCCTTGCCATAGTAACTTTGGGCAGCTGTCTGCATTCCGTAGTTACCGTTTGACATGTAAACCTTGTTGATGTAGTAGGTCAAAATCTCTTGTTTAGTCGCTTTTTGTTCTAGCTGAACGGCTAACCAAGCTTCCTGAGCCTTACGAGAAAGGGTTTGATCAGAAGTTGACGTAGAGAAATAAGTTAACTTGATCAACTGCTGCGTCAAGGTGGAAGCTCCTTGCAGACCTCCACCACCACGAAGGTTTCGTAGGGTAGCACCTAGGATACGGATCGTGTCAATTCCTCGGTGATTAAAGAAGCGATGGTCCTCAATCGAAACAATAGCGTTGACCAAATCGGTTGGTATTTCGTTTGCTTGGGCATTGACCCGACGTTCCGATCCAAGATCAGCGATAAGTTCGTCATTGCTATCATAGATCTTACTTGACGTTGTAGCAACTAGTTTACTTTCAGAAAGTTCTGGAGCCTTGCTAACATAGTAGAGGAAGAGACCTCCACCAAGCATTACAGCTGCGATAAATACAGTTAAGAGACTGATACTGACATACTTAGCTATTCGCAGAAAAGTTTGTTTGTTCATCTTGTTTTACCACCTAGTAAATGTTCTTTGATAATGTCGAGGTAGGGAATTTGAGGAAAGGCCCCAGGCTCAATCCTATATCCATTTTCTCGAATATATCCAAGTGGCATTGACTTCTGTCCCTTATCTTGATGATAGAAACGGATGAGGTCAATAGCCGGCAATAAGTAGGTTTCTTGCTGAGAAGAAAAGTGAAGGAGTACAAAGCAGATTCCTTGCTGGGCAAGGACTTGTTCCATATGCTGGATCTGATGGAGATGAAAATTCTTCATCGGTATCGCATGTTTTTGCCTGGTTTCCTTTGCTTCAAAGTCGATGTAGTATCCATCATAAACCCCTGAATAGTCAGTAGTTGAAGCTTGTCTAAAGTAGGCTTCAACGATCTTGGCTCGACTTCGTTGGGGATAGTCAACACGTACGATTTGGATGGGAGTCGGCTTCTTGTGAATAACTGCCAACCCATGCGACAAATAGTAGTCGTTTGTAGCATTGATCATCTTTTCAAAAGACATTCCCCGATTTGCGAAATTTTTAGTTTGTGACAGGGGTGCTTGTCTCTTTTGAGATGAAATTTTATGTGGATAGTTGACCATAATTCTCCTTATTGGTACAATAACATCACTCTATTATATCATAAATTTACAAAGAAAGGGTTAAAAATGACATCAGCCTTGATTTTAGGCTATTCAGCCTTCGACCTTGGTCTCTTTAATGACAAGGATATTCGCGTTGATATTATCAAAACAGCTATTCGGAGAGACTTGGAACGTCTAGCAGAGGATGGGGTGACTTGGCTTGTCTTTACAGGGACTTTGGGCTTTGAGTACTGGGCGCTTCAGGTAGCGAAAGACATGAAAGCAGACTATGGATTTCAACTGGCGACCATTTTTGATTTTGAAACCCATGGCAGTAACTGGAATGAAGCAAATCAAGCGAAATTGAGTGAGTTCAAGCAGGTTGATTTTGTCAAATATGCCTATCCACAATATGAGCACAAGGTACAATTACGCGATTATCAAAAATTTCTGCTGGAAAATACAGATACTTGCTACCTTTTTTACGACGAAGAAAACGAAACCAAGTTACGATATTTTTACCAAATGATGAAAAATCAAGCGGACTATGTTACAAGAAGATTAACATTTGAGGACTTGAATGAAATAGTAGAAAATTTTTCTGAAAAGTAAGCCTTTGACCTTGATTTTTACTTGTCTTTTTTTATATAATAATACTAGTAACCCAGAATGGAGAGAGACATGGCAAGTATTATATTTTCAGCGAAAGATATTTTTGAACAAGAATTTGGACGTGAAGTACGTGGATACAGCAAAGCAGAGGTAGACGAATTCCTAGACGATGTGATTAAGGATTATGAAACCTACGCAGCTTTGGTCAAATCCCTTCGTCAAGAGATTGCTGATTTGAAAGAAGAATTATCTCATAAACCACAGGTAGCGCCAACTCAACCAGACTCTATTGAAGTAACAGCTTCTACTTCAATGACAAACTTTGATATTTTGAAACGCTTAAATCGTCTCGAAAAAGAAGTATTTGGTAAGCAAATCTTAGACAACCAAGATTTATAATTGACTAAGGAATGAGTGCAATTTTTGGATAATCGCGTGAAGAGGTTCTCTTTTCATGAGGAAAGTCCATGCTAGCACAGGCTGTGATGCCTGTAGTGTTTGTGCTAGGCGAATCCATAAGCCTAGGGACGAGAAATCGTTACGGCAGTCGAAATGGCTAAGTCTTCGGATAGGTCAAAATAGGCTTGAAAGTGCCACAGTGACGGAGTCTTTCTGGAAACAGAGAGAGTGGAACGCGGTAAACCCCTCAAGCTAGCAACCCAAATTTTGGTCGGGGCATGGAGTGCACGGAAACGAACGTAGTACTCTGACTGCTAGCAGATTTATGCTGTTAGCGGTAGACAGATGATTATCGAAGGAAGTGGTCCTAGTCACTTCTGGAACAAAACATGGCTTATAGAAAATTGCATATAGGTTGGGGCTGAGAAATCTTTCTCAACCTCATTTTTTAAAGTGAATAAGAGAAAGGTCTTGCAAGACTAGAAATGAAAGAACAATTTAATTTAATCGCAACTGCTGCGGCGGGGCTTGAGGCTGTCGTTGGACGTGAGGTGCGAGACCTTGGTTATGATTGCCAGGTTGAAAATGGGCGTGTCCGCTTCCAAGGAGATGTGAAGGCAATCATTGAGACCAATCTTTGGCTTCGTGCAGCGGATCGCATCAAGATTGTAGTCGGAAGTTTTCCAGCTAAGACTTTTGAAGAGCTTTTTCAAGGCGTTTTTGCTCTAGATTGGGAAAACTATCTCCCGCTAGGAGCACGTTTCCCGATATCAAAGGCAAAATGTGTGAAGTCTAAACTCCACAACGAGCCTAGTGTTCAGGCTATTTCCAAGAAGGCTGTTGTGAAGAAATTACAAAAACACTATGCCCGTCCAGAAGGAGTTCCCTTGATGGAAACTGGTCCCGAGTTTAAGATTGAGGTATCTATCCTGAAAGATGTGGCAACGGTCATGATTGACACGACAGGTTCCAGTCTCTTTAAACGTGGTTATCGTACGGAAAAGGGTGGAGCACCCATCAAGGAAAATATGGCAGCGGCCATTTTACAACTCTCTAACTGGTATCCAGACAAGCCCTTGATTGATCCGACCTGTGGTTCAGGAACTTTCTGTATCGAGGCGGCTATGATTGCTAGAAAGATGGCGCCAGGACTTCGACGTTCCTTTGCTTTTGAGGAATGGAACTGGGTCAGCGATCGGTTAATCCAAGAAGTTCGCACAGAGGCGGCTAAGAAAATTGATCGTGAACTTGAGTTGGACATTATGGGCTGTGATATAGATGCTCGCATGGTGGAAATTGCCAAGGCAAATGCTCAAGTAGCAGGTGTCGCAGGTGATATCACCTTTAAGCAAATGCGGGTACAGGACTTGCGCACTGACAAGATTAATGGCGTTATCATTTCCAATCCACCATATGGGGAACGTTTGTCTGATGATGCAGGAGTTACCAAGCTCTATGCTGAGATGGGACAAGTCTTTGCACCACTGAAAACGTGGAGTAAGTTTATCCTGACGAGTGACGAAGCTTTTGAAAGCAAGTACGGAAGTCCAGCTGATAAAAAACGAAAACTCTATAACGGGACCTTAAAAGTGGATTTGTATCAATACTTTGGTCAGCGTGTCAAACGCCAAGAGGTAAAATAGAAAGGTGAACTCATGAGTAAGAAAAGACGTGATCGTCATAAAAAAGGACATCAAGAACCACAATTCGACTTTGACGAAGCAAAAGACTTGACTGTTGGTCAAGTCATTCGTAAGAATGAAGAGGTCGAAGCAGGAGTATTGCCTGAGGACAGTATCTTAGACAAATACATCAAACAGCACCGTGAAGAAATCGAAGCCGACAAGTTTGAAACTCGTCAGTTTAAAAAAGAAGAGCTAGCTTCTACTCAAAACATAGAGGAAATGATCCAAGAAGTTCGTGAATCAAGTGAATCTTCTGAACAGGTAGACGATTCAGACGTGGTTGCTGAAGAATCTATTGAAGAGATAGATAATGATGAGACTACTCAGTTTGTTCCACCACTTCAAGATGAAGAAAATGCTGAAATAGAGCCTCTCGTTTTAACAGAAACAGAGCCCAAGCAAATAAATGAGGAACAAGAAGAGGAGACCTATACACCTCTATCACGTTCGGCTCAAACAGAACCTGAAACAGGCTCTAAGAAGAAAGGTGTCATCATCATTGCTTCTGTAGTAGCTGTAATCCTTGTGCTTGCTGGAACATATTATGTCTACCGCCAAGTATCTCGTTCAAACCAAGAAATCCAGTCTTCTCAAGCAGCCTCTTCGGATGATCAAGGGACACAAACAGCTTTGAAAGACTTCAATGATTTCTATGATACTTTCTATACAGATGCTAATAAGACTGCTCTGAAAAACAGCCAGTTTGATAAATTGAGCCAACTGAAAACCTTGCTAGATAAGTTAGAAGGTAGCCGTGATTATACACTAGCTAAGTCAAGATATGATAGTCTAGCAACTCAAATCAAGGCCATTCAAGATGTTAATGCCCTCTTTGAAAGCCCAGCAATCACTGACGGTGTCTTGGATACCAATGCGAAAGCCAAAGCGGATGCTAAATTTACAGAAATTAAGACAGGGAACACAGAACTAGACAAGCTCTTGGATAAGGCCATTAGTCTTGGTAAGAGCCAACAAACCAGTGCTTCTAACTCAAGTTCGAGCTCTAGCACGAGTCAAGCAAGCTCAAGTTCAGCTACAGAAAGCAATGCGAGCAGTACTACACCTTCAACTAGCACTACGGCACCAGCTAGAGACACAAATGGTGGTTTGTCTGGCGATGGGGTTAATCTTCAAAGAAGTGCTAGTCGTGTACCCTACAACCAATCAGCTGTAGACGATAGCAACAACCCTGCTTGGACGTTTGCGGATGGTGTATTGGAACAAGTCCTAGCAACATCACGTGCTCGTGGCTATATCACTGGGAATCAATATATCCTAGAACGTGTCAATATCGTAAACGGAAATGGTTATTACAACCTCTATAAACCAGATGGAACCTATCTCTTCACCCTCAACTGTAAGACGGGTTACTTTGTAGGGAATGGTTCTGGTCATGCGGATGACTTGGACTACTAGGACTCCGTTACAAAATTCTTTCCTTTCATAGGTAAAAATGATAAAATAAAACATATTAAACAAGAGGAGTGTCACATGACAAAAGCTAACTTTGGTGTCGTTGGTATGGCCGTAATGGGTCGTAACCTTGCCCTAAATATCGAATCTCGTGGTTATACAGTTGCCATTTACAACCGTAGTAAAGAAAAAACAGAAGATGTCATTGCTTGCCATCCTGAAAAGAACTTTGTGCCAAGCTATGACGTGGAAAGCTTTGTAAACTCAATCGAAAAACCTCGTCGTATCATGCTCATGGTTCAAGCAGGACCTGGTACAGATGCTACAATCCAAGCTCTTCTTCCCCACCTTGACAAGGGAGATATCTTGATTGACGGAGGAAACACTTTCTACAAAGATACTATCCGTCGTAATGAAGAACTAGCAAACTCAGGTATCAACTTTATCGGTACTGGAGTTTCTGGTGGTGAAAAAGGTGCCCTTGAAGGGCCTTCTATCATGCCTGGTGGACAAAAAGAAGCCTACGAATTGGTTGCGGATGTTCTCGAAGAAATCTCAGCTAAAGCACCAGAAGATGGCAAACCATGTGTGACTTACATCGGTCCTGATGGAGCTGGTCACTATGTGAAAATGGTCCACAACGGTATCGAGTATGGTGACATGCAATTGATCGCAGAAAGCTATGACCTCATGCAACACTTGCTCGGTCTTTCTGCAGAAGATATGGCTGAAATCTTTACTGAGTGGAACAAGGGTGAATTGGATAGCTACTTGATTGAAATCACAGCTGATATTCTTGGACGCAAAGACGATGAAGGTCAAGATGGACCAATCGTTGACTACATCCTTGATGCTGCAGGCAACAAAGGAACTGGTAAATGGACTAGCCAATCAGCACTTGACCTTGGTGTGCCATTGTCACTCATCACTGAGTCAGTATTTGCCCGCTATATCTCTACATACAAAGAAGAGCGTGTACATGCTAGCAAGGTCCTTCCAAAACCAGCTGCCTTCAAATTTGAAGGTGACAAGGCTGAGTTGATTGAAAAAATCCGTCAAGCTCTTTACTTCTCAAAAATCATTTCATACGCACAAGGTTTCGCCCAATTGCGTGTAGCTTCTAAAGAAAACAACTGGAACTTGCCGTTTGCAGATATCGCATCTATCTGGCGCGATGGCTGTATCATCCGTTCACGTTTCTTGCAAAAGATCACAGATGCCTACAACCGCGATGCTGATCTTGCAAACCTTCTCTTGGATGAGTACTTCTTGGATGTTACTGCTAAGTACCAACAAGCAGTGCGTGATATCGTAGCTCTTGCTGTTCAAGCTGGTGTACCAGTACCAACTTTCTCAGCAGCTATTACTTACTTTGATAGTTACCGTTCAGCTGACCTTCCAGCTAACTTGATCCAAGCACAACGTGACTACTTCGGTGCTCACACTTACCAACGTAAAGACAAAGAAGGAATCTTCCACTACTCTTGGTATGACGAAAAATAAGTAGGTCTGCCATGGGGAAACGGATTTTATTACTTGAGAAAGAACGAAATTTAGCTCATTTTCTAAGTCTGGAACTCCAAAAAGAGCAATACCGTGTTGATCTGGTCGAGGAGGGGCAAAAAGCCCTCTCCATGGCTCTCCAGACAGATTATGACTTGATTTTACTGAATGCTCGTCTGGGGGATATGACGGCCCAGGATTTTGCAGAGAGGCTGAGTCGAACAAAACCAGCCTCAGTGATCATGGTCTTGGACCATCGCGAAGAATTGCAAGACCAGATTGATACAATCCAGCGCTTCGCCGTTTCTTACATCTATAAGCCAGTGATTATTGATCAGCTGGTGGCTCGTATTTCAGCGATTTTCCGAGGTCGGGACTTTATCGACCAACACTGTAGTCAGATGAAGGTCCCAACGTCTTACCGCAATTTGCGTATGGATGTAGAACATCATACCGTTTATCGTGGCGAGGAGATGATTGCTCTAACGCGCCGTGAGTATGACCTTTTGGCCACTCTCATGGGAAGCAAGAAGGTCTTGACTCGTGAGCAGTTGTTGGAAAGTGTCTGGAAGTACGAAAGTGCGACAGAAACCAATATCGTGGATGTTTATATCCGTTATCTACGTAGCAAGCTTGATGTAAAAGGTCAAAAAAGCTACATTAAAACCGTGCGTGGTGTTGGTTACACCATGCAAGAATAGAAAAGCAGTTGCAGTTTTGTAACTGCTTTTTTTGAGAAGTTTCTATATATTGACATACAATAAAGTCTTTGCTACAATCAGTCATGGAGGAAAGATCTAATGAAAAGATTTAAAATAATGATGCAAGTTGGACTCGCAGTCTTTTTCTTTGCTTTGCTAGCGACAAGCACCGTATTGGCGGATGATGCTGATTCAGAAGGCTGGCAATTTGTCCAAGAAAATGGTAGAACCTACTATAAAAAGGGGGAACTCAAAGAAACCTACTGGCGAGTGATTGATGGGAAGTACTATTATTTTGATCCTTTATCTGGAGAGATGGTTGTCGGCTGGCAATATATACCTGCTCCACACAAAGGGGTTACGATTGGTTCTTCTCTAAGGCAAGATATTGCTTTTAGACCAGATTGGTTTTACTTTGGTCAAGATGGGGTACTACAAGAATTTGTTGGCAAGCAAGTTTTAGAGGCAAAAACTGCTACAAATACCAACAAACATTATGGGGAACAATATGATAGTCCAGCAGAGAAACGAGTCTATTATTTTGAAGACCAACGAAGTTATCACACCTTAAAAACTGGTTGGATTTCTGACGAAGGGCATTGGTATTATTTACAGGAGGATGGTGGCTTTGATTCTCGCATCAACAGATTGACTGTTGGGGAGCTAGCACGTGGTTGGGTCAAAGATTATCCTCTAACCTATGATGAAGAGATGCTAAAAGCGGATCCATGGTACTACCTAGACCCAGAAACTGGTATTATGCAAACTGGTTGGAAACAACTTGGCAATAAGTGGTACTACCTCCGTTCGTCAGGTGCAATGGCAACTGGCTGGTATCAAGAAGGCTCCACTTGGTATTATTTAGATGAACCAAATGGTGATATGAAAACGGGCTGGCAATACCTTGGGAACAAGTGGTACTATCTCCGTTCATCAGGATCTATGGCGACTGGCTGGTATCAGGAAGGTTCGACTTGGTATTATCTAAATGCAAGTAATGGCGATATGAAGACAGGCTGGTTCCAGGTTAATGGTAACTGGTACTATGCTTACAGCTCAGGTGCTTTGGCAGTGAATACGGCCGTAGATGGTTATTTTGTCAACTATAATGGCGAATGGGTCCAATAATGAAAGAGGCGATTGTGAAGGAAACAATCGCTTTTTTTGTGAAAATATAATAAAATAGATAGGAGAAAATACTACTGTATGAAATGAGACGGTCTTTTCGTCTGGTTGAAGGAAAACATGACAAAAAAAGTTGGTGTCGGTCAGGCACATAGTAAGATTATTTTAATAGGAGAGCACGCTGTCGTATACGGCTATCCTGCCATTTCCCTACCTCTTTTGGAGGTGGAGGTGACATGTAAGGTGGTCCCTGCTGAAAGCCCGTGGCGTCTTTATGAGGAGGATACCTTGTCCATGGCAGTGTATGCCTCGCTGGAGTATTTGGATATCAAAGAAGCTTGCATTCGATGTGTGATTGACTCGGCTATCCCTGAAAAACGGGGAATGGGTTCGTCAGCGGCTATCAGCATAGCGGCCATACGTGCGGTATTTGACTACTATCAAGCCGATCTGCCTCATGATGTACTAGAAATTTTGGTCAATCGGGCTGAGATGATTGCCCATATGAATCCAAGCGGTTTGGATGCTAAGACCTGTCTCAGTGACCAGCCCATTCGCTTTATCAAGAATGTTGGTTTTACAGAACTTGAGATGAATCTATCTGCCTATTTGGTGATTGCTGATACGGGCGTGTATGGTCACACTCGTGAAGCTATCCAAGTGGTTCAAAGCAAGGGCAAGGATGCCCTACCGTTTTTGCATGCCTTGGGAGAATTGACCCAGCAAGCAGAAGATGCGATTAGAAGAAAAGATGCTGAGGGACTGGGACAAATCCTCAGTCAAGCGCATTTACATTTAAAAGAAATTGGTGTCAGTAGCCCTGAGGCAGACTCCCTCGTTGAAACGGCTCTTAGCCATGGTGCTCTAGGTGCCAAGATGAGTGGTGGTGGACTTGGGGGCTGTATTATCACCTTGGTAGCCAATCTGGACCAAGCGCAAGAACTAGCAAAACGATTAGAAGAGAAAGGAGCTGTTCAGACATGGATCGAAAGCCTGTAACAGTACGTTCCTACGCAAATATTGCCATTATCAAATATTGGGGAAAGAAAAAAGAAAAAGAGATGGTTCCTGCTACTAGTAGCATCTCTCTGACTTTGGAAAACATGTATACAGAGACGACCTTGTCGCCTCTACCGACGGATGCGACTGCTGATGCATTTTATATTAATGGTCAGCTTCAGAGTGAGGCCGAGCATGCCAAGATGAGCAAAATCATTGACCGCTACCGTCCGGCTGGAGAAGGTTTTGTCCGTATCGATACCCAAAACAACATGCCTACCGCGGCTGGCTTGTCATCCAGTTCTAGCGGTTTGTCCGCCTTGGTCAAGGCTTGCAATGCTTATTTCCAGCTTGGTTTGGATCGGAGTCAGTTGGCGCAGGAGGCTAAGTTTGCCTCGGGTTCTTCCTCTCGTAGTTTTTATGGACCACTCGGTGCTTGGGACAAGGATAGTGGGGAAATCTACCCTGTAGAGACAGACTTGAAACTAGCTATGATTATGTTGGTGCTGGAGGACAAGAAAAAACCAATTTCTAGCCGTGATGGGATGAAACTCTGTGTGGAAACCTCGACGACCTTTGATGACTGGGTGCGTCAGTCTGAAAAAGATTATCAGGAGATGCTGGTTTATCTCAAAGAGAATGACTTTGCCAAGGTTGGGGAATTAACGGAGAAAAATGCCCTAGCCATGCACGCTACGACCAAGACTGCTAGTCCAGCCTTTTCTTATCTAACGGATGCTTCCTATGAAGCCATGGACTTTGTTCGCCAGCTTCGTGAGCAAGGGGAAGCCTGCTACTTTACCATGGATGCCGGTCCCAATGTCAAGGTTCTCTGTCAGGAGAAAGACTTGGAGCATTTATCAGAAATTTTCGGTCAACGTTACCGCTTGATTGTGTCAAAAACAAAGGATTTGAGTCAAGATGATTGCTGTTAAAACGTGCGGAAAACTCTATTGGGCAGGTGAATATGCTATTTTAGAGCCAGGACAGTTAGCCTTGATAAAGGCCATCCCCATCTATATGAAGGCTGAGATTGTGTTTTCTGAGAACTATCGTATCTACTCAGACATGTTTGATTTCGCAGTGGACTTGACGCCAAATCCTGACTACGGCTTGATTCAGGAAACGATTGCTTTGGTGGGAGACTTCCTTGCTGTTCGTGGTCAGACTTTGCGACCTTTTTCCCTGGAAATTCGTGGAAAAATGGAACGGGAAGGCAAAAAGTTTGGTCTAGGTTCTAGTGGTAGCGTCGTTGTCTTGGTGATAAAGGCCCTGCTGGCTCTGTATAATCTTTCGATTGATCAGGAACTCTTGTTCAAGCTGGCTAGCGCGGTCTTGCTCAAGCGAGGCGATAATGGCTCCATGGGAGACCTTGCCTGTATCGTTGCAGAGGATTTGGTTCTCTACCAATCTTTTGATCGAAAGAAGGTAGCTACTTGGTTGCAAGAAGAAAACTTGGCAACAGTTTTGGAGCGTGATTGGGGCTTTTCTATCTCACAAGTAAAACCAGGTCTAGAATGTGATTTCCTAGTGGGATGGACCAAGGAAGTGGCTGTATCGAGTCAAATGGTTCAGCAAATCAAGCAAAATATCAATCAGAATTTTTTAACTTCTTCAAAAGCAACGGTGGCTGCTTTGGTAGAAGCCTTGGAGCAGGGGAATGCAGAAAACATCATCGAGCAGCTGGAAACAGCCAGTCAGCTCTTAGAAGGCTTGAGCCCAGATATTTACACGCCTTCACTGAGACAGTTGAAAGAAGCCAGTCAAGATTTGCAGGCTGTTGCCAAGAGTAGCGGTGCTGGTGGTGGTGACTGTGGCATTGCCTTGAGTTTTGATGTGCAATCAACCGAAACCTTAAAAAATCGTTGGGCCGATCTGGGGATTGAGCTCTTATACCAAGAAAGGATAGGACATGACGACAAATCGTAAGGATGAGCATATCCGCTATGCCCTTGAGCAGAAAAGTTCCTATAATAGCTTTGATGAGGTGGAGTTGATTCATTTTTCCCTGCCCCTTTACGACCTAGATGAGATTGATCTTTCGACAGAATTTGCAGGTCACAAGTGGGACTTTCCTTTTTATATCAATGCCATGACGGGTGGGAGCGATAAGGGGAGAGAAATCAATCAAAAGCTGGCTCAGGTGGCAGAAGCCTGTGGGATTTTGTTTGTAACGGGATCTTATAGCGCAGCCCTCAAAGATCCAACAGATAATTCTTTTTCTGTCAAATCTAGCCATCCAAATCTCCTCCTTGGAACCAATATTGGATTGGACAAGCCTGTTGAGTTAGGACTTCAGACTGTAGAAGAGATGAATCCTCTTCTCCTGCAAGTGCACGTCAATGTTATGCAGGAATTACTCATGCCCGAGGGAGAACGAAAGTTCAGAAGCTGGCAATCGCATCTAGCAGATTATAGCAAGCAGATCCCTGTTCCTATCGTTTTAAAGGAAGTCGGTTTTGGCATGGATGCCAAGACCATCGAAAGAGCCTATGAACTGGGTGTTCGAACGGTTGACCTGTCGGGTCGTGGTGGGACTAGCTTTGCCTACATTGAAAACCGTCGCAGTGGGCAACGCGACTACCTCAATCAATGGGGGCAGTCTACTATGCAAGCCCTTCTTAATGCCCAAGACTGGAAAGATAAGGTTGAACTTTTGGTCAGCGGAGGCGTTCGGAACCCACTTGATATGATTAAGTGCTTGGTCTTTGGAGCCAAGGCTGTGGGATTGTCACGAACCGTTCTGGAATTGGTTGAAACCTACTCGATCGAGGAAGTGATTAGCATCATCCAAGGCTGGAAAGCAGATTTACGCTTGATTATGTGTGCCCTTAATTGTGCCACCATAGCGGATCTGCAAAAAGTTGACTACATTCTTTATGGCAAACTAAAAGAAGCAAAAGATCAGATGTAGAGAGGTCGGGACAAGAATCCCGCCCTTTTTTGTAGCCTTTTGTCAACTGTGGTGAGTTGATGAAACCTAGCTTGTAGGAGCGATTTCTGTCCTATCTCCTTTTTCCATCCTCAGACCGAGGTGACTTTTTTGAATTGTGATAAAATAGAAGGGAGAGGATGCGTCTATGAAAAAATTTCAAATCTTTTTATTTATTGAAGCCTGTCTGTTGACGGGAGCTCTGATTTTGATGGTATCAGAGCATTTTTCGCGTTTTCTGCTGATTCTATTCCTCTTTTTGCTCTTGCTGCGCTATTATACAGGCAAGGAAGGCAACAACGTCTTCCTCCTTGTAGCGACTATTCTTTTCTTTTTCATCGTCATGCTCAATCCCTTTGTGATTTTAGCGATCTTTGTGGCGGTCATATACAGCCTCTTTCTTCTCTATCCAATGATGAATCAAGAAAGAGAGGAGACGGATTTGGTCTTTGAAGAAGTGGTGACGGTTAAAAATGAACGCAATCCTTGGTTTGGTAATCTCCATCATTTCTCTAGCCATCAGACCTGCCAGTTTGACGATATCAACCTCTTTCGTCTCATGGGCAAGGACACCATTCATTTGGAAAGAGTTATTCTAACTAATCATGACAATGTCATTATCCTTAGAAAGATGGTCGGAACGACTAGAATTATAGTACCTGTAGATGTGGAAATCAGCCTCAGTGTCAACTGCCTCTATGGAGATCTTACCTTCCTTCATCAACCTAAGAAATCCCTTCGCAATGAACACTATCATCAGGAAACCAGGGACTATCTAAAGAGTAACAAGAGCGTCAAGATTTTCCTAACTACTATGGTTGGCGATGTGGAGGTGGTCAGAGGATGAAAAAGCAATCTTATCTGTTAATCGGCCTGACTTCTTTCCTCTTTATCCTCTTTTTGACCAATAGTCTACTTGATATTCTCAATCTTGATTGGTCCTATTCACTACAAGATATTGAGAAGGCAGAAAAACTCATCTTCTTGATTTTGGTCTTTAGCCTTTCCATGACCTTCTTTTTTGTCCTCTTTTGGCGGGTGATGGAAGAAATTTCTCGCAGAAAAATGCAGGTCAATCTCAAACGCTTGTTAGCAGGAAAAGAGGTCGTTTCTTTTGCAGATCCAGACTTGGACGCCAGTTTTAAGTCCTTGTCTGGCAAGCTCAACCTCTTGACAGAGGCTGTTCAAAAGGCTGAAAATCAAAGCCTGGTCAAGGAAGAAGCAATCATCGAGAAAGAACGGAAGCGGATAGCACGTGACTTACATGATACAGTTAGTCAGGAGTTGTTTGCAGCCCATATGATTTTATCAGGTGTCAGTCAGCAGGCTTTGAAGCTGGATAGAGAAAAGATGCAGACCCAGTTGCAAAGTGTCGCGGCCATCCTAGAGACAGCCCAGAAAGATTTGCGGGTCTTGCTCCTACATTTGCGACCTGTTGAGTTGGAAGAGAAGAGTTTGATTGAGGGGATTCAAATCCTCTTAAAAGAGCTTGAGGACAAGAGTGATCTCAAGGTTAGTCTCAAGCAAAATGTGTCTAAATTACCTAAGAAAATCGAGGAGCACATATTCCGTATTTTGCAGGAGTTGATCAGCAATACCCTCCGTCATGCCCAGGCATCTTGTTTAGATGTCTATCTCTATCAGACAGATGTTGAATTGCAGCTGAAGGTGGTGGACAATGGGATTGGTTTCCAGTTAGGGAGTTTAGATGACTTGAGTTATGGACTGCGAAATATCAAGGAGCGGGTCGAAGATATGGCAGGAACGGTTCAACTCTTGACAGCTCCAAAGCAAGGGCTGGCGGTTGATATCCGTATTCCCCTGCTAGACAAGGAATCATAAAGGAGTAGAGATGAAAATTTTACTGGTAGATGACCATGAAATGGTCCGATTGGGTTTGAAAAGCTACTTTGACCTCCAAGACGATGTAGAAGTTGTGGGCGAGGCGGCCAATGGGGCTCAAGGTATTGACTTGGCCTTGGAACTGCGTCCAGATGTCATTGTCATGGATATCGTCATGCCTGAGATGAATGGGATTGATGCAACCTTGGCCATCCTCAAAGAATGGCCTGAAGCCAAGATATTAATTGTCACCTCTTACTTGGACAATGAAAAAATCATGCCAGTCTTGAATGCTGGTGCCAAAGGCTATATGCTTAAGACTTCAAGTGCAGATGAATTGCTCCATGCTGTTCGTAAGGTGGCTGCTGGCGAGCTGGCCATTGAACAAGAGGTCAGCAAGAAGGTCGAATACCACCGCAATCATATGGAACTTCATGAGGAGCTGACTGCGCGTGAGCGAGACGTACTTCAACTCATTGCCAAGGGCTACGAAAATCAACGCATTGCAGATGAACTCTTTATCTCTCTCAAGACGGTCAAGACCCATGTGTCCAACATCCTAGCCAAGCTTGAGGTCAGCGATCGCACTCAGGCGGCGGTCTATGCCTTTCAGCACCACTTGGTTGGGCAGGAGGACTTTTAGATGAGTCTTGTAGATTTACTTGAGGAGTTAGAAGCAGCAAAAGATCCGAAAAAGGCAGGCCTCATGGAAGCCTATATGCGCCATCAATTTCCCTTTTTAGGGATTGCAGGTCCTGAAAGAAACGCCCTCTATAAAAAGTATTTTCCAGAAGCGAAAAAAACAAAGCTCATCGATTGGGATTTTGTAGACACTTGCTGGGGAAAGGATGCTAGAGAATACCAATATGTAGCTGCCAACTATTTGAAAGCTATGCAGTCTTATCTAACGAAGGATGATTTGCCTGAGCTTGAGCGCCTGGTCGTGACCAAGTCCTGGTGGGATACGGTAGATATCCTAGATCGAGTAGTAGGAAGTTTGGTAGCTAACCATCCGGAACTTGAAGAAGTGCTTTTAAAATGGAGCCTCTCAGACAATATCTGGTTGAGACGTGTGGCTATTGATCACCAGTTGTTAAGGAAAGAGAAAACAAATGTCCAACTGATGGAAAAGATTCTGATCAACAATCTGGACCAGACAGAATTTTTTATCAACAAAGCCATCGGCTGGGCTCTAAGAGACTACTCTAAAACCAATCCCGAATGGGTAGCACGTTTTATTGAAAAAAATAAGATGAGAATGGCTGAACTTAGTATTAAGGAAGCGAGCAAGTACCTCTAGCACTATTGAAAAGCGCATTCATTACTTGAAAAAAGTCGCTATTATATGGTATAATGGACTGTATTAAAAATTTTAAGGAGAAATGACAGAATGTCTGTATCATTTGAAAACAAAGAAACAAACCGTGGTGTCTTGACTTTCACAATCTCTCAAGACCAAATCAAACCAGAATTGGACCGTGTATTTAACTCAGTAAAGAAAACTCTTAATGTTCCTGGTTTCCGTAAAGGTCACCTTCCACGCCCTATCTTCGACCAAAAATTTGGTGAAGAAGCTCTTTATCAAGATGCAATGAACGCACTTTTGCCAAATGCTTATGAAGCTGCGGTAAAAGAAGCTGGTCTTGAAGTCGTTGCGCAACCAAAAATTGACGTAACTTCAATGGAAAAAGGTCAAGACTGGGTTATCACAGCTGAAGTCGTGACAAAACCTGAAGTAAAATTGGGTGACTACAAAAACCTTGAAGTATCAGTGGATGTAGAAAAAGAAGTGACAGACGCTGACGTTGAAGAACGTATCGAACGCGAACGCAACAACTTGGCTGAATTGGTTATCAAAGAAGGCGCTGCTGAAAATGGCGACACTGTTGTGATTGACTTCGTTGGTTCTATCGACGGTGTTGAATTTGACGGTGGAAAAGGTGAAAACTTCTCACTTGGACTTGGATCAGGTCAATTCATCCCTGGTTTCGAAGACCAATTGGTTGGACACTCAGCTGGCGAAACTGTTGATGTTGTTGTAACATTCCCAGAAGACTACCAAGCAGAAGACCTTGCAGGTAAAGAAGCTAAATTCGTAACAACTATTCACGAAGTAAAAGCAAAAGAAGTTCCAGCTCTTGATGATGAACTTGCAAAAGACATCGACGAAGAAGTGGAAACTCTTGACGAATTGAAAGAAAAATACCGCAAAGAATTGACTGCTGCGAAAGAAGAAGCATACAAAGATGCCGTTGAAGGCGCAGCAATCGATAAAGCTGTAGAAAACGCTGAAATCGTAGAACTTCCAGAAGAAATGATCCACGAAGAAGTTCACCGTTCAGTAAATGAATTCCTTGGAAACTTGCAACGCCAAGGGATCAACCCTGACATGTACTTCCAAATCACTGGAACTACTCAAGAAGACCTTCACAAACAATACGAAGCAGAAGCTGAGTCACGTACGAAGACTAACCTTGTTATCGAAGCAGTTGCCAAGGCTGAAGGATTTGACGCTTCAGAAGAAGAAATCCAAAAAGAAATCGAGCAATTGGCTGCAGATTACAACATGGAAGTGGCCCAAGTTCAAAACTTGCTTTCAGCTGACATGTTGAAACACGATATCACTATCAAAAAAGCTGTTGAATTGATCACAAGCACTGCAACAGTAAAATAATCTTAAAAGAGAAAAAGCCCACCTGACTAGGTGGGTTTTCTGCTGCACTATTTTCCAAAAATCTCTTTGAGGTCTGCGTCTGTAATTCCAATCATGGTGGGGATGCTAGACCAGTTTTCCTCGGTGAGGATGTAGGATTGTTCAGAGTCACTTGATGTGGCAGTTTCAAAGAAAGCTTGTTTGCTTTCTTCAATATTAGTTTCAATTAAATCACTGAAACGCTCAATCAGATAGGTCTTGCGAGCAGTCCCGATATGCTTGACTGCATAGTCGAAAGCCTGTAATTCACCAAGTAAGATAAGTTTGCTTTTGGCGCGTGTAATGGCTGTGTAGATGAGATTTCGCTCCAGCATGCGCTTGCTAGCACTGGTGATGGGCAGGATGACAACAGGAAACTCACTTCCCTGAGACTTATGAATGCTCATAGCATAGGCTAGTCGAATCTTGTACCATTCGTTACGTGGGTAGATGACCTCATTGCCATCAAAATCAATGAAAATCTCGTCTTGCTTAGACTCGGTGTATTTTCCAGGAATCAGGTCTGTGATGTAGCCTAGGTCTCCGTTAAAGACATTGACTTCGGCGTCGTTGACTAGGTGAATGACCTTGTCCCCTGTTCGATAGTGACACTGAGTTGCTTCAAAGCTCACTTGCCCCTTTTGCTGAGGATTGAGCAGGTCTTGCATGAGTTGGTTGATGGCGTCAATACCAGCAGTTCCTCGATACATAGGCACTAGCACCTGAATATCGCGAGCCGGAATGCCACTTCTGAGGGCAGCACCAAGAATTTTCTCAATCGTAGCTGGGATATGGCCACTAGCAATTTCAAAGTAGGAACGGTCTGCCTTTTTCTGGGTAAAGTCAGCTGGCAAAATGCCTTGTCGAATCTGACTCGCCAAGGTGACGATAGTTGATTCTTCACTCTGACGGTAAATCCGTTCCAAACGCGTCTGCGGAATCAGGGGTATCTGGAGCAGGTCAGCAAGGACTTGTCCGGGACTAACAGAAGGTAGCTGGTCGCTATCGCCCACGATGAGGATTTTGCTGTTAGAAGAGATATTGGAGAAGAGTTGGTTAGCTAGCCAAGTGTCCACCATAGAAAACTCATCCACGATGATAAAGTCGGCATCCAGATAATCTTCTAGATGACTGGTATCATCGTCTCCCGTCATCCCCAAATGACGGTGTATGGTCGCGCTAGGCAAACCTGTCAATTCATTCATGCGCCGAGCCGCTCGACCAGTTGGAGCTGCTAGAAGGATAGGTAAGTTGCTTTTTTTCCTGAGATCAAGCCCTTCTAAAAGGGCATGAACAGCGATAATCCCATTGATAACAGTCGTTTTACCAGTACCAGGTCCACCTGTTAGGATAAAGACCTTGTTCTGGATAGCGTCGCAGATAGCCTGTTTTTGGATGGTATCGTATTGGATACCCAGTTCTTCCTCAACACTAGCGATATGCTTGTGAATGGTTTCTAGATCCTGACTTTGTTTCTTTCCTTTTTCAAGGATACGAACCAAGTGACTGCGAATGCCTTCTTCAGCGAAAAAGAGGCTGTTATCAAAGATTTTGGTATCAATCTGCTGAACCTTGTCTTCTTCAATCAGATGGGAGAGTTCCTGAGCAACTTGGCTGGGATCGAGTTCCACGGGACGGGAAGACTCTAGGAGAGTCAGGGTTTGTTCCAGCAAATCTCGGGCTTCCATATAGGTATCGCCCGTATCCATACAGCCTTGAAAGAGACTGTGGACAAGGCCAGCGCGGAAGCGCTCAGGAGCTTGACTTTCGATGCCTAGTTCGGCAGCTAATTGGTCAGCAATGGTAAAGCCTAATCCTTTGATATCCTCGACCAGCTGGTAGGGATAGTTTTCGACAATATCCAGCGTTTCTTCCTTGTAAAAGTCTTGAATCTGAAAGGCCAGTTTATTGGGAATGCCGTAGTTAGCTAGTTTTGCTAAGACCATCTCGGTTCCGTAGTTAAGACGAAGAGTGGAAACAAAAGCCTCACGGTTTTTGGCAGAGAGTCCTGAGATGCCTTCTAGCTTTTCAGGATGTTCCAGAATTTCGTCAATGGTATTGTCACCATAGCTATCAACGATTTTTTGGGCCGTTTTGAGACCAATTCCTTTGAAATGGCTACTGGAAAAGTACTTGACGAGGCCCTTGCTAGTTGGTTTTGCCCGCTCATAACGACTGATCTGTAGCTGTTCCCCATACTTGGAGTGCTGAACGATTTGCCCCCAAAAAGTGTAGTCTTCACCCTCAATCACGTCCGCCATGGTTCCTGTAACGATGATTTCAAAATCGTCAAAGTCCTCTGCGTCCGTATCTTCGATATCTAGGAGGATAATGCGATAAAAATTACTGGGATTTTCAAAAATAATGCGTTCAATGGTGCCTGAAAAATAAACTTCCATAGGTTTCCTTTACATGAGTTCGTGAGAGTTGGACCCTTAGCTTCTTTCAACAAGCTAGGAGACTAAAAGGTCTTCTTCTCGCAATAGAAAAAGAGACTGAGACTTAGCATTCTCGGCCTCTTCCTTATCTTAAAATGTTCCGATACGGTTAAGTGGCCAGAAACGGAATTTTGCTTCACCTTTTATATCGCTGGCCTTAAAGGTACCAACGTGGCGGCTGTCGCTAGAGACTAGACGATCGTCACCAAGGAGAAGGTACTCACCTTGAGGGACAGTAAAGCTGAAGCTGGTATTGGAATTGACATCGACCGTAAAGGCTTGTGCTTTTTGAGCAAGTTCTCTAAAGTAAACTCCCTTATTGCCTTCAAATCCTTTTCCAGTATAGGTGTTTTGCAACTTTTCTGTTTTGAACAAGTTGAGATATTCAGCTAGGTAGGGTTCATCCGTTTCTTCACCGTTGATAAAGAGTTTGTCATTTTCGTAGCGGATGGTATCTCCAGGCATGCCGATGACCCTTTTGACAATGTCTTTATTTCCGTCTTCCTCATGCGCAACCACAATGTCGAAGCGGTCAATTGGGAGGTGTTTAACAACGAAGAGAACCTCTCCGTCAGCTAGGGTAGGGTCCATAGAGTGTCCTTCTACACGGACATTGCTCCAAAGAAAGATACGGCTAAGACCGACCAGTGCGATAATGAGGAAGAAAACTCCCCATTCTTTTAGAAATGTTTTAAACGAATTCATAATTTACCTTTCTAGAAGTGTTTTGGCTTTTTCAGTGTTTTTAAAATGCAGTTTGGCACAGAAATGAAGTCCTTTCATGCCATAGGCCTGAAGGATTTTGCTAGCAACCTTATCTGATGCAGTCCCAGCGCCACTTGGCAGTTGATAGCCTAGTTCTCGTCCTAGATTTTCCAAGTTTTCGAGGAAGAGATCCCGCGCGATGATGGAGCTAACTGCAACAGCCAGGTATTTTCCCTCGGCTTTTTCTTCTAAGCTAATTTTGTTTGGAAAACGGTTGGCTTCTTGCGCCAAGTACTTGTCATAGTTTTTAGGACTTGTAAAAGCATCAATCACGATTTTTTCTGGCTGGACTCCTTTTTTTAGAAGGAGAAAGATAGCCTGATTGTGAAGGGCAACCTTTACAGAAACAGCATTGTAACGCTCTCCAATAACTTCGTTGTACTTGCTCGGTGAAAGAAGGAGCGCTTGGTGCTGGACCTTTTCTTTAAGGATAGGGGCAATCTGACGAATCTTTTGGTCTGTCAGAGTCTTGGAATCCCCCACCCCGAGTTCTCGTAAGAAGTTATGCTGGTCAGGTGTCACGAAGGAAGCCACGACAGCCAGTCCACCAAAGTAGGAACCATTTCCCACCTCATCAGTCCCAATCATAGGGAAATCTTGTCCACTGTTTTCTTGTTGAACTTGGTAGCCAAAGAAATTGGCGTAGTGCTCAGCAGCTTCGCCCTGCAGGAGGACTTTTCCAGAAGTATAGATGGAAACTGTTGCCTGAGGCAGTCTCAAAAAATAGCGAATATAAGGATTTTTACTAGGACTGAGAGCCTTCTGATACTGACTTAAAAAGCTCTGAATTTCCTGTTCACTTGGTATGAGTGTGATACTTGCCATAGTCTCTATTGTACCACAAAAGCAGGAGAATTGGTAAAAACTGACAAAATTAGCGAAATTTGGTATAATATCGTGAGGTGAATTTTATGGCAAATCTAAATCGATATAAGTTTACATTCGGGAAAAAGACATTAACCTTGACAACCGAGCATGACAACCTCTTTATGGAGGAAATTGCCAAGGTTGCGACTGAAAAATACCAAGCAATTAAAGAACAAATGCCTGGGGCGGATGATGAAACCATTGCGCTTCTTTTGGCGGTTAATTGTCTGTCTACACAACTCAATCGTGAAATTGAATTTGATGACAAGGAGCAAGAGTTGTTAGAACTCCGCCACAAGTTGATTGCTGTCAAACAAGAACAGAGCAAGATTGAGGACTCCCTATGATTTCAATCCTACTCTTATTGGTTCTGGCTTGGGGCTTTTACATCGGCTACCGTAGAGGTTTGGTCCTGCAAGTTTATTATTTCCTCGTGGCAGTGATTTCAGCCTTTGTTGCGGGACAGTTTTATAAATCATTGGGAGATCACTTCCACTTACTTGTCCCTTATGCCAATCCTCAGGAAGGACAGGGCACCTTTTTCTTCCCTTCAGACCAGCTTTTTCATCTAGACAAGGTCTTTTATGCAGGTCTAGCCTATCTTCTAGTTTTTGGGATTTGCTACACTATCGGACGTTTTATCGGTTTGTTCCTGCACTTGATTCCAACTAAAAAGCTTGATGTCAAATGGTTGCGTATCGGATCAGGCGTTTTGTCTCTATTGGTAACCTTATTTGTCTTGCAAATGGCTTTGACCATCCTTGCAACAGTGCCTCTGGCAGTCATTCAAAATTCACTCGAAAAAAGTACAGTAGCCAAACACATCATCCAAAGTGTCCCTTTTACGACAAACCTTATCAAACAACTCTGGGTGACAAATTTAATCGGATAAAAAGGGCGGGATTTTTCCTAGCCCTTTGTTTACAGATTGGACGACTAGGTCAAAACCTCTAGTTGCTATAATCTTGTAAACCAGTATACAAGGAAAAAATATGAATACAAAAATACTAGAAACCTTAGAATTTAATAAAATCAAAGCCTTGTTTGAACCGCATCTCTTGACAGAACAAGGATTAGAGGAGCTAAAAGGCTTGGCTCCAACTGCTAAGGTGGATAAGATCAAACAAGCCTTTACAGAGATGGAGGAAATGCAAGCTCTATTTGTGGAGCAACCTCACTTTACCATCCTAGCGACGCGTGAGATATCAGCGGTTTGTAAGCGTCTGGAGATGGGAGCAGACCTCAATATCGGGGAGTTCCTGCTCCTAAAACGGGTCTTGCTGGCTAGCAGAGAGTTGCAAGGCTTTTATACCAATCTCGAAAACGTACGCTTGGAGCAGTTGGCGAGATGGTTTGAAAAACTGCATGAGTTTCCACACTTGCAAGGAAGTCTCCAAGCTCTAAATGATGCAGGATTTATCGAAAATTTCGCCAGTGAAGAGCTAGCACGCATCCGTCGGAAAATCCATGATAGCGAGAGTCAAGTTCGAGATGTCTTGCAAGACTTACTTAAACAAAAATCTCAGATGTTGACGGAAGGTATTATCGCTAGCAGAAATGGCCGTCAAGTTTTACCAGTAAAGAACACCTATCGCAATAAGATTGCAGGTGTTGTCCATGACATCTCTGCCAGTGGAAACACGGTCTACATCGAGCCACGTGAGGTCGTGAAACTGAGCGAAGAAATCGCTAGTCTGCGAGCTGACGAACGCTATGAGATGATTCGCATCCTGCAGGAACTATCGGAACGGGTTCGTCCTCATGCTGCTGAGGTTGCTAATGACGCTTGGATCATCGGCCATCTGGATCTGATTCGTGCCAAGGTACGTTTCATCCAAGAAAGACAAGCAGTCGTTCCTCAACTTTCAGAGAATCAAGAGATTCAACTCCTTCATGTTCGCCATCCTTTGGTCAAAAATGCTGTTGCAAATGATGTACACTTTGGTAAGGAATTAACGGCCATTGTCATTACAGGTCCCAATACTGGTGGGAAGACCATCATGCTCAAAACCCTAGGCTTGACTCAACTCATGGCCCAATCTGGCTTGCCCATTTTAGCTGATAAGGGGAGCCGTGTCGGTATTTTCGAGGAAATCTTCGCCGATATTGGCGATGAACAGTCTATTGAGCAGAGTTTGTCTACCTTCTCCAGCCACATGACCAATATCGTAGATATTCTTGGCAAGGTCAACCAGCACTCGCTCTTGTTACTAGATGAGCTTGGGGCAGGTACCGATCCTCAAGAGGGAGCCGCCCTTGCTATGGCTATTCTGGAGGATCTTCGTCTACGTCAGGTCAAGACCATGGCGACGACCCACTATCCAGAACTCAAGGCTTATGGTATCGAGACAGCTTTTGTGCAAAATGCCAGCATGGAGTTTGATACAGCCAGCTTGCGTCCGACCTATCGCTTTATGCAGGGAGTTCCTGGCCGAAGCAATGCCTTTGAAATTGCCAAACGCCTAGGACTGTCAGATGTCATCGTAGGAGATGCCAGCCAGCAGGTCAATCAAGATAATGATGTCAATCGCATCATTGAACAATTAGAAGAGCAAACGCTTGAAAGCCGTAAACGCTTGGACAATATCCGTGAGGTGGAGCAAGAAAACCTCAAGATGAACCGAGCACTCAAAAAACTCTATAACGAACTCAATCGTGAAAAGGAAACTGAGCTCAACAAGGCGCGTGAACAGGCTGCCGAGATTGTGGAACTTGCTCTAAGTGAAAGTGACCAGATTCTCAAGAACCTTCACAGTAAGTCTCAACTCAAACCCCATGAAATCATTGAAGCCAAGGCTAAACTGAAAAAACTGGCTCCTGAAAAAGTCGACTTGTCTAAAAACAAGGTCCTTCAAAAGGCCAAGAAAAAACGAGCTCCAAAGGTGGGAGATGACATTGTGGTCCTCAGTTATGGTCAACGTGGAACCTTGACCAATCAGCTTAAGGACGGCCGTTGGGAAGCCCAAGTTGGCTTGATCAAGATGACCTTGGAGGAGAAAGAATTTGACCTTGTTCAGGCCCAACAAGAAGCCCCAGTCAAGAAAAAACAAGTCAATGTCGTCAAACGTGCTTCTGGTCGTGGTCCGCAAGCCAGACTGGATCTCCGAGGCAAACGGTACGAAGAGGCCATGAATGAGCTGGACGCCTTTATCGACCAAGCCCTGCTCAATAACATGGCGCAAGTCGATATCATCCATGGTATCGGAACAGGTGTCATCCGTGAAGGAGTCACCAAATATCTACAAAGAAACAAACATGTTAAGACTTTCGGCTATGCTCCACAGAATGCTGGCGGTAGTGGTGCCACCATTGTAACCTTTAAAGGATAGAGAGAAGAAGGATTCGCTCTTTCTGAAAAAAGAAATGAAAGGTCAAAAATTTTCATAGAATATATTGACAAAGACTAACTTTTCTTGTAGAATAATAAAAAATAAAATACCAACACCGAATGAAGTTTAATAGAAGTGGAGAAAGGTTTGTTTTCCATGACTGTAAATGGACGGAACTCTGGAGAGACCGTAAAGGCACCGAAGGGGCAAGGCAGGTAACTGCTCAAACTCTCAGGTAAAAGGACAGAGCTAGGATAGACCGCTTTTTGGCATTTATCTAAGCATTCCAGAGTACATGTATCTTGCATGTGCTCTTTCTTTTGGGGTTGAAAGATAGGAGAAGGATATGTTAGAATTGCTTAAAGCGCTTGATGCTTTCGTTTGGGGGCCTCCCCTCTTGATCTTATTGGTCGGAACAGGTATCTATTTGACTATCCGACTAGGACTTTTGCAGGTGGCTCGTCTCCCAAAGGCCTTTCAGTTGATCTTTATCAAGGACAAGGGACATGGCGATGTGTCGAGCTTTGCTGCTCTCTGTACGGCTCTAGCAGCCACCGTTGGTACGGGAAATATCATCGGGGTCGCAACAGCCATTAAGGTTGGAGGACCAGGAGCCCTCTTTTGGATGTGGATGGCAGCCTTCTTTGGGATGGCGACCAAGTATGCTGAAGGCTTGCTAGCCATAAAATATCGCACAAAGGATGCAAATGGAGCTGTAGCTGGAGGACCCATGCATTACATCCTTTTGGGGATGGGAGAAAAGTGGCGTCCACTTGCTATCTTCTTTGCCCTAGCGGGTGTATTGGTAGCCCTTCTAGGGATTGGTACCTTTACCCAAGTCAATTCGATTACAGAATCCATTCAAAATACAGCCCAAGTTGATCCAGTTATCACAGCTCTGATTTTATCCATTTTGGTGGGTATTGCCGTCTTTGGTGGCCTCAAATCCATATCAAAAGTTTCGACAGCAGTTGTTCCTTTTATGGCTATTGTCTATATTTTAGG
This sequence comes from Streptococcus oralis, assembly GCF_003943825.1. Lineage (GTDB taxonomy): Bacteria > Bacillota > Bacilli > Lactobacillales > Streptococcaceae > Streptococcus > Streptococcus oralis_CD. The sequence goes on from NZ_RJNJ01000001.1 coordinate 239,294, forward strand.
GACTCTTACAGTTATTCTCTTTAATATCGAGAAAATCCCAGCCACACTTGCCCTCATCTTTACTTCAGCCTTTAGTCCAGCTGCTGCGGTAGGCGGTTTTGCAGGTGCCAGCATTCGGATGGCTATCCAGAATGGTGTGGCGCGAGGAGTCTTCTCTAACGAATCTGGTCTTGGTTCTGCTCCCATTGCAGCGGCTGCGGCTAAGACAAATGAGCCTGTCGAGCAAGGCTTGATTTCCATGACAGGAACCTTTATTGATACCCTTATTATCTGTACGTTGACTGGTTTAACAATCTTGGTAACTGGTGTTTGGAGTGGTGATTTGAATGGAGTTGCCTTGACTCAGTCAGCCTTCTCTACAGTTTTTTCACATTTTGGACCTGCTCTTTTGACCATCTTCCTTGTACTCTTTGCCTTTACGACGATTCTCGGATGGAACTACTACGGAGAACGCTGTTTTGAGTTTCTCTTCGGTGTTCGTTTTATCTGGCTTTACCGTGTAGTCTTTGTAGTCATGGTCTTGTTGGGAGGATTTATCGAGTTGGATATGGTTTGGATTATCGCAGACATCGTCAATGCCTTGATGGCTTTACCAAACTTGATTGCCCTCTTGGTCTTGTCGCCAGTCGTTATTTCCGAAACCAGAAAGTATTTTAAACACTAACCCAATCACACTTTTAGTGTGATTTTTTTCATTTCATAGACATTTTCTATCAAGGCGATTGAAAATATATATTATCCAAGGGTGAAATTCTATGATAGACTAAATGACAATAAAATGAAAAGAGGTTTCTTATGACAACATTTACCATCCACACAGTAGAATCAGCACCAGCAGAAGTGAAAGAAGTTCTTGAAACAGTACAAAAAGATAACAATGGCTATATTCCCAACCTAATCGGTCTCTTGGCCAATGCCCCAACCGCGCTTGAAGCCTACCGAACTGTCGGAGCTATCAACCGTCGCAATAGCCTGACACCAGTGGAACGCGAAGTAGTACAAATCACAGCTGCCGTAACCAATGGTTGTGCTTTCTGCGTCGCAGGTCACACAGCCTTTTCAATCAAACAAATCCAGATGAATGATGATCTTCTTCAAGCCCTCCGCAACCGTACTCCGATTGAAACAGATCCTAAATTGGACACCCTAGCTAAGTTTACCTTGGCGGTCATCAATACCAAAGGGCGTGTAGGAGATGAAGCCCTTAGTGAATTTTTGGAAGCTAGCTACACGCAACAAAATGCCTTGGACGTGGTTCTCGGTGTTAGTCTTGCTAGCCTTTGCAACTATGCCAACAACCTAGCCAATACGCCTATTAACCCAGAATTGCAACATTATGCCTAGTTCGAATCAGAAAGAAAAAATGAAGACTGAGCAATCCAGTCTTCATTTTTCTATGCTATTTTAAGCGCTTTTATGCTATACTAATAATAACATGATTATTGGAGGCTCGGATGAAAAAGCTCCCCTTGGTATTCTCTGGCTGTTTATTAGGTTTAGCAGGTGCAGGAAATCTGATTGCAGATACTTTGCCTGTTCTGTCGCATTTATTGAGTCTGACTGGTCTAGTGTTGTGGATTTTCTTTCTGATTCTTCATCTTTTTAATTGGGAAGAAACCAGGAAAGAATTGACCAAGCCCCCTCTTTTGTCTGGGATGGCCACTTTTCCCATGGCTGGGATGATTTTATCGACCTATGTCTTTCGCGTATTCCCTGCTCTTCCTATAGTAGCACAAGGGATCTGGTGGTTTTCATTTCTCTTGGATTTGGCTTTGATTGCTACTTTTACCATCAAATTTGCCTGTCCAGGTCGGAGGGTCAATGCGACTCCTAGCTGGACGGTACTCTATGTGGGGATAGCAGTAGCAGCCTTGACCTATCCTCTTGCCGGTATCATTGAAATTGCCTATGCAACCTTGAGTTTTGGTTTTGTCTTGACCTTCTATCTCTATCCGCTTATTTATAGCGATTTAAAGAAATCTCCACTCCCAGTGGCCTTGCTTGGACAGGAAGGAATCTACTGTGCGCCTTTTTCTTTGCTCTTAGCTGCTTTAGTACGTATCGGTGGACTTGCTCTTCCGACCTGGGCCTTGCTACTGTTGATGCTTGTCTCTCAGTCATTTTTCATCTTCGTTTTGATTCGCTTGCCCAATATTTTAAAACAAGGCTTTCAACCAGCCTTCTCAGCCCTCACCTTCCCAACCATTATCACAGCCACTTCGCTCAAGATGGCTCAGGGAATTTTGAAACTTCCATTTCTGGATTATCTGGTCTTGGCTGAAACCGTTATTTGCCTAACTATTTTATTCTTTGTCTTGGGTGCTTATCTGATTTGGTTACGAAAAAAGGTCTAGCTAGAAATAGCTAGGCCTTTTTTTTATGGTTTGATAACTTCAGCGCCACCCATATATGGACGAAGTGCTTCTGGAATGGTTACAGAACCATCTGCATTTTGGTAGTTTTCAAGAATGGCAGCAACCGTACGTCCAACTGCAAGTCCAGAACCGTTCAAGGTGTGAAGGAGTTTCACCTTGCCATCTGCTTCATCACGGTAACGGATTTGGGCACGACGGGCTTGGAAATCTTCTGTATTTGAACAGCTTGAGATTTCACGATAGGTATTTTGGGCTGGAATCCAAACTTCCAAGTCGTAAGTCTTAGCAGCTGAGAAGCCCATGTCCCCAGTAGAGAGGGCAACGACACGGTATGGAAGGTTGAGTTTTTGAAGAATATTTTCAGCGTTGGCTGTCATTTTTTCTAATTCTTCATAAGATTCTTCTGGTTTGGCAAATTTGACCATTTCAACCTTGTGGAATTGGTGCAGACGAATCAAGCCACGTGTATCACGACCAGCTGAACCAGCCTCAGAACGGAAAGATGGACTCATAGCGGTAAAGTAGATTGGTAGATCTTTACCGTCAAGGATTTCATCACGGTAGTAATTTGTCAAAGGCACTTCAGCTGTAGGAATGAGGACATAATTAGTGTCTTTCAATTCAAAAGTGTCTTCCTTGAATTTTGGATATTGACCAGTACCAAACATTGAGTCATGGTTAACAATGTAAGGTGTGATAACTTCCGTATAGCCTTCTTTACCATGCTCATCCAACATGAAGTTGTAGATAGCACGTTCCAAACGAGCCCCAAGTCCTTTATAGAAGAGGAAGCGAGCGCCTGTTACTTTACCACCGCGTTCCCAGTCAAGGATACCCAAGTCTTCACCAAGATCCCAGTGAGCTTTTGGTTCGAATTCAAACTCGCGCGGAGTCCCCCAACGGCGAACTTCCACATTGTCATCTTCATCAGCCCCAACAGGAACGCTGTCGGCAGGGATGTTTGGAAGAGTAGTGGTAAATTCTGTCAATTTAGCATCGATGTCCGCCAATTCAGCATCCAAGGCTTTGACTTCAGCAGATAGGGTTTGCATAGCAGCAATCTTGTCATCGGCATTTTCCTTGTTTCGCTTGGCTTGGGCAATCTCAGCAGAAACTGTGTTACGTTCTGCCTTGAGAGTTTCAACCTTGACCAAGATGTCACGACGTTTAGCATCGATTTCTTTCATCTCATTTAAGATAGCAGCATCTACACCACGTGTAGCTAATTTTTCAGCAACAGCATCAAAATCTGTGCGAATACGTTTAATATCTAACATAAGAACTCCTTTATGAAAAAAGCACACCTGACAAAGTGTTGGAGTGGCAGGGCCACGGTTCCATCCAACTTCACAGGTGTGCACTTGATTGAGTATTTAATTGTGAACAACGGTAGAATTTCACCTATCCCTCCTATCTGCTCGCAGCACCCGCAGACTTTCTGAAAGAAGGAGATAACTTACTTATCCGTTGCTATGATTATACTAAAGTTTCTACTTTTTTGCAAATAGATTTTTAAGTTTTTGTCCAATGGTCTGGAGTAGAGTCGGAAGTTTCACAACCTTGTCGTTTCCTAATTTTTCCCGAGCGATTTTGAGGATAGCTCCAGAGTCTTTTGAAGCAAAGAGGAATTTTCCTTGATCGGTGAAGACTTCAAAGTGGCGGCTGATCTTGCGACCACTTACGTTGGCTCCGATTTGCTGAATGCTGGACCAGGGGATTTGGATATATTGTTCGACATTGACATCTGGATAAAACTCTAAGGCTTGATCCCCAACTAGAAATTTTCCAACTTTTCCAGAGATAGAGAGGTAAGATGTCCCAGTAGTTTGGAGGTCAATGGCTTGATTGAGTGATTGGGCCATGATTAGTCTTCCTTACTTTCACCGAAAAAGGCATGATAGAGAGCCTTGATAGCTGCTTTTTCTTGCTCTTTATTGACAACAAACATGATGGAAACTTCACTTGAACCTTGGGACATCATCTGGATGTTGATTTTATTCTCAGACAAAGCCCGTGTTGCAGTAGCAGTTACCCCGATATGGCTCTTCATCTTTTCTCCGACAATCATAATGATGGAAAGGTCATGTTCGATTTCAGCATGGTCCACTTCAGCTTTTTGAACGAGTTGACGTAGAATTTCTTCTTCTTTGATAGGAGTCAATTCGCGGGAGCGGAGGATGATTGAAAGATCGTCAATACCTGTAGGCATGTGTTCCCAACCGATGTTGAGGTCCTCAAGGATTTGAAGAACCTTGCGACCAAACCCGACTTCACGGTTCATGAGGTATTTTGACATGTTGATGCTGACGAATCCTGAGTCACCCGCAATCCCTACTACTGGGAATTTATCACTACTGTGTTCTAAAACAATGCGTGTTCCTGGGTGGTCAGGGTTGTTGGTATTCTTGATGACAAGAGGAATTTTTCCTCGGTAGGCAGGAAGAAGGGCTTCGTCATGAAGGACTGAGAATCCAGCGTAAGCCAACTCACGCATTTCACGGTAGGTTAATTCAGGAATGGAGTGTGGTTGGTGGATAATACCAGGATGGGCAGCAAAGATACCATCTACGTCTGTAAAGTTCTCATAGAGATCAGCCTTAACACCTGCTGCAATGATAGAACCTGTAATATCTGAACCTCCACGTGAAAAAGTACAGATTTGATTTTCCTTAGTCACACCAAAGAAACCAGGGATGACAAGGACTTCGTTGCTATCAGCCAAGCCTTCAATCTTGTCATAACTAGATGGAATGATGCGTGCGTTTCCTGGTTCACTTGTGACAACAATCCCAGCTTCTCTTGGGTGAACATAGCGTGCATCGATGCCGTTTTGGTTAAAGTAGGCTGCAATCAATTTGGCATTGTTATTTTCTCCAGCCGCTAGGAAGGTATCATAGAGAAATTCATTGTCCTCTATAGGAAGAGTTGCCAAGGCCCGAATACTTTTAGAGATTTTTTCTAAAACAGCAGGTTTTAACCCTAGTTCACTAACCATAGCGGCATAACGGTCAATGATCCAGCTTTGGCTAGCACTGATGTCATTTCCAGCCACATAGTCACGATAGTATTTGATCAAGGCATCGGTCACCTTGGTATCTTCAGCATTGCGTTTGCCGGGTGCAGAAACGACTACAAAACGGCGTTCTTTATCACTTTTAACGATGTTTAAAACTTTTTCTAACTGACCAGCAGAGGCAAGCGAGCTTCCGCCAAATTTTACAACCTTCATAAGGACTCCTCAAGTAAGTATTTTATACGATTATAGCAGAAAGAGGGGTATTTTTCAATGAAGAAAATAACTTCCTATTATAATAGAAGAAAACACTAACTTATTCTGAAAAGCAATAACAGTTTAAAAGTAAGTGTGTAAAATTTCTCTCACATTCATAATGAATGGGAAAATAATCAGCTGAGACACTTTCCTTTAGTTTTTCCTTGCCTCTTTATCCAAAAAAAGGTATACTTTGATGATAAAACAATTTTATTGCCTTATAAAAGAAAAGGAGAAGCTATGAATCATATCTTATATCAGATCGTAGATGATCTGGCTATCATTACGTTGAATCGTCCCGAAGTGGCAAATGGTTTCCATATCCCAATGTGTGAGGAAATTTTAGAAGCTTTGACTCTAGCAGAGCAGGATCAAGCTGTGCAGTTCATCTTGATTAATGCGAATGGGAAGGTCTTTTCAGTTGGAGGAGACTTGGTTGAGATGAAACGCGCAGTAGATGAAGATGATATCCCATCTTTGAATAAGATTGCAGAATTAGTCAATACAATTTCTTTTAAAATCAAGCAAATTCCTAAACCTGTTTTGATGGAGGTAGATGGAGCGGTTGCTGGTGCTGCAGCAAATATGGCAGTAGCAGTTGATTTTTGCTTGGCGACTGATAAGGCAAAATTCATTCAAGCCTTTGTCGGAGTTGGCTTGGCCCCAGACGCTGGTGGGATTCATCTCTTGAGTCGTAGCATCGGGGTAACACGGGCTGCACAACTTGCTATGACAGGTGAAGCCTTAACTGCTGAAAAAGCGCTAGAATGGGGCGTGGTATACCGTGTTTGTGAAGTTGACAAATTAGAAAAAACAAGAGAACAAGTTCTGAAAAAATTAAGAAGAGGTTCAGCAAACTCATACGCAGCGATTAAAAAGTTAGTTTGGGAAAGTCAATTCAAGGATTGGCAGAATTATGCTGAATTAGAATTGAAACTACAAGAATCGTTATCTTTAACTGAAGATTTTAAAGAAGGGGTTCGAGCACATTCTGAAAGAAGAAGACCGAAATTTACAGGAATGTAAAAAAATACTTGCACAATTTTTTGAAGTTTGTTATACTTCTTTTATCAAATGTTTTGATTGTAAAAGCTTTTTGAGGAGGAGGGAAACGATTTGGACTACCAACAAGTAAATGATTATCTAACATCTATTTTTAATAACGTCCTTGTGATTGAGGAGGTTAGCTTACGAGGTAGTCGATTCAAAGACATCTCCATCAAAGAAATGCACACGATCGATGTGATTGGGAAGTTTCCAGAGGCAACGCCAAGTAAGGTTTCAAAAGAACTGATGGTAACTCTTGGGACAGTGACGACGAGTTTGAATAACCTGGAGAGAAAAGGTTATATTGAGCGTATTCGTTCTGACCAAGACCGTCGAGTGGTCTATCTGCATTTGACAAAGCAAGGTCGTTTGGTTCACCGTCTTCATAAACGATTCCACAAGGCTATGGTCGAAAAAATCATCGATGGCATGAGCCCTGAGGAAAAAGAAGTCATGGGCAGAGGCTTAACGAACCTTTATCAATTTTTGGAGGATTTGAAATAATGGCTTTTGCAAAAATAAGCCAGGTTGCTCATTATGTTCCAGAGCAAGTGGTCACTAATCATGACTTAGCCCAAATCATGGACACAAGCGATGAGTGGATTTCAAGTCGGACAGGAATTAAACAGAGACATATCTCAAAAACAGAGTCTACAAGTGATTTGGCGACAGAAGTAGCTAAGAGCTTGTTGGCTAAAGGGAGCTTAACAGCGGATCAGATTGATTTTATTATTGTAGCGACGATTACCCCAGACTCGATGATGCCTTCCACAGCAGCTCGAGTTCAGGCAAATATAGGAGCGCATAGAGCTTTCGCCTTTGATCTGACAGCAGCTTGCAGTGGCTTTGTATTCGCTCTCTCAACTGCAGAAAAGTTTTTAAGTTCTGGACAGTTAAAAAAAGGGATTGTTATCGGGGCTGAAACCTTATCCAAGGCAGTTGATTGGTCAGATCGTTCGACAGCTGTTCTCTTTGGGGATGGTGCTGGTGGGGTTCTCTTGGAAGCGAGCGAAACACGTCACTTCCTTGTGGAAAGTCTCTATACAGATGGCTCTCGGAGCGAGTGTTTGACCTATGGTCAAACGGCTTTGGCTTCTCCTTTCTCGGATCAAGAAGCAGTTCCTGCTTTTTTGAAAATGGATGGACGAGCAGTTTTTGATTTTGCAAATCGTGATGTTGCTAGATCGATAAAAGAAACCATTGAAAATGGTCCAATCGCAGCATCGGAATTGGATTATCTCTTGCTTCATCAGGCAAATATCCGCATTTTGGATAAGATGGCTAAGAAGATCGGCGTAGACCGAGACAAGCTTCCTGCCAATATGATGGAGTATGGAAATACCAGTGCAGCAAGTATCCCGATTTTGCTCTCAGAGTGTGTGGAGAATGGCAAGATTCGTTTAGATGGTAGCCAGACGATTCTCCTATCAGGCTTCGGTGGAGGTTTGACATGGGGCACACTCATTCTTACAATCTAGGTAATCATGTGGTAAACACATAGTTATAAATTTTTTATATTTTAAAGGAGTCCTATCATGGCAGTATTTGAAAAAGTACAAGAAATTATCGTTGAAGAACTTGGGAAAGACGCATCAGAAGTAACACTTGAATCTACTTTTGATGATTTGGATGCAGATTCATTGGACTTGTTCCAAGTAATCTCTGAAATCGAAGATGCTTTTGATATCCAAATCGAAGCAGAAGATAATTTGAAAACAGTTGGTGACTTGGTTGCCTACGTTGAAGAGCAAACAAAATAATTAACATATTACTAGAAGGAGTTGGGGAAACCCACTCCCTCTTGTTTAGGTAATAGTTTGAAACTCAAATGATAAACTCGTCGAACTATTACGTAAGCAAGGAATGATGGAGGCACTATGAAAACACGTATTACAGAATTATTGAACATTGATTATCCTATTTTTCAAGGAGGAATGGCCTGGGTTGCAGACGGTGACTTGGCTGGTGCAGTATCAAAAGCTGGTGGTCTAGGAATCATCGGTGGTGGGAATGCACCTAAAGAGGTCGTAAAGGCTAATATCGATAAAATCAAATCACTTACGGATAAACCTTTTGGTGTCAACATCATGCTCTTGTCACCTTTTGTAGAAGACATCGTTGATCTCGTGATTGAAGAAGGAGTCAAGGTGGTTACAACTGGTGCAGGAAATCCAAGTAAATACATGACTCGTTTCCATGATGCAGGAATTACAGTTATTCCTGTTGTTCCAAGTGTTGCTTTGGCAAAACGCATGGAAAAAATTGGTGCAGATGCAGTTATTGCAGAGGGAATGGAAGCCGGTGGACATATTGGTAAATTAACAACCATGACCTTGGTTCGCCAAGTTGCTGCAGCTGTTTCAATTCCGGTTATCGCAGCTGGAGGAATTGCGGACGGTGAAGGTGTCGCTGCAGGCTTTATGCTTGGTGCAGAGGCTGTTCAAGTTGGTACGCGTTTCGTAGTAGCTAAGGAATCTAACGCCCATCCAAAATACAAGGAAAAAATCTTAAAGGCGCGTGATATCGATACGACTATTTCAGCTCAACATTTTGGACATGCTGTTCGCGCCATTAAAAATCAGTTGACTCGTGACTTTGAACAGGCTGAAAAGGATGCCTTTAAACAAGAAGATCCAGATTTAGAAATCTTTGAACAAATGGGAGCTGGTGCTCTTGCTAAAGCCGTTGTTCATGGAGATGTAGAAGGTGGATCCGTCATGGCAGGTCAGATTGCTGGTTTGGTTTCTAAAGAGGAAACTGTCGAAGAAATCCTAAAAGATCTATACTATGGTGCAGCCAAAAAAATTCAAGAAGAAGCCTCTCGTTGGGCAGGAGTTGTAAGAAATGACTAAAGCAGCTTTTCTATTTGCCGGTCAAGGTGCTCAGTATCTAGGGATGGGGAGAGATCTCTATGATCGCTACCCTATCGTCAAGGAAACCATTGACCAAGCCAGTCAGGTTTTGGGTTATGACCTACGTGACTTGATTGATAAGGAAGAAACCAAGCTAAACCAGACTCGATATACGCAGCCAGCTATTTTAGCGACTTCGGTTGCTATTTACCGACTATTGAAAGAAAAGGGTTACCAGCCAGATATGGTAGCAGGATTGTCTCTTGGGGAATATTCTGCTCTTGTAGCAAGTGGTGCCTTGGACTTTGAGGATGCAGTTGCCTTGGTTGCTAAACGTGGTGCTTATATGGAAGAAGCTGCACCTGCAGGCTCTGGGAAGATGGTTGCCGTTCTTAATACTCCGGTTGAAGTGATTGAGGAAGCTTGTGAAACAGCCTCTAAAATTGGAGTAGTGACTCCAGCCAACTACAACACCCCAAGCCAAATCGTTATCGGTGGTGAGGTGGCTGCAGTTGACCGCGCAGTTGAACTCTTGCAGGAAGCAGGAGCAAAACGATTGATTCCTTTAAATGTATCGGGTCCTTTCCATACAGCCCTACTTGAGCCAGCCAGTCAGCAACTAGCTGGAGCTCTTGAGGGAGTAAGTTTCGCTGATTTCACTTGCCCACTAGTTGGCAATACGGAAGCTGCTGTTATGGAAAAAGGTCGAATCCAAGAGCTTTTGACGCGTCAGGTGAAAGAACCTGTTCGTTTTTATGAAAGTATTGCTGTGATGCAGGATGCTGGGGTAACCAACTTTATTGAAATTGGTCCTGGTAAGATCCTATCAGGCTTTGTCAAAAAAATCGATAAAACAGCTCAGCTAGCTAACGTTGAAGACCAAGCAAGCTTGGATGCTTTGTTAGGAAACTAATGATCCCTTCTCCCACAAAATACAACAGGAAATAGGAGAAATAGAATGCAACTTACAAACAAAAATGTCTTTGTAACAGGTTCAAGTCGTGGTATCGGACTTGCCATTGCTCACAAATTTGCCCAACTAGGCGCTAATGTAGTCTTGAATAGTCGAGGAGCAATCTCAGAAGAATTGCTGGCTGAGTTTTCAAACTATGGTGTCAAAGTAGTACCGATTTCAGGTGATGTTTCAGACTTTGCAGATGCCAAGCGTATGATAGATCAAGCGATTGCAGAACTCGGTTCTGTCGATGTCTTGGTCAACAATGCTGGGATCACTCAAGATACGCTTATGCTCAAGATGACCGAAGAAGACTTTGAAAAAGTGCTTAAGATCAACTTGACAGGTGCTTTCAACATGACGCAAGCAGTCTTGAAACAGATGATCAAGGCACGTGAAGGTGCGATTATCAACATGTCTAGTGTAGTTGGTTTGATGGGAAATATCGGACAAGCCAACTATGCAGCTTCTAAAGCAGGTTTGATTGGTTTTACCAAGTCAGTTGCACGTGAAGTTGCCAATCGCAACGTACGCGTAAATGCTCTTGCACCAGGAATGATCGAATCAGATATGACGGCTGTTTTATCTGATAAGGTCAAAGAAGCGACATTGGCTCAAATCCCAATGAAACATTTTGGTCAAGCAGAACATATCGCAGATGCTACAGTGTTCCTGGCTGGACAAGATTATTTGACTGGACAAGTTCTCGCTGTTGATGGCGGACTTAGCATGTAAAAAATAAGGAAAGATATAGGTAAGACAGATGAAACTAAATCGAGTTGTAGTAACAGGTTACGGATTGACCTCTCCTATCGGAAATACTCCAGAAGAATTTTGGAACAGTTTGCAAACTGGGAAGATTGGAATTGGAGAAATCACTAAGTTTGACCACAGCGAATTTGCTGTGCACAATGCGGCAGAAGTTCAAGATTTCCCATTTGATAAATACTTTGTCAAAAAAGATACCAACCGTTTTGACAACTATTCTTTGTATGCCTTGTATGCGGCTCAAGAAGCGGTGACAAATGCAAATCTTGATGTAGAAGCAATCGATAAAGATCGCTTTGGTGTTATCGTAGCTTCTGGTATTGGGGGAATTAAAGAAATCGAAGATCAGGTTATCCGTCTTCATGAAAAAGGTCCAAAACGCGTTAAACCAATGACCCTTCCAAAAGCCTTGCCAAATATGGCTTCAGGAAATGTTGCCATGCGTTTCGGAGCAAATGGTATCTGTAAATCCATCAATACAGCTTGTGCTTCATCAAACGATGCCATTGGGGATGCCTTCCGTTCCATCAAGTTTGGTTTCCAAGATGTCATGTTAGTTGGTGGATCAGAATCATCTATCACTCCTTTTGCTATCGCTGGTTTCCAAGCATTGACTGCCCTATCAACTACAGAGGATCCAACTCGTGCTTCTATCCCATTTGACAAAGATCGTAATGGTTTTGTGATGGGAGAAGGTTCAGGTATGTTGGTTCTTGAAAGTCTTGAACATGCTGAAAAACGTGGCGCAACTATCTTGGCTGAAGTAGTTGGTTACGGTAATACCTGTGATGCTTACCATATGACTTCACCTCATCCAGAAGGTCAAGGTGCGATTAAGGCTATGAAGTTGGCTTTGGAAGAAGCAGAAATTTCTCCAGAGCAAGTAGCTTACGTCAATGCCCATGGAACTTCAACTCCTGCAAATGAAAAAGGAGAAAGTGGTGCGATTGTAGCTGTTCTTGGTAAAGAAGTACCTGTATCTTCAACCAAGTCCTTTACAGGACACTTGCTTGGTGCTGCAGGAGCAGTAGAAGCCATTGCTACCATCGAAGCCATGCGTCATAACTATGTACCAATGACAGCTGGAACAAGCGAGTTGTCAGACTATATCGAAGCGAATGTCGTTTATGGACAAGGCTTGGAGCAAGAAATCCCTTATGCTATTTCAAACACTTTTGGTTTTGGCGGACACAACGCGGTTCTTGCTTTCAAACGTTGGGAGAATAAATAATTATGAATTTAAATGAAATCAAGGACTTGATGGCTCAATTTGACCAATCAAGTTTGAGAGAATTTTCTTATAAAAATGGAACGGACGAATTGCAGTTTAGTAAGAATGAAGCAAGAATGGCTTCTGAAGCACCAGCCCAAGTTGCTCCAGTGCCAACTGCAGTAGCTGCAAGTCCAGTAGTTTCTGCCCCTTCAACTCCAGTAGAGAGTTCTGTGGAAGAAGCTCCAGCACCAGCTGAAACGACGGTTACTCCAGAGGGTGATGTCGTTGAGAGCCCACTTGTAGGGGTGGCTTACTTGGCCGCTGGACCAGATAAACCTGCCTTTGTCACAGTCGGAGACAGTGTTAAAAAAGGTCAAACTTTGGTGATCATCGAAGCCATGAAAGTCATGAATGAGATTCCAGCGCCTAAGGATGGTGTGGTGACAGAAATTCTCGTTTCAAATGAAGAAATGGTTGAGTTCGGTAAAGGATTGGTACGTATCAAATGATCGATATTCAAGGAATTAAAGAAGCTCTACCCCATCGCTACCCCATGCTCCTAGTGGATCGTGTCTTGGAAGTGAGCGAGGATACCATTGTTGCCATTAAAAATGTGACCATCAACGAACCTTTCTTCAATGGTCATTTTCCACAATACCCAGTCATGCCAGGTGTTCTTATCATGGAAGCCTTGGCTCAGACTGCTGGTGTCTTGGAATTGTCCAAACCTGAAAATAAAGGGAAACTGGTCTTCTATGCTGGCATGGACAAGGTTAAGTTCAAGAAGCAAGTTGTACCAGGTGACCAATTAGTCATGACGGCTACTTTTGTTAAACGTCGTGGTACAATTGCTGTGGTTGAAGCAAAGGCTGAAGTAGATGGTAAGCTTGCAGCGAGTGGTACTCTTACCTTTGCAATTGGAAACTAAGGAGGTTCTCCATGTTTCGTAAAATTTTGATTGCCAACCGTGGTGAGATTGCGGTTCGCATTATTCGAGCTGCGCGTGAATTGGGCATTGCGACCGTAGCAGTCTATTCAACTGCTGATAAGGAAGCTCTTCACACACTTCTAGCGGATGAAGCTATCTGTATCGGACCTGGTAAGGCGACAGAGTCTTATCTCAATATCAATGCTATTTTATCTGCTGCAGTCTTGACAGAAGCAGAAGCCATCCACCCAGGTTTTGGTTTTCTTAGCGAAAATTCCAAGTTTGCCACGATGTGTGATGAAGTGGGGATTAAGTTTATCGGCCCTTCTGGGGCTGTAATGGATACCATGGGAGATAAGATCAATGCGCGTGAGCAAATGATCAAGGCTGGAGTTCCAGTTATCCCAGGATCTGATGGTGAAGTTCACACGGCTGAAGAGGCGCTTGCAGTTGCAGAAAAAATTGGCTATCCAGTCATGCTTAAGGCATCGGCAGGTGGTGGTGGAAAAGGGATTCGTAAGGTTGAAAAGGCAGAAGACTTGGTCGCAGCCTTTGAAACAGCATCCAGCGAAGCCAAGGCCAACTTTGGAAATGGCGCTATGTATCTTGAGCGTGTGATTTATCCAGCTCGTCATATCGAAGTTCAGATTCTTGCGGACCAAGAGGGTCATGTTGTCCATCTTGGTGAACGGGACTGTTCACTCCAACGGAATAACCAAAAGGTTTTAGAAGAAAGCCCGTCCATTGCGATTGGCAAAACTCTTCGTAATGAAATTGGTGCTGCCGCCGTTCGTGCAGCAGAGTCTGTTGGCTATGAAAATGCAGGTACGATTGAATTTCTTCTCGATGAAGCGAGTGGCAATTTCTACTTCATGGAAATGAATACTCGTGTGCAAGTGGAACACCCAGTCACAGAGTTTGTTTCAGGTGTCGATATCGTGAAGGAACAGATTCGCATTGCTGCCGGGCAACCTTTACCTTTCAAACAAGAAGATATCGTCCTACGAGGTCATGCTATCGAGTGCCGGATCAATGCAGAAAATCCAGCATTTAACTTTGCTCCAAGCCCAGGGAAAATTACCAATCTCTATCTACCAAGTGGTGGAGTTGGCTTGCGCGTGGATTCAGCAGTTTATCCAGGTTATACCATTCCCCCTTACTATGATAGTATGATTGCCAAAATCATTGTTCATGGGGAGAATCGCTTTGATGCTCTTATGAAGATGCAACGGGCACTTTATGAACTTGATATTGAAGGAGTGCAAACCAATGCAGACTTCCAGTTGGATCTGATTTCAGACCGCCGAGTTATCGCTGGTGACTACGATACTTCCTTCTTGATGGAAACTTTCTTGCCAAAATACCAAGAAAAAGAATAGACTTTCAAACAGTATGAGAACTAAAAGGGGGAGTTATGGCTCTATTTAGTAAAAAGGATAAGTATATTCGGATCAATCCTAACCGTTCCGTAAGGCAGAAACCACAAGCCAAGCCTGAGGTTCCGGATGAACTCTTTTCCCAGTGTCCTGGTTGTAAACACACCATTTACCAAAAGGATCTTGGGAGCGAACGAATTTGTCCCCATTGTAGCTATACTTTCCGTATTTCAGCTCAGGAACGCTTGGATTTGACGATTGATTCTGGTAGCTTTGTGGAGATGTTTACAGGTATTGAAACTCAAGATCCATTAAACTTTCCTGGCTACCAGAAAAAACTGGCTACTATGCGTGAAAAGACAGGTTTGGATGAAGCCGTACTAACTGGTACAGCTAGCATCAAGGGACAAAAAGTTGCCCTTGGGATCATGGATTCAAACTTTATCATGGCTTCTATGGGAACCGTTGTGGGTGAAAAAATCACGCGCTTGTTTGAGTATGCAACGGTAGAAAACTTGCCAGTCGTTCTCTTCACAGCTTCTGGTGGAGCCCGTATGCAAGAAGGAATCATGAGCCTGATGCAGATGGCTAAAATTTCTGCGGCAGTTCAACGTCATTCCAAGGCAGGACTTTTTTACCTCACTATTTTAACCGATCCGACAACAGGTGGAGTGACCGCTTCTTTTGCTATGGAAGGTGATATTATCCTAGCGGAACCCCAAAGTTTAGTTGGTTTTGCTGGGCGTCGTGTTATCGAAAATACAGTTCGTGAGACCTTGCCGGATGACTTCCAAAAGGCAGAATTTTTGCTTGAACATGGATTTGTTGATGCAATTGTCAAACGGAGAGAATTGCCTGAAACAATTGCTAAATTAGTGAGATTGCATGGAGGAAGTCGCGGATGAATATTGCAAAAATAGTCAGAGAGGCACGCGAGCAGAGTCGTTTGACCGCACTTGATTTTGCCAATGGAATCTTTGACGAGTTTATCGAATTGCATGGAGATCGCTCTTTTCGTGATGATGGTGCGGTCATCGGTGGAATTGGTTGGTTAGGTGACCAAGCAGTAACTGTCGTTGGTATCCAAAAGGGAAAAAGTCTTCATGATAACCTCAAACGAAATTTTGGGCAACCACATCCAGAAGGCTATCGTAAGGCCTTGCGCCTGATGAAACAGGCAGAAAAGTTTGGCCGTCCAGTTGTGACCTTTATCAATACGGCGGGTGCTTACCCAGGTGTGGGAGCCGAGGAACGTGGACAAGGGGAAGCAATTGCCCGAAATCTGATGGAAATGAGTGACCTCAAGGTTCCAATCATCGCGATTATTATCGGTGAAGGTGGATCTGGTGGGGCCCTAGCTCTAGCCGTAGCTAACCGTGTCTGGATGTTAGAAAACTCAATCTACGCAGTACTTAGCCCGGAAGGATTTGCCTCTATCCTTTGGAAGGATGGAAGTCGTGCTATGGAAGCGGCGGAGTTGATGAAAATCACTTCACACGAACTTCTAGAAATGGGAATCGTAGACAAGGTAATCTCAGAGGCAGGGTTGTCAAGTAAAGAACTACTAGGTTGCGTTAAAAATGAATTGTGTGCAGAACTAGATAGGTTGCAAGAACTACCACTCGACCAACTTATCGAAGAACGTTACCAACGCTTTAGAAAATACTAAGAAAATTTAAAAGCTAGAACTATGTGTTCTAGCTATTTTGATACTAGCGCATGGATAAATAAGAAAAACAATCAATGGTCTATCCTCTATAGAGCCCTAATAGAGAGTTTCCATTAGGAGAGAAAGAATGAAAAAGACAATACATTTAGGAATCTGTATGATTTTAATGTTCCTGTACATTTATTTAACGCCATTAGGAGCCATAACTCTAGCTAGGATCTTTGGTTTAGGAATGGACAGCTATATAATCTTCCTAGTTGGAGAAGTGTTACTTATTTTCTTTTTATTCGTTTTGTGGTTGAAAAAGAAGAAGATGCTCTTTATCTTCGAGAAAAAGGGTTGGCGCTGGTCTTATCTCGCTTTCTTAGTGGCTTGCTTTCTTATCTATTCTTTTCTAAATGAATTTCGAATGCAGAATATTCGATTGATTGATCATAGTTTTATTTTCCAAGACCTTCTTTCAGATCTTTACTTAAACGGGAGAGAAACGACTCTATCAAGTCTTGTATTCTTAATCTTTAACATTTCGATTGTACCTGTTGTTGAGGAGACAATCTATAGAGGTTATTTTATGAATACCTTCTTTCCGAAGTCGGAGTTTTATTTGGATGTGATCTTGTCTTCTTTCATCTTTGGGCTCAGTCACTTGGTTCTATCTCATCGTGACCCCATCAGTCTCATCATTTATAGTATTCTTGGTCTTCTATTTGCAGTCGCTTATCGAGTTACAGGCAATCTTCGTTTTACCATTGTTTGTCATAGTTTCTATAATGTTATTCCCTATGCTCCATCGATCTTATTTTATATTTATTATTTAATTTTTAGATAGTAGGAAGTAAAGAAAAAGTGTTTGATATTTGTCGAACACTTTTTCTAATTTGATGGGAAGATAGAGAAATCTCTTTTATCAATTTCTTATTTCTCAATTAGTAAAGCTACCGTTTAGGATGAAAATTTGACAGTTGAGGAGATAGGCTATAAAATAGACAAAAAAGATGTATACTGTAGATGTAAGCTTACAAAAATTTATTTTAGGAAGCTACTTGATATGACAGGTACAGAAACATTTACAGTTCTTTCATCTGAGGACTTAGAACAAGTTTCAGGTGGTGGCATGATTTGGTTGGTTGATGATTATTATTGGAGTTGGCCTTATGCTTACAGCATTGCAACTGATTCGAGTACAATACGTAATAGAATGACTGGTTATGGTAACGGAATTATACCTTAATAGTCTAATAATTTAAAGGGGTAAGTATGAAAAAACTAGGGCATTTGGGAGTCTATACATCACTGGTATTTCTATCGATTTACCTACCAGAGTTAGGGATTATGCATCTAACTAAGTTTTTAGGATGGGGGATAGATGGCTATTCTATCTTTTTAACAGTTGAAGTAATAGCTCTTTTGCTATTATTTATCTACTGGCTCAAAAAGAAAGAGATGCTCTATATTTTTGAGAAAAAGGGTTCAAAGAAGTCAAGATTCTTTTACCTTGTAGTTGGTCTAGTGGCTACTTATTTTGAACGACAATTGGTGGATGCTTTTCAGTTACAGTTTCATCACCTAATTGATAACAAGTATATCTTTCAAGACCTTCTTTCGATTCTATACTCCAATGGGCAACCAACTTTTCTATCAACTGTTCTCAGTTTTAGTTTAACAGTAGTCTTCGCACCTATATTAGAGGAACTGATTCATAGAGGGTACTTTATGAATACCTTCTTTCCCCAGTCCAAGTACTATCTGGATGTTATCCTTTCTGCTCTTATATTTGGACTTAGTCATTTGATCCTAACTCACCGAGATCCTATCAGTTTGATTATTTATAGTTTAGGCGGTCTCTTCTATGCCCTTGTCTACCGTTGGACAAGGAACTTAAAAATTACCATCCTGTGCCATAGTTTTTTCAACTTTCTTATTTATGCAAAACCCATCTGGATTTTTGTTTATAATTATGTCTATTACCACTTTTTTAGATAGTGGTAGGCAAAGAAAAAAGTGTTTGATATCTGTCAAACACTTTTTCTATTTACTGTTCTTCTGTTACAAACTGGCTGAGCAGTCCGTTGATAAAACGGGCAGATTTTTGATCTGAGAAGTCCTTTGCAAGCTCGATAGCTTCATTAACAGCAACCAGCTGTGGAGTGTCAAATGAAGTGATTTCAAAGACTCCCAAGCGAAGGAGGTTTCTCTCCACGAGCGTTAAACGCTCGATGGTCCAACCTGCTTTTAAATGCTGTGTGATTTGCTTGTCTAGTTCTTCCTTTTTAGCCTGAACACCAGAAACTAGCTCTGTCAAAAAGGCTGGAAGTTGCACATCCGTATCTTCACGATCATGAGTATAGGCGAAACGACAAGCAGTTTCGACATCCGTACCGAATTCAAGGCTCATGAGAGCTTGAAAAGCGCATTTACGGAGTTGGCGTCTAGATTCTAATAGTGGACTAGTCATTGAGGAAGTCCTCGTCAAATAGATCTTTCAATTCTGGTTTTGGTGTTTTATCTGGAACGATACCTGCAACGTGAATATTGATGGCAGCGAGTTCTACATCAGCCATATTGCGGACGGCATCTTTAACAGCTTTCTGGATAGCAACCGCTACCTTAGGAACTTTTACTCCGTACTCAAGGTAGAGATAGATATCTGCTGTGAGCTCTTCGTCCACGTTTTTAAGATAAACACCACGGCCAAGAGAAAGTTTTGAAAGGGTGTCAGATACTGATTTGTTTGAAAAAGAGTGAACACCCTCTACTTTTGCAGTAGCAATAGCAATGATTTTTTCAAGTACACGTGGGGCGATAACGATTTCGCCAAGTTGTTCTTCAATTCCCATAGAATGACCTCTTTCTAGAGATTAGGCACGAGAAACGTAAGTTCCTTCTGCAGTGTTGATAACGAGTTTTTGTCCTGCTTCGATGAAGTCTGGAACGTTTACGACAAGTCCAGTTTCCATCGTTGCTGGTTTACCAGAACCTGTAACAGTAGCACCTTTGATAGATGGTTGAGTTTCTGCAACTGTCAATTCGACAGTAGTAGGAACGGTAACACCAATCACTTCAGTTCCGTAGAATTGGATCTTCACATCAGAGTTTTCAAGGATGTAAAGCAATTCGTTTTCAACGTTGACTACAGGAATTTCGTATTGATCGTAAGTTTCTGTATTCATGAAGTAGGCTGTGTCATCCATTTTGTACAAGTATTGAGCTGGGACAGTCTCGATGATAGCTTGTTCAAATTTTTCCTCTGGACGGTAGCTTGTGTCAAATGTAGAACCAGTACGGACATCACGTAATTTCATACGCATGATTGTGTTTCCTTTACCTGGTTTGTGGTGGCTAGCTTCCAAAACGCGGATCAATTTTCCGTCAGCTGTTTCAAAGGTCATACCAGCCTTTAATTTACTTGCTTCAATCATGTTTTTACCTCTTTAATAAATAATTTACTCTTTATTGTACCATAAAAGACAACATTACTCAAATGTCAAAAGGAGCTTAATTAGTTGACTGGTACGATGTTTCCATCTTCGTCTTTAGTAACGAGGACGTATTTTCCATCGACTTCGATGTAAAAATTTTTGCTGGCAGTTTGTCCAGTATTTTGAGCCGGTGCTTGATTTTGGACTTGTTGGCTTAATTGACCACCCAGAGTTTGACCAAGATTCATGCCCATAAACATGTTCATCCCATTGCCATTTCCTTCGTTTGCAGCTGCAGCAATAAGCGCTTCGTTTCGAGCACGGCGTTCTTCGATTTCAATCGTGTTGTACTTCATTGCCACGAGCTCACTATCAAGCTTGCGAACGATATCAAGACTTTCTTGGTCGTAACTGAGGTCTTCAAGCAAGATGTTAGTTGCTTCAATCCCGTAGAGACCTGTCCAAACCTTGTTGACCTCTTGTTTAGCGAGTTCGTTAAAGGTGTCTTGGTTGGCATTGAGACTATAGATATCAACCTTGTTTTCGTTGGTATATTTGGCAATGGCAATCGCGATTTTTGGTGCGATATTTTGACGGAGCGTTCCTTGAGCTACATCTTGGAGAGTAAATGGCTGTCCGTCAGTAATTTGACGGCTAACAGAACTCACGTAGAAGAGGACGGGGTCTGCTATTTTTACATCAAACAAGCCATAGAAACGGATGTTAAGCAGTTGTTGGTAACGTTCGCTGAAGTATTCGACCGCATTTTGTGTGCCGAACTTATTGCCTGCAATGGGTTGCATGCGGATAAAGATAATTTCCTGTTGGGTGATGACTTGTCCACCGAAAGAGAAACGGTTTTTAAAGTTTTCCCAAGTGCCTTTTAAACCACCTTTTTCAAGGAGCCAGGCATTATCACCAGCTTGCCATTCGTGGCTACCAGCTTCAAGGACCTCACCAATGAAGGTACCGTTGTTTACCAAAACAGCGGTATAACCTTGGGGAACGATAACCACACTGCCATCTGACAAGAGGCCTGTGTTTTGATTGCTGTGACGAGAACGTCCATCTGGGTCTTTTGTGAGCAATTGCCCCTTGACGGCCAAGGCGTCGCCAGAGACATTATCTGGAAGGACAATGGCTTCCTTGAATTTACTATCATTAAAACTATTTAAGCCTGCTGATAAGGCTGCACGTATAAATCCCATAATTCCTCCTAATTATAAAGCTCGTCTTCATCCACAACATCATAGGTATCCAGTACCCATTGGTTTGGACTGCGAGAGAGATTGGCACCACAGTAGTCGCACTCGCTAACTGCAGAGATTTTCAATGGGGCGCCACAGTTTGGACAGTGGTCGCTCACAACTTCGTCTGGATTGACTGCTTGCGTTTGGCTACCGTGTTGACGGATAAAGTTCAATTGATACACGGTGAAGAGATCTTTTTTAGGGTCTCCTTCAAGGACACGGCGAGTCTCATCGTCAATGACATAGTCCCGCAAGGTAGATGACAGGATCACCACTAAGGTATCGTTTCCGTCAGGATTTTCAATGAATTCCTTGATGCGAACATTTTCGATACAAACTTTCTCTAAAACATTGGTTGTTTTAGCTCGAATATGGTCTTCGAGTTGGGTACTATGTTGAGAGTAGAGACTGGTACTTTCCAAAGCGCGGACAGAGTTCCAATTTTTTTCAGTCCAGGCAACCTGCAATTTAAGGTAGACTTCCTTAACCCAAGATGTGAAGGCTTCCGCGTCAAAGTTTGGATCTCCGTATTTCAAACGACTAATGGCCAGTGTGTTGTGTTCAATTCGTCGGTGGAGCGTTTGATAATCATTACTAGTGTAGGTTGAATTCGAATCTCCAGACTTATTCTGCAAGGATTTGACGATAACAACTAGTATGATTCCTCCGACTAATATGAACATAAATCCTAAATAGGGAGAGCTAGCAGAACTGTCAGAGGATGATCCATATCCAGAGCGGTAGTAGTGGTAGGATGAGCCACCAGAACGACTTCCACCTCCACTTGAGCGGCTGCTACTTCTGGAGCTACTGCGGCTGCTCCCTCCACTTCTGGAATGTCCGACACCCGCATCAACGATTTGAGGCACGGATAGAAAAACAAGTAATAAACAGGTCATTAAAAGAGCATAAAACTTTTTCATGTGTCTCCTAACTATATGATTGAAAAGGTAGAATTCTGAATTCGAATGATTATTAAACTATTTAATAACCTTTAAAAATAATCTAATATATACTAGGCGTTATTTACTAGCATTTAGCTTCTTTATGGAATGGCGTTCGATGAGCCATCCCACAATCCATCCTATTGCTAGCAAGTAATTTTCAAAAGCACCGATAGCATTTACAGGAGAGTGATACTCCATATAATTGAGTAAGTGATTTGTTCCTATTCCAATTCCGCCAATAATGAGAGCAAGAAGTGCGATTCGTAGATAGAACCAATCGTATTTAATATTGACAGCGAGAATAATAATCAATACAGCTAAATTCCATATTCCAATTTCTCGTTGCCAACCAGCAGATATTCCGTACCCGGAGTGGCTTCCCATGTATGATGGAAAGAAAATTTGTAGTATAGAAGCGCCTAACATAGCGATGATGACTAAGACAAATAGCAATCGTAAAAATTTGTTCATTCATTCCCCTTGTCTCATTCTCGTTTAAAAAGTAGAAAAAAGTGTTTAAAGAGTAAATTACTCACTTTCTTTCAACTTCGCCAATTCCTGGGCAAGTAGTTTAAGAGCAACTTGTGGGTTGGCTTGGCCTTTGGTTGCCTTCATAAGGAATCCTGTGAAGGCCTTGTCTGCGTTGCGTTTGCCTGACTTGAAGTCGGCAACGGCAGCTTCGTTATCCGCAAAGACTTGGTGGATGATTGGAATCAGAACATCTGGATCTGAGATTTGCACCAAGCCTGCTTTTTCCACGTATTCACGCGCGCCACCGCCATTTTTAGCCAGGTGGACAAAGACTTTCTTGGCAATCTTAGAAGAAATCGTACCATCTTCGATGATGGCAATCATTTCTACTAAGTTTTCTGGAGTCAATTCGATTTGTTCCAGTGTTTTGCCTTCAGCATTCAAGAACTGAGCGACTTCACCTTGAAGCCAGTTAGAGACTTGTTTGGCATCGCCACCGAGGGCAACAGCTTTTTCAAAGAAGTCAGAAGTGACTTTGTTCGCAGTCAACTGGCTGGCATCGTAGTCTGACAAGCCAAGGTCAGATACGTAGCGCGCACGGCGTTCTTTTGGAAACTCTGGCAGTTCAGTACGCATTTCCTCAATCCACTCGTCTGAAATTTCAAAGAGTGGGAGGTCTGGTTCTGGGAAGTAGCGGTAGTCTGCAGCACCTTCTTTGACACGCATGAGGATGGTTGCTTTGTTGGCTTCATCGTAACGGCGTGTTTCTTGGCGAATTTGACCACCTGAGCGAAGGATTTCAGCTTGGCGTTGAACTTCGTATTCAAGACCTTTACGAACGTTTGAGAAGGAGTTGAGGTTTTTCAACTCAGTCTTGGTACCGAATTTTTCTTGACCATAAGGGCGAAGCGAAATGTTGGCATCCACACGCATAGAACCTTCTTCCATCTTAACATCAGAAATACCAGCGTACTGGATGACTTCCTTGAGGGCTGTCAGGTAAGCGTAGGCTTCTTCTGGTGAACGCATATCGGCTTCAGATACGATTTCAATCAAGGGCACCCCTTGACGGTTGAGGTCAACATAAGAGTAGCCATCTGTACCGTGGGTGTTTTTACCAGCGTCTTCTTCTAGGTGAGCACGTTCGATACCGATTTTCTTGGTCGTACCGTCTTCTAGCTCCACTTCAATCCAACCATTATAACCGATAGGTTCATCAAACTGAGAAATTTGGTAGGCTTTTGGATTATCAGGATAGAAGTAGTTCTTGCGGTCAAAGTGCATCTTTTTATGAATGTCCATGTTAAGAGCAAGAGCTGCCTTGATACCAGCATCGACAACACCTTTATTGAGAACCGGCAGTACTCCTGGGAAAGACCAGTCAATCACGTTGGTATTGGCATTTTGGTCATTTCCAAAGTGGGCAGAAGTAGGTGAGAAGATTTTTGAATTGGTGTTGAGCTCTACGTGGACTTCAAGTCCAATGACTGTTTCAAAGTTCATTAGTTATCACCTCCAAAAATCACGGGTTGTTGTTTGTGGTAGTCCGTTGTTGCTTCAAAGGCAGCAGCAGCTTGGTAAATGGTCTCCTCAGAGTATTTAGGACCGATCAATTGGAGACCGACTGGTAGACCTTGAGCAAATCCAGCAGGAATCGAAATCCCTGGAAGACCTCCCAAGTTGACTGGGATGGTCAAAAGGTCAGCCAAGTACATGGCAACGGGATCGTGGTTGAGTGAGTCCAAATCATAGGCAACGCTTGGTGCAGTTGGTCCTAGGATTAAATCGTAATCCGCAAAGACTTTTTCGAAATCTTGGATGATGAGGGTACGAACTTGTCCAGCTTTCTTATAGTAGGCATCATAGTAACCTGATGAAAGGCTAAATGTTCCAAGCATGATACGGCGTTTCACTTCTTCACCGAAACCTTGGCTACGGCTGTTTACATAGATTTCATCAAGGTTGCTTGCATCTTCTGCGCGGTAGCCATAACGGATACCGTCAAAGCGTTGCAAGTTTGATGAGGCTTCTGATGAAGCGATGATGTAGTAAACGGCAACACCGTATTTAGAGTGAGGAAGGCTGACTTCTTCGACGATGGCACCAAGTTTTTCAAAGTGTTTAGCGGCATTCAGAATGGTTTCCTTAACCTCTGGGTCAATCCCTTCACCAAGGTATTCCTTAGGCAAAGCAATTTTCATTCCCTTGATGTCTTGACCAATTTTTGAAGTAAAGTCGGCAATGCGGACAGGGGCAGAAGTAGAGTCTTTGGCATCTTCGCTGGCAATCGCATTGAGCAAGAGGGCATTTTCCTTAACGGTTGGTGCAAAAGGTCCAATCTGGTCTAATGAGCTACCGAAGGCAATGAGACCGAAACGAGAAACCGTTCCGTAGGTTGGTTTGAGACCAACAATCCCGTTGAAGGCAGCAGGTTGGCGGATGGAACCACCCGTATCAGAACCAAGTGACAAGCGGACTTGCCCTGAAGCTACAGAAGCAGCAGAACCACTTGATGATCCACCAGGAACTTTGCTGTGGTCCCAAGCATTTTTAGTCGCTCCGTAGTGGGAAGTTTCACCTGAACCACCCATGGCAAACTCGTCCATGTTGGTTTTTCCGATAACAATCATACCCTTAGCTTTGGCATTGGCAACGGCTGTCGCATCAAAGATTGGCTCGTAGTTGTAGAGCATTTTTGAGGCAGCAGTTGTGAGGATACCGTCGGTAGAGATATTATCCTTAACAGCCAGTGGAATTCCTGAAAGGACATTATCCGCGTCAATTCCAGCTTCATCAATGGCTTTAGCTTGAGCAAGGGCTTGTTCTTCAGCGATAGTGACAAAAGCATTGATAGCTGCCTCGCGGGACTTGATATCTTCAAGCGTGGCTTGTGTCAATTCAGTAGCTGAAATCTCCTTAGATACAAGGAGGTTGTGCAAGTCTTCAATCGTTTTGTTATTAAAAGTCATTAGGCATCTCCTCCATCATCTAGGATAGCTGGTACCTTGATATAGTAGTTTTCTTTTTCAGGTACGTTTTTAAACAAGCGGTCACGGTCTGTTCCTTCTTCGGCCACATCAGGGCGGAGTACGGTCTTGCGGTCAGCCATGGTCGTAGTAGGTGCGACACCAGTTGTGTCGACTTCGCCCAGCAATTCAACCATGTCAACAATTTTAGACAAGGTTGTCGCAAAGGCAGCAGTTTCTTCTTCAGAGAATCTTAATTTTGAAAGATTGGCAACGTGTGTTACCTCTTCTTGCGTAATTTTCATCTTGCATCCTTTCGTGAAATGATGATTTTTAGTCTGTTCTATTTTACCATATTTTCCTATAAATAAGGGAGCCAAACTGAAAAGAAATAGAAATTGAAAAATCGCTTTTAATTCGCTATAATGGTTAAACTAGAGAATAGAAAAAATAAGAGTTAGGATAGAAATATGTTCCATCAATTTATCACCAGATCTCAAACGGTTCCTCCTCCCATTTCCCTCTTTTGGTATGGGATCATGATGCTTACTTTAGTGCTTTGTATTTATGGAGCACTTGTTTATCACAAAAATCCGAAATTTGTCCGCTTGTTTAAGGGGATTCAGATTCTCCAGTTACTTGCCCTATATAGTTGGTATGTTGGTTTTGGGATTCCATTTTCTAATAGCCTTCCATTTTACCATTGCCGTTTAGCCATGTTTGCGGTAGTTTTCTTGCCAGATAAATGGCGGAGCAAGCAATATTTTGCCCTCTTAGGAGCAAGTGGAGCGGTCTTTGCTTTGGTTTACCCGGTTTTTGACCCCTATGATTTCCCCCATATCACCAGTTTTTCATTTTTGATTGGGCACTATGCCCTTCTAGTGAATTCCTTGGTTTATTTGATGAATCACTATGACAAGACCTTGCTTAAGAAGTATATGATTGTAGCCTATACCTTTATTCTCAATCTCTTTCTAGTTGGGGTTAATCAGGTGACGGGTGGAAATTATGGTTTGTTAAACAAGACACCTTTTATTCCAGATGCGCCCTTGTGGTTAAAATACCTTCTTGTGTCCGTCATACTTTCGCTGGCTCTGGTTCTCTTTGATATCTTGTTCAAAAAACGGTGGAAAAAGAGAAATCAGGTGCAATCTGTGCTCTAGCTTGTCTTTTCATCGGATGAGCAATTGAAAAACTCCCCAAAATTCGCTATAATGGAGAGTTGAAAGGAATGGTAAAATCCAATGTAAACATCATTCTTAGCTACTGAAATAACTAAAAATAGAGAATCAAAGAAAGAGAACTTATGACTATTCAAGAAGAAATCAAGAAACGCCGTACCTTTGCCATCATCTCCCACCCGGACGCCGGGAAAACAACCATCACTGAGCAGTTGCTCTACTTTGGGGGCGAGATTCGTGAGGCTGGTACGGTTAAAGGAAAGAAAACAGGGACTTTTGCCAAATCTGACTGGATGGATATTGAGAAACAACGTGGGATTTCGGTCACTTCATCTGTTATGCAGTTTGACTACGATGGCAAGCGCGTGAACATCCTCGACACACCAGGGCACGAGGACTTCTCAGAAGATACCTATCGTACCTTGATGGCGGTGGATGCTGCGGTCATGGTCGTGGACTCTGCCAAGGGGATTGAGGCCCAAACCAAGAAATTGTTTGAGGTTGTGAAGCACCGTGGCATCCCAGTCTTTACTTTTATGAACAAGCTGGACCGTGATGGTCGTGAGCCGCTGGACCTCTTGCAAGAACTAGAAGAAGTCCTTGGCATTGCGAGCTATCCAATGAACTGGCCAATCGGGATGGGGAAAGCCTTTGAAGGGCTCTATGACCTCTATAACCAACGCTTGGAACTCTATAAAGGGGATGAGCGTTTTGCCAGTCTGGAAGATGGAGATAAGCTTTTTGGAAGCAATCCTTTCTACGCTCAGGTTAAGGACGATATCGAACTCCTTCAAGAAGCTGGGAATGAGTTTTCAGAAGAAGCTATTTTAGCGGGTGAATTAACACCAGTCTTCTTTGGTTCAGCCTTGACAAACTTTGGGGTGCAGACCTTCCTTGAGACCTTCCTTAAGTTTGCTCCAGAACCACATGGCCACAAGAAAACAGATGGCGAAATTGTGGATCCTTATGACAAGGATTTCTCAGGATTTGTCTTTAAAATCCAAGCCAACATGGACCCTCGTCACCGTGACCGCATTGCCTTTGTCCGTATCGTATCGGGCGAATTTGAGCGTGGGATGAGTGTTAACCTTCCTCGTACTGGGAAGACTGCCAAGCTTTCTAATGTCACCCAGTTTATGGCGGAAAGTCGTGAGAATGTGACCAATGCCGTGGCAGGTGATATTATCGGGGTTTACGATACTGGTACTTATCAGGTTGGGGATACCTTGACAGTTGGAAAAAATAAGTTTGAATTTGAACCACTGCCAACCTTTACCCCTGAGATTTTCATGAAAGTTTCTGCTAAGAACGTTATGAAACAAAAATCTTTCCACAAAGGGATTGAGCAATTGGTGCAAGAAGGAGCCATTCAGCTTTATAAGAATTACCAAACTGGCGAGTACATGCTAGGGGCTGTGGGACAACTCCAGTTTGAAGTCTTTAAGCACCGCATGGAAGGCGAGTACAATGCAGAAGTAGTCATGAGCCCAATGGGTAAAAAGACCGTTCGTTGGATCAAGCCTGAGGACTTGGACGAGCGCATGTCCTCAAGCCGCAATATTTTGGCCAAGGACCGCTTTGACCAACCAGTCTTCCTCTTTGAAAATGACTTTGCCCTCCGCTGGTTTGCGGACAAGTATCCAGATGTGGAGTTGGAAGAAAAGATGTAAAAAATAATTACATTACGCAGTAAAATAATTCTTCATGTTTTGACTGTTAGCCTCATGGTAAATTGATATTTTGGTTTATATTATAAGGTTAGAACGTTTGAAGAAAAAGTTTCAGAGTATGAAAGTGAGAAAATAAGTGAGTGACTTAAATAATTTTAGGATAAGTTCATTTTCAATTAATGGTTTGTTCGGAACATTTAATCATAGTGTTTTTTTAAAAGATGATGGAATTACTATTATTATTGGGAAAAATGGAATTGGAAAAACATACTTTTTGAATGCCATTGATAATTTTTTTAGCCTTAAGTGGGAGTTTTTTATAGATTTAGAATTTGATTCAATTGAGTTTGTATTAAATGACGGCTCTCGATGGAGTGTTAACAAAGTAGAACGAGACGATAAATTATTATTTGAAATCAACGAAAGCGGAAAAAAAGAAGAATCCTTTGAATTTGATTTAACTATCTTGGAGAATATTTCAAAACGTTCTTATTATTCTCCATCAGATATCAATCAAAAGGCTATTGAAATATCTAAAATTATGCCTACAATAAATAAGATAAGTTATAATAGATTTTTAGATGAGGAAACTGGTCTCCAGTATTCAAGAACTGAACTAATTGAAGAATTTGGGAATCAGCTTGTTCAGAGAAGAGTTTATTCTCCTATTGAGAAAGAGAAAATAACAGGTAAAATAGCTAAAATAATTGATGCTAATAAAACAGAATTTGTTGAAACACAACGTATTTATAATATTGAAGATGGGGAACTAGCTACTCGAGAAAATATAACATACTATGCTAAAGAATTGGTTCGGATGATAAACGAAACAGAAAAAGAATACAATGAAGTATCAGTGAAGTTGGATTCGAATTTTGTTTTTGATTTAGTTAATTATTCCCAAAATAATCCAGTTGATGAACATAGTATACTTAATCGCTATAACGAATTGATTGAAAAAACTCAAATGTTATCAAGGATGGGATTATTATCTTCTGAGGAGAATCGAAAAGCGATAACTAGTGAGCAGGCAAAAGAGTCAGCAAATGCTATTGATTTATACATTAGAAATACAGAAAAGAAATTAAAGAAATATGATAAACTGAAGAACAATGTTAGTTTGTTCAAAAAAATAATCAATGAAAGATTTGAACATAAAGAATTGTACATTGATAGAGATAAAGGATTTTTAGTCAAATCAACATCGGAAGAGCAAAGAATTATTCCATTACATAAACTGTCTTCGGGAGAAAAAAATGAGTTTAACCTATTTTTTAAACTAATATTTTTGACAGACAGAGACTCAATTATTTTAATTGATGAACCGGAAATTTCATTGCATGTTGAGTGGCAAAATGCCTTTATACAGGATTTGCAGGGAATTATAGAAAAAAATAACTTTAGAGTGATTATAGCAACACATTCACCAGATATTATTGATGACAACTGGGCACTTACTAATGATTTAAGTGGTGTTTTGGAGAGTTCGAATGAATAGTATGACTAATGGAATGAATTCAATAAGGTATCAAAATCGTTATAGAATGTCTGAAAATAATAATCAATTTCAGGTTTATGTTGAAAGCGAGACAGATGTTATAGCGTATAGAAAATTTTTTTCTATAAAACATAAAAATATGAAATTTGTTCCAGTAAAAGGGTGGGAAGAAGTAGTCAAACTTGTCACTACTTCTGATCTAAACGTAGTTGAACAACGGAGGACTATTGGAATAATAGATGCGGATTTAACTCATATTACTGGAGAGAACAGAACAAACTGTAATAGGGTCTTTTTGACAGATTATCATGATGTGGAAACTCTTTTTCTATCTTTGTTTAATATACAATCTTTTATCGATTCTGGTGAAATAAGAGAAGCGGAAAATCCTCTTGATAAAGCAAAAGAAATAAGTTTTGAAATTGGTTTATATCGTTATGTAAATAATAAAGACGGAGATGATAAATTTAAACTGAGGTTCAGTGGTCAAAATGGAAAAAAGAAATTACCATACTTCAAAAAGTCGTTTTATAAAAAAATAGATTCGATAAAAAAAGAGATTATTGATCTTCAGTATGATTTAAGTCCGGATTTTGTATCTAATAGAAAAAACTATGTTAAACTTTTAGAAGAAGAGATTTGCAGTATAAACAGAGAGGAATTAGAAGATTATCAAATTATTAATGGACATGATTTTTTACCAATTTTTATGAAACTATTTAATGATTCTGCAAAAGCGTATAATTTTGGAGAGGGTAAAGAAAGAGAGTTTTGGAATTTTATACTTCTAGTGGTTGATTCATATCACTTTCAACAGACTATCTTATATAAAGATATTTCAAACTATATCACAGAGAGTGTAGATTAAGTATCTCTATTGTACTGACCCCAAAAAGTTAGACAATTAAAAAAGAGGCAGGACAGAAACTACTTCTAGATATCAAAAAACGAGCATTTCCGTAAATGGAGATACTCGTTTTCCCATGTCATTATTTTTTCAGCTTAACTGTACTCAAGAATGAAATTGCTGTGTGGTTTTATTTTTAAGATAGTTTTTCGTTAGCCAATTTCTTGTAGGCTAGTGTTAACAAAATTCCCTAAACTCCGCCCCAATGTGGGACGGAGTTTAGGAGGGCTTTTAGGTCGCTAATCGGTAAACAGCTTCAGCATAGATATCCATTTTTTATTCTATAAAATTTTAAAAAAATTTTATAGATGGTAGAAAAAATGAATTTTTCTGAGATAAAGAGCTGGTTGAAACAAAAAAATCCCTTAGACTAGGAAGATTGCTCTAGTCTAAGGGAATGGAACGGTTGGTACAAGAAGGAACCATCCAGCTTTATAAGAATTACCAAACAGGTGAGTATATTCTAGGTGCTCTGTTGGACAACTCCAGTTCGAAGTCTTTAAACACCGTATGGAAGGCGAGTATAACGCCGAAGTGGTCATGAGCCCAATGGGTAAAAAGACAGTTCGTTGGATTAAACCAGAAGATTTAGATGAACGTATGTCTTCAAGTCGAAACATCTTGGCTAAAGATCGCTTTGACCAACCTGTCTTCCTCTTCGAAAATGACTTTGCCCTCCGCTGGTTTGCCGACAAGTATCCAGACGTGGAGTTGGAAGAAAAGATGTAACTCAGCACCAACAATTGGAACTAAAGTTCCTAATTGTTGGACGCTAGTCGCTATTTGGCGAACTAGCTAACTGCCTTACTAACTACGTTTGGCAAATAGAATCGATTTGCCAAACTCCGTGTCGTAGTGTAAAATTGGCTTACCTAAACGCTTCACTAGGAAGAATCCACGAATTTTATCGATTCGTAGATTTTTCCGTTGTAACGGGTAGTGAGAGGGCTAGCAACCTGCCTCACTAATTCATCGGCGAAAAATAATCGTTTTCGCCTCTTCGTGTCGTAGATTACGGCTATTAATTAGTGTGGCATTTTGCTTAAATGCGTCTTAAAAAACTCCGCGAATGGTTTCGATTCGTGGATTTTTTCGTTGGAAAGGATAGAAAGTTACCTCGGCTACCGGCCTCACTAGTTCATTTGTGAAACTACCTTTAAATACTCTACTCCTAAAAGTCTGTGGATGCTATTGATTCATGGACTTTTTCTATATTTTGAATAAAAATCAATTCCCTGAGTGATTGGAATTATTTGCTCAATTTTTAAAGCATATAGAAATGGTTAAAAAATAAATAAAATATATTAATAGAACAATAAAATGAAGATTATATTGAAAAAACAGAATAGATTTGAAATCAAGTTATTTTTGAAATCATTTTCTTTCTTTAGGATATATTATAGATATTGAATTGTCAGTATATTTGGTATATAATAAAAAGATAGTATTTTATAGGTGAATAGATTTTTTTCAAGTTGAGGGGATGAACATGTTTTTTAGACGCCAGAAGGGTGAATATAGAGAAACAGACCGTGTAACTCGGTTCAAATTAATCAAATCAGGGAAGCATTGGCTACGGGCCTCGACTTCCCTTTTTGGCTTATTTAAGGTGATGCGTGGAAGTGCGGATACGAGCCAAGTAAAGACAGAAATGGTTGAAAAGCAAGAAGGTCAGAAGTTGACCGGCTTGGATGTTTTGAAAGGGATAGCAGCTACGGGGACAATCTTAGGTGGTTTTGCTGCGACGCAAACGCGTGTTTATGCCAATGATGCAGTCGCTGTTGAAAAGACTGTAGAATCAAAAGATACCCTGGCGACGAGAGATTCAGTAGTGCTAGGGACGACACAGGATCATCAAGATACGGCGAGTCTGTCTTTGTCTACTAGTCAAAGACAGTCATTGTCAGAATTGAATTCACAAAGTGCTAGCCAATCTGCCTCTACGAGCCAGTCCATCAGTGCCTCAAGCTCTTCTAGTATGAGTCAGTCGATGAGCCAATCTGCTTCTACTAGTCAATCTTTGGCAAACAGTCAAAGTGTAACTGCTAGTTCAAGTGAATCCCTTGGAACACAAAATCAAGCGAATAGTAATCTGTCAGAGAGAGCTTCAGTTGGTGTTCAAAGTCAGTACCAAGCAAGTGAGTCAGCTCGGGAGACAGTGAAAGAATCACAACCTTCAAAAGAATTAAAAGCAGTTGATTTTTCTACAGAATCCTTACCTCAAAGTCAGTCTGGTCGTGTAAAGAATGAAGGTGTGACGGCTGAATCGAGTCTGACTATGACTTCTGTAGCCTTGACAGAAAAGCAAAGTGAAGAAAAACGGAAGAAATTAGAGGCCTTGTCTGCTGAGATTGGGCAGTTTCTAACTCAAGCGCAGGGACTTCCAAACTCGGATGAGGCAATTGCCAAGGCTAGTCTAGCGAAGAATGAGATAGCAGAAGCCTTGAAAGGGGAGGCTTCTGACCTTGCTACTATCTTACAAAAAGCTACAGAAGTTCGAAATAGCATTGCAAATGCTGTGTTACGTGCCAACTCTGGACTTCGTGACAGCAGAAACGGACAAGCTTTGACCCAAGCTTCAAATACCGCTAGCTTCAGAGCTGCTAGGGATACAGAGAAGCCAGAACGAACACGAATTGTTACGAATGAAGGAGCTACAGTTGATGGTCAACTGATTAGAGTTTATCGTGAAGAACGTTTCGAAGCGACTTTTGAGTTCACTGATAATAGCGGACGAATTGAGCATGCGAGGGTTGAAAAGTATCCGACGGTTGCTTTAGTGCCAAGAGGCAAAACAGTAGATACGATTACTTCAAGTAATGTTAAAAACGATGTTCATACAATAACAACAACTGTTCCGACTGAAAAATTTGGACAAGATGGCAATGCAACTTCCACTAATCCTTTTAAAGTAACAGCAAGTGGCTCTATCAGTAAGTCAATTCAAGCAGGCGGTTTGTGGACGCGTTATATCTACACATATGACCAAGCAAATAATTATAATGGGAATGATGTAGATACAAATAAAAAATCTGTAACAGAAAATCCTGCAGCTATTCAATTTGTAGCTGTTGCGCAAACTGAAAAATATACAGCAGTCGCTAAAGGGAATTCATCTCAAACCTTAACTTTGAATTCTGGGCAAACAACCATTTCTGTTGGTGAAGCCAGTCAGTACATTACGAATGCAGCAGGTACTCCAGAACTTCCAACTACAGGAATAACTCCAGGTACTCAGACAACCTATACTTGGAAATCTGGAACCAATACGAATTTGTCTGCTGGTCGGCATACGTTGACTGCAGTGGTAACTTATCCAGATGGAAGTACGGATGAAGTAGAGATTCCGATTGAGGTTCGCCCTCAGACACCTAGAATTGAGGAACGTTTCCTTAACGAAAAAGGTGGTCTCACAAATCAAGCGATTACGGTAGATGGAGTGACTCCAGGTGGGACTGTTACTCTTACAATTGCAGGGGAAACATTCACCAAACAAGCAACGGGGAGCTCGACTAGTGTAACCTTTACTGCAAATGAGTTGAAGAAGGTATACGATCGTAATGGAGGACGACTTCCTAGTGGACCGGTGACTGCAAGTACGACAGTGAATGGTTTGGTTTCAGATGTGTTTAATGGACAAATCACGCCAAATCAAGCGTCAATTTCAGTAAGTAATAGCCAATCAGCGTCCGTAAGTTCGAGTCAATCTGCATCAGTAAGTGCCAGTCAATCCGCCTCAGCGAGTGCGAGCCAATCCGCTTCAGCGAGCGCTAGTCAGTCAGCGTCATTGAGCTCCAGCCAATCCGCTTCAGTAAGTTCGAGTCAGTCCGCATCGGTGAGCTCAAGTCAATCTGCCTCAGCGAGCGCTAGTCAGTCAGCCTCAGCGAGTGCGAGCCAATCCGCTTCATTGAGTGCTAGTCAATCTGCATCTGCAAGTTCTAGCCGGTCAGCGTCTGTAAGCTCCAGCCAATCCGCTTCAGCAAGCTCAAGCCAGTCCGCCTCGGTAAGTTCGAGTCAATCAGCGTCATTGAGCTCCAGCCAATCCGCCTCAGTCAGCTCCAGCCAATCTGTTTCAGCGAGTGCTAGCCGATCAGCGTCAATGAGCTCAAGTCAATCCGCATCAGTAAGTTCGAGCCAATCCGCTTCAGTGAGCTCAAGCCAATCTGTTTCAGCGAGTGCTAGCCGATCAGCGTCAATGAGCTCAAGTCAATCCGCATCAGTAAGTTCGAGCCAATCAGCTTCAGTGAGCTCCAGCCAATCTGTTTCAGCGAGTGCTAGCCGATCAGCGTCAATGAGCTCAAGTCAATCCGCATCAGCGAGTGTCAGCCAATCAGCTTCAGTGAGCGCTAGTCAGTCCGCATCAGCGAGTGCAAGTGAATCGGCTTCCGTAAGCTCGAGTCAATCCGCCTCAGCGAGCTCGAGTCAGTCTGCCTCTGTAAGTTCGAGTCAATCAGCGTCTGTAAGCTCAAGCGAATCTGCCTCAGCAAGCGCGAGCCAATCCGCTTCAGTGAGCGCAAGTCAATCTGCATCTGCAAGTTCGAGTCAGTCCGCATCAGTGAGTGCCAGCCAATCCGCATCAGTAAGCTCGAGTCAGTCAGCCTCAGTCAGCTCAAGCGAATCTGCCTCAGCGAGCGCTAGTCAGTCTGCCTCAGTGAGCTCCAGCCAATCCGCTTCATTGAGTGCAAGTCAGTCAGCCTCAGTCAGCTCAAGCGAATCAGCCTCAGCGAGCGCTAGTCAATCCGCTTCAGTAAGCGCAAGCGAATCCGCTTCAGCGAGTGCTAGCCAGTCAGCCTCAGTAAGCGTAAGTGAGTCTGTATCGGCAAGTGCAAGTCAATCAGCGTCATTGAGCTCCAGCCAATCTGCCTCAGCCAGCACAAGCCAGTCCGCATCGGTGAGTGCGAGTGAGTCCGCCTCAGTAAGTGCTAGTCAATCCGCCTCAGTAAGTTCAAGCCAGTCAGCTTCAGCGAGTGCGAGCCAGTCTGTCTCAGTAAGCTCGAGTCAATCTGCATCTGCAAGTGCTAGCCAGTCTGAGTCAGTGAGCGCTAGCCAGTCAGCTTCGGTAAGTTCGAGCCAGTCAGCCTCAGCCAGCGCGAGCCAATCCGCTTCTGTAAGTGCGAGTGAGTCAGCTTCAGTCAGCTCGAGCCAGTCTGCATCATTGAGCTCGAGTCAATCGGCTTCAGTGAGTGCTAGTCAATCCGCTTCTGTAAGTGCGAGTGAGTCAGCTTCAGTCAGCTCGAGCCAGTCTGCATCATTGAGCTCGAGTCAATCGGCTTCAGTAAGCACAAGCGAATCGGCATCAGCAAGCTCCAGTCAATCCGCTTCAGTCAGCGCCAGTGAGTCAGCATCGGTGAGCGCCAGCCAATCAGCCTCAGCAAGTTCAAGCGAATCCGCTTCAGCGAGCGCAAGTCAATCAGCCTCAGTAAGTGCAAGTGAATCAGCCTCAGTAAGTTCGAGCCAATCAGCGTCTGTAAGCTCAAGTGAATCGGCTTCAGCGAGCGTAAGTCAATCCGCTTCAGTAAGCTCGAGTCAATCTGCATCGGTAAGCTCGAGTCAATCGGCTTCAGTGAGCGCAAGTGAGTCAGCATCAGTAAGCGCAAGTCAGTCTGCATCGGTAAGCTCAAGCGAATCTGCATCGGTAAGCTCGAGTCAATCCGCCTCAGTAAGTGCAAGTGAATCTGCATCAGCGAGCTCGAGTCAATCAGCGTCAGTGAGCGCAAGTGAGTCAGCATCAGTAAGCGCAAGTCAGTCTGCATCGGTAAGTTCGAGCCAATCCGCATCATTGAGTTCGAGCCAATCAGTATCAGCGAGCGCCAGCCAGTCTGCGTCCGTAAGCTCAAGCGAATCCACTTCAGTTAGCGCTAGCCAGTCTGCTTCAGTGAGTGCCAGCCAATCAGCATCTGCAAGTGCGAGCCAGTCTGCTTCGGTAAGTTCTAGTCAGTCAGCCTCAGCCAGCGCGAGTCAATCAGCGTCAGTGAGCTCTAGTCAATCCGCTTCAGTGAGCGCTAGCCAATCTGCTTCTGTAAGTTCGAGCCAATCCGCATCATTGAGTGCAAGTGAGTCAGCCTCAGCGAGCGCCAGCCAGTCTGCGTCCGTAAGCTCAAGCGAATCCACTTCAGTTAGCGCTAGCCAGTCTGCTTCAGTGAGTGCCAGCCAATCAGCATCTGCAAGTGCGAGCCAGTCTGCTTCGGTAAGTTCTAGTCAGTCAGCCTCAGCCAGCGCGAGTCAATCAGTATCTGTAAGCTCAAGCCAATCTGTATCGGTGAGTGCTAGCCAATCTGCTTCAGCGAGCGCCAGCCAGTCAGCCTCAGCCAGCGCGAGCCAATCAGCATCTGCAAGTGCAAGTCAGTCAGCGTCAGTGAGCGCAAGTCAGTCTGCCTCAGTAAGTGCCAGTCAATCCGCTTCAGTAAGCTCGAGTGAATCTGCGTCAGCCAGCGTGAGTCAATCTGCTTCAGTAAGTTCGAGTGAATCAGCGTCAGCGAGCGCCAGTGAGTCTGCGTCGGCAAGTTCGAGTCAGTCAGCTTCAGTAAGTTCAAGCGAATCCGCTTCAGTGAGCGCTAGTCAATCCGCTTCAGTCAGCTCAAGCCAATCTGTGTCAGTGAGCGCCAGCGAATCCGCTTCAGCGAGTGCTAGCCAGTCAACGTCGGCAAGTTCGAGTCAATCGGCATCATTGAGTGCTAGTCAATCCGCTTCTGTAAGTTCGAGCGAATCTGCCTCAGTGAGCTCAAGCCAATCGGCATCAACAAGTACTTCAACTTCTGCAAGTATGCTAGCAGCCGAGTTGGCGTTGGAGAGTGCTTCGATCTCAGCAAGTACATCAGTGAGCGAATCTACTTCAACGAGCGCATCACTCTCAGCTAGCATGTTAGCCAGTGAATCGACTCTAGAAAGTGCTTCGATTTCAGCAAGTGTGTCTATGAGCGAGTCAGCGTCGATTAGCACTAGTCTTTCGATTTCAGATTCTATTAGTAGATCTGCGTCAGCAAGTGCTCTGGTATCTACTTCAACAAGCACCTCTCTCTCAATGGCAAACATTGCAAGTCAAGGTCAATCCGCTTCAAGCAAGCCGAAACAAGCCTTGCCAAATACAGGAGCGTCGACTTCGGTAGCATCTGCTTTATTGGGAGCATTGGCAGCTGTGACAGGTATCGGTCTTCTTGCCAAGAAGAGTCAGAGTGACGATCAAGAAAGTCATTGATAAGATATAAAAATCAATGAATAAATAGTAAAATGGAAAACCTTTGAAAACATGATTTTTCAAAGGTTTTTTCTATATGTGAGAAGGGGAAAATCCTCTTTTGAGTTTGAAATAAACTAGGGGAAAAGGTATAATAGGAAGGTGAGATAATCATCGAAAAAATCAGAACTATAGTAGTAGAAAAGTAGCCAAACGAATGTGAAAAGAAAAGGGGACGAAATGAAAAAAGAGCTTCAAAAAGCCATTGTGCTCGGTGGTGATAATGCATATATGGACAAGATTGAAACAACAATCAAGTCAATCTGCGCCCATAACCGAGCAGTGACTTTTTATGTTTTCAATGATGATTTGCCATCAGAATGGTTTCAGCTCATGGAGAGACGTCTAGAGCCTCTAGCCTCAAAAATCGTCAATGTCAAGATTAGTCATCAAGGTTTGAAAGAGTATCGTTTACCACTAGCCCACCTAAGTTATGCAACTTTCTTTCGTTATTTTATTCCTCAGTTTGTTAGCGAAGACCTAGCCTTGTACCTGGATTCGGATATTATCGTTAGATCAAACCTAGATCAACTCTTTTTAGAAGATATGGCAGACTGGCCAGTAGCTGCTGTCGCAGATGCTCTAGTTCCTAGCACTTTTAATGCAGGTGTCTTGCTGATTAATGTGGCTCTCTGGCGCCAAGAAAAGGTGACGGAGCACTTGTTGAGTTTGACAGACCAACTGCATGACCAAGTTTTTGGTGATCAGGGTGTGTTAAATCACCTGTTTAAAGGTCGTTGGAAACCTTTGCCAGCTACCTATAATTTTATGGTTGGTATGGATACAGTGGCTCGAAATTACCAGATGGATTCTTGGTATAGGGATTCTCTTGCTACTGAGAAGACAGCCAAGATTATCCATTATACAGGGGACAAGCCTTGGTACCAAATCAACCTCAATCGTTTCAGGGAGGACTGGTGGTTTTACTACGGACTAGAGTGGTCTGATATCGTCATGAAAAAATGTGATTTCCATAAAGGATTGGCATCTTTAGTTCAAGCTCCTCAGTATGCGACCGCTATTTTTACCAATACGTGTCACATAGAGCAAATCGAACACCTGATCCAAGAACTGCCAGATGTTGAGTTCTCTATCCTAGCTCATACCAATTTTGCGCCGGAAATCATGAACTTGCAATCGCATCTGAATGTACGCCTCTATCCTTACTTTAATCCAATGAATGTCAAAAAAGTCTTGGAAAAGATTGACTTTTACTTGGATATCAATCATGAGGATGAAATTGCAAACATTATCCAAGAGGTGCAGAAAAGAGAAATCCCTATATTTGCTTTTGAGACCACTAGTCATGACTTGAGTGGTTACAGTCATGTTTACTCACCAGCAGCCGTAGATCAAATGATCGAGTCTATCCGCACGCTTTTGGAGTCACAGAAGCAGTCGTTGTGAACTGAAGGAAACTAAATGAAAAAAACAATTGTTCTCGCAGGAGATTATGCCTATATTCGTCAGATTGAAACAGCACTTAAGTCTCTCTGCTACCATAATAGCCATGTCAAGGTCTATATCTTTAACCAGGATATTCCCCAGGAGTGGTTCCGTGCTCTCAGACCGATAGTAGAGCAAATGGGCGGTGAGTTGGTGGATGTCAAGATGCTTGGCGCCCAGTTTCAGATGAACTGGAGTAACAAATTGCCCCATATCAACCACATGACCTTTGCCCGTTATTTTATCCCTGATTTTGTCGAAGAGGATAAGGTACTTTACTTGGACAGTGATTTGGTAGTGACGGCTGACCTGACGCCCCTCTTTGAAATGGACTTAGGTGAAAACTACCTGGCTGCCACACCATCTTGTTTTGGAGTTGGGGTTGGCTTTAATGCAGGTGTACTCTTGATTAATAACAAAAAATGGCGAGCAGAAGCTGTGAGACAAGAGCTAGTTGAGTTGACGGAGCGGGAACACCAACATGTGAGTGAGGGAGACCAGTCCATCCTCAATATGCTCTTTCATGACAGCTATGCTCCTCTGGATCAGAACTATAATTTCCAGATTGGTTTTGACAGTGGGGCTGCATCGCATGGACATGAGTTTATCTTCCAGATTCCCCTAGAGCCCCTGCCAGCTATCTTGCATTTCCTATCTCAGGACAAACCGTGGAATACTCATTCGGTTGGGCGTTTGCGTGAGGTTTGGTGGCACTATCATCTGATGGAGTGGTCTGCTATTACTGAAAAATGGCGTCAGGCCGGAATTGACTATCCAGTCACAGTCTATCAGCCAGTTATGACTTGTGTTAATTTGACCAATTCTTGGCATCTTGAGAAAATCGACTATCTGGTTCAAGCCTTGCCAGAGGTGCATTTCTACATCGCAGCCTATACGACGATGGCACCTGAACTCATGCTCTTGTCACGTTTTGAAAATGTGACCCTCTATCCCAACACCTTCCCCCTCTTGGTCGAGAAACTGATCCAGCAGACAGATGTCTACCTCGATATTAACCACGATG
The DNA here is from genome assembly GCF_003943825.1 of Streptococcus oralis. Lineage (GTDB taxonomy): Bacteria > Bacillota > Bacilli > Lactobacillales > Streptococcaceae > Streptococcus > Streptococcus oralis_CD. The sequence goes on from NZ_RJNJ01000001.1 coordinate 279,761, forward strand.
ACAAGTTGAGTATTGTTTATGACTATGTTTCACGCTTTGAGAAACCGATCTTGACTTTTGACAATACCCAGTCGCGGGAACTGCCTGAAAGTGCCTATGCAGGTATTTTCTCAGCAGAAAGACCAGAAGAAATGGTAGCGGCTCTGACAGCTTATCTGGACGAAAAAACTCACGAAAACTGAGATAGAGATTTGAAAATTCTAAGATGGAAGGACAAGATTGTTCCCGTGTGACAGGACAGAAAGATAAAATGAAAAGGAGGAGCTAGTGAAAGAATTTCGTTCATTGATAGCGGTAAAAAAAGGGATGCGCACCCTGTTTTTGCTCTTTATTTATGTGCTCGGGAGTCGTCTGGCTCTTCCTTTTGTTAACCTCAATAGTCGGGATTTTCTCGGAGGAGGCGTAGCCTATTTGGACTTTTCAGTAGCTCTGACTGGTGGAAATCTTCGCAGCTTCTCTCTCTTTTCCATCGGGCTTTCACCTTGGATGTCAGCTATGATCTTGTGGCAGATGTTTTCCTTTTCAAAGAAACTGGGCTTAAACTCAGTTTCTTCGGAAGTTCAGGATAGACGGAAAATGTACTTGACGTTAGGGATTGCCTTGATTCAGGCCTTGGCCTTGACTACAAATCTTCCTGTCCAAGCTCCCTACAATCCCTTCTTGGTCTTTCTCCTCAATACCAGCCTTTTGGTTGCGGGGACCTTCTTCTTAGTTTGGCTGTCGGATATCAATGCGTCAATCGGAGTTGGAGGCCCAATCGTCATTTTATTGGCGAGTATGGTTGCTTCACTCCCTCAGGACATCATCCAATCGGTCCAAGTTCATAAGATCTCCCCTTGGTTGCTTTTCCTGTTGCTGATACTTGGCGTCCTCTTTACCTATCTAGTTGTTCTCTTTTACCGAGCTAGATACCGCATCCCTATCAATAAAATCGGGCTCCATTCTCGCTTTAAACGCTATTCCTATCTGGAAATCATGCTCAATCCTGCGGGTGGCATGCCTTATATGTATGTGATGAGTCTCATGGGCTTGCCTTCCTATCTCTTGCTCTTGCTTCAACATCTGGATAAGGGCAATCCGCTCTACCCTGCCCTACTGGAGCAGTATGCGATGGGGAAACCCTTGTGGATCTATGCTTATATCCTTATCCTCTTTGTCTTTAGCATTGCCTTTGCCTTTGTTAATGTGAGTGGTCAACAAATCGCAGATCGGATGAAGGAATCAGGAGATTACATCTATGGGGTCTATCCGGGTGAGGATACCAGTCGCTTTATCAACCGTTTGGTTCTACGATTTGCTCTGATAGGTGCAGTCTTTAACGTTACCTTGGCTGGACTTCCAATCTTGTTTGTCTTGAAGGATGAGAGTCTGTTAAAAGTCAGCATGATTCCTGGACTCTTTTTAATTTTGAGTGGTATGCTATTTACAATTCACGACGAATTGCAAGCGCTCCGACTAAATGAAAGGTATCGGCCACTATTCTAGGAGGTTTTGATGTATTACTTTATCCCAGCCTGGTATGGCAAGGAACGTCCCTGGCATGCTGATTTGACACCTTGGTATTTTTCTCATTTTAAGCTAGAATTTGATGACACCTTCAATCAGATTCGCTTGATGCAACGCCAAGGGATTCCTGCCCATGTCCTCCTTTTGTCCTATCAGCCTCATCTGCGCTATTTTCTCCATCGCCAAGGTATTTTAGAAGCACCGGTTTATTCCTTATTTGATGAATTGCAGGATTTTCATGAGATTCGACCACAGGTCTTGCAACTAAGAGATATTGAGTGGGAAGAGGACTGCGAGTTTGTTTACAGTCCCTTTACCATTCTGGTGCTGAAGGATGGCAAGCCCTATGCTCAGGTAGAGCATGGGATAGAAGGTTTTATCAGTACGATTCAGTATTTCAAGGAAGATGGGCTCTTGTCTGCCAACTACCTGATGGATGATCGGGGACTGGTTTCCAGTGTGATTTACTACGAAGAGGGACAGGCTCTCTACCAAGACTACCTCAATCCCAAGGGACTGTGGCAGTTTAGAGAGTACTTGCAAGATGATGGCCGTATCGAGGTCAATCCTATCTTTGCTTTTCGTTTCCAAAAAGAGGCTTACCGAGATATGGGAGAATTGATTGCTGAGTTTTTTGACAAGAAAATAGCTCACCTTCCCGAGGAAGGAACGACCTATTTTCTGCCTGCTTGTGATCAGCACAATGCTTTCCTTTTAGAACGATTGCCTCACCAAACCACTAAGGTTCTCAGCCTTTTTATCGGACGAAATCCCCAAGAGAAACTACCTCAGTTGGCGAATTTGTTGCCTAAGGTGGACCTTGTTCTGGTCGACAGAGAGGACACCTTGCACTTGGCTCAGTCTGCCTTTCCAAATCAAGCAACGAAGTTTCGTCATTTATCACCTTTTGATACCCGCTTGGAGCTAGGAAAGAGTCAGACTCGGAAGGAGTCAATCCTCTACTATCAACTGGACTTTGAGCAGGGGATAGAGGACCAAGCGCTCTATCAGGTCTTGCATTTCCTTTCTGAAAACAAGGATACGGAGTTGGTCTTTGGAGCCTTTGCTGCTAGTCAAGAAGAAATGAAACAGCTGGAAACACGTGTTTCTGAAATGGTTGCAGAGCAGTCTCAAGACCAGGAACTGGAGAAGGAAGTTGATTACCAAGGAGCTGAAAATCCGCTTGAGGACAATCGCCATCAGAGCAAGCGCTATTCGTTTGTCAATATGCAGGATGAATCAGAGTTAATCAAGCAGCTGGAATTTGTTCGTTTGATTGTCGATTTGAACAGTCAACCTCTTCTTTATACCCAGATAGCGGGGATTAGTGCTGGTATCCCTCAAATCAATAGGGTCAAAACTGAGTATGTCAGCCATCAGAAGAATGGCTACCTGTTGGAAAACACTGCCGATTTTGCTCAAGCGGCCCATTACTATCTCGATAGCCTGCAGGTGTGGAATGATGCGCTGATCCATTCCATTGAAAAGATAAAGGAACACACTGGCGAGCAATTCCTGATCAAACTAGAGAAGTGGTTGGAGGAGGTGACTCATGGAAAAGAAGTATAAGATCTTGCAAATCGGTCCAGAGGATTGGCGAGATACACTTGTCCTACCAGCCCAACTAGACTGGTATCATGTTTCTCCCAACACATCGTCTGACATCCAGAAAATCATGGATGAGAATGACCTAGATCACTTTCATGCTGTCATTCTCACGGATGGGGCCTACCTAGTAGATTTGTTGTCTTTTGCGTCTAGCTTGGAACCCTATACGGTTTTCTATCCGGAGCAGTTTGCAAGTCAGGATAAAAACATTCAGAACCTCATCAAACAGCACTGCATGCAAGCGATGGACCTGTCTGACCGACAGAGCTTTGTTCGGGACCTCTCCACCTCCCTCTTTGAAGGTGGTTATGGAGACAAGCTGAATCCAGCTACGATAAGGATTCACCCGAGTTTTCAAGGCTCTGTCTCCTATCAAGGGTTTGAGCATCTGAAATTAGAAGGAGACTTTGGGAAGACCTATACCCAGATAGCCTCTTGGGCCTACAATCAGACCGTCCAAGCCCATTCGCCAATCGAACTCTGGCTCGAATATGAAAAAACTGGACCAGTGGAATTGCGTTTGCGTTTGCGAAAGATCCCAGCAGGATCCATTTCAGAGATTAGACAGGACATTCTCCTCGAGGAAGCAGACTTTGCCTCAGCAATCATTGTGGAGCAAGACTATGACGCTTATCTGAGCATTTCTCTTGAAGCGCGTGGTCAGGGAAAGGTCAACATCGGCAATCTCCATCAACGCTGGAGCCGGAAACAGTTTGGAAAGTTTATACTCGGTGGAAATATCCTGCATGATGAAAAACGTGAGGAAATCAACTATTTCTTTCACCCGAGAGATTTCAAGCCTCCTCTAGCGGTCTATTTCTCAGGTTATCGTCCGGCGGAAGGTTTTGAGGGTTACTGGATGATGAAGAATCTCCAATGCCCCTTTCTCCTCTTTTCGGATCCTCGATTAGAAGGAGGAGCCTTTTACCTGGGAACTGAGGAATTAGAAGATAAAATTCAAGCAACCATCCAGTACTATTTAGACTATCTAGGCTTGGATAGAAGTGACTTGATCCTATCTGGCCTGTCAATGGGAACCTTCCCCGCCCTCTATTATGGCTCTCACTTTGAGCCCAAGGGTATCGTAGTCGGAAAACCCTTGACAAATCTAGGAACCATCGCACAGCGGGGACGGCTAGAGGCGCCAGGAGTCTTTCCAACTAGCTTTGATGTTTTGCACCTTCAGACAGGAGGAGTGAGCCAGAAAGACATGAAGGACTTGGATCAACGTTTTTGGACTCGATTTAAACAAGCTGATTTTTCCCAGACGACCTTCGGCCTTTCTTACATGAAGGACGAGGATATGGATAGTGGTGCCTATGACCAGCTAGTGGAAACTCTTTGCCAGACAGGAGCCAAGATCTTGTCTAAAGGGACAGCAGGTCGACACAATGATGACACAGGAACAAACGTTGCCTGGTTTATTCATTTTTATAAGATGATACTAGAAGAATACGGAAGAGGTGAGACATGATTATCATCAAGAGAGAGGATATTAGGTGGGGTGAGATGGGAGCCACTTATCTTTACGGGAGCCAGATCACCTATCATGCAGACGGTCATGTTACCCTGAAAAATCCTTTGCTGGCTTCAGGTGAAACCCTTAAAACCTGGTTTTCTAGTGTCAACTACCAGGCTACTAGAAGTCAGCCCAACCTCCCTCTTCTTAAGAAAAATCATACCTACCGTCTATCTATGAAGATGCAGGTTCAACCGACCAATGGCCTCTATCTCAAACTGACTTTTTTAAACCGTTATGAGGAAATCATTGAGGAGAAGATTGAAAGGCAATTTTCTTTTAGCTTCACCTATCCTGAAGCGGCCTACACCTACCGTCTTTCCTTGATTAGTGCAGGTTTTGAGGCTCTTGACTTTGTTTCGTTTTCTATTGAGGAGGATGCTGGTGTTTAATCATTTGTATCAGGAAAGACAACTGAGAAAGGTCAAGAAGCTTTTAAGCCAAATTAACGCCCTCAAAAAAGAGATGGCAGCTCTCAGTGATGAAGAAATAGCTGCAAAGACAGAGGAGTTTCGCCAGCGTCTTGCCCAGGGAGAAACCGTGGATGAGCTATTGGTAGAAGCCTATGCCCTTGTCCGTGAGGCCGATAAACGGGTCTTGGGTCTCTTTCCCTATGATGTGCAAGTCATGGGAGCCATTGTGATCCACCAAGGAAATGTGGCTGAGATGAATACGGGTGAAGGCAAGACCTTGACTGCCACCATGCCCCTCTACCTCAATGCCCTAACAGGAAAAGGCAGCATGCTGGTCACGACTAATGACTATCTGGCTAGACGGGACGCAAGTGAAATGGGTCCAGTCTACCAATTTTTAGGTCTAACTGTCGGTCTGCCCTTTTCAGAGGATCCAAAAGAGGACTTGACTGCCGAAGAGAAAAGAAAGATCTACACCTCAGATATCGTCTACACGACCAATAGTGTCCTGGGCTTTGACTATCTCAACGACAATCTTGCCTCCACTCGTGAGGGGAAATTCCTGCCTCCCTTTAACTATGTCATCATTGATGAGATTGATGATATTCTACTCGATAGTGCCCAAACTCCCTTGATTATCGCAGGCTCTCCCCGCGTCCAGTCTAACTATTATGGGATGATTGATACCCTAGTGACGACCTTGGTCCAGGGAGAAGACTACATCTACAAGGAAGAAAAAGACCAAGTTTGGTTGACCCGAAAGGGGGCCCATACGGTTGAAGGATTCCTAGGAATTGATCATCTCTACAAGGAAGAGTACGCCAGTTATGTTCGGCATCTGGTCTATGCTCTTAGAGCCCATACGCTCTTTACCAGAGACAAGGACTACCTGGTTCGAGGGGAAGAAATGGTCTTGTTAGACAAGGGAACAGGGCGTTTGATGGAAATGACCAAGCTTCAAGGCGGTCTCCACCAAGCCATCGAAGCCAAGGAACATGTGAAGCTTTCTCCTGAAACCAGAGCCATGGCTTCAATCACCTACCAGAGTCTCTTTAAGATGTTTCGCAAAATCTCAGGTATGACAGGAACGGGAAAGGTGGCAGAAAAAGAGTTTTTCGAAACCTACAATATGGCTGTCATTCGCATCCCAACCAATCGCCCACTTAGGCGGATTGACCATCCGGACAATCTCTATGTGACCCTCCCTGAGAAAGTCTATGCTTCTCTCGAAGCTATCAAGACTTACCACGCCAAAGGCAATCCGCTCCTGATCTTTGTCGGATCTGTTGAAATGTCCCAGCTTTACTCGTCCTTGCTCTTGCGAGAGGGGATTTCCCACAATGTCCTCAATGCCAATCATGCGGCGCGTGAAGCCCAGATCATCGCAGAGTCTGGACAGATGGGGGCAGTGACCGTTGCGACTTCTATGGCAGGTCGCGGGACAGATATCAAACTCGGTCCAGGTGTTGCAGACTTGGGCGGTTTGATTGTGATTGGTACCGAGCGGATGGAGAGCCGACGGATTGACCTGCAAATCAGAGGTCGTTCTGGCCGCCAGGGTGATCCAGGCATGTCTCAATTTTTCGTGTCGCTTGAAGATGATGTGATCAAAAAGTTCGGGCCGTCTTGGGTTCACGACCTGTATCAAGACTACCAAGTGGAAGATATCAGCAAACCCATCCTACTTAAGGCTCGCAAGTACCGCAATCTCGTCAGAAAAGCCCAAGAGGCTAGTGATAGTGCCAGTCGCTCTGCACGCAGACAAACCTTAGAGTATGCGGAAAGCGTCAATATCCAGCGTCAGATGGTCTACAAAGAAAGAGATCGTTTGCTAGATGGGAGCCGTGATTTAGGGCATATCCTTGAGGACATACTGGTAGACTATACCAAACAAATCTCAGAAAAAGCCTATAGCAGCCCCCAAGAACTCTTTCACTTTATCGTGACCAATATTAGCTTTGGGATGAGAGAATTACCAGATGATCTGGATTTAGCTGATGCAGATCAGATTCGGGAGTTACTAGAGAAAATAATAGCCAAGGAAATCGCAGCTAAAAAGGAAGTCCTCCAACCTCACCAGCTTTATGATTCTTTTCTGAGAATATCCATGCTCAAGGCTATTGATGACAACTGGGTTGAGCAAGTCGACTACCTCCAACAGCTCAGTCTAGCAATCGGGAGCCAGTCTGCTTCTCAAAAGAACCCTATCGTGGAGTACTATCAGGAGGCCTATGCAGGCTTTGAAACCATGAAGCAACAAATCCGTACAGATATGGTACGCAATCTTCTCATGGGGATTGTGGAAGTAACGCCCAAAGGTGAGATTCTCACCCATTTTCCATAAAAAGAGGATCATATGACAATTTACAACATAAATCTAGGAATCGGTTGGGCGAGCAGTGGTGTCGAATATGCCCAGGCCTACCGAGCAGGGATTTTTAGAAGTTTAGACCTAGCATCTAAGTTTATCTTTACCGACTTGATTTTGGCAGACAATATCCAGCATTTAACGGCCAATATCGGCTTTGCGGATAATCAGGTAATCTGGCTTTACAATCATTTTACAGATATCAGGCTAGCACCGACCAGTGTTACAGTTGACGAGGTCTTGGCTTCTTTCGGTGGCCTTGAGAGTCATAGGGAGCAGGACGGCAAGGTCTTACGTGTCTACTTTTCAGATGAGGACAAGTTTGTGACCTGCTACTTGGTAGACTCGGCTAAGAATCTGGTGCAGCATGCAGAGTATGTGTTTGGGGGGAACTTGGTTCGCAAGGATTATTTTTCCTACACGCGCTACTGTACAGAATATTTCGCGCCCAAAGACCAAGTGGCTAGGCTCTATCAACGAAGCTTTTTCAATGAAGATGGCAGCACTGCTTACGATATCTTGTTGACTGAGGGACAGGAAGAGGTCTATCGATTTAAGGACCGGATTCTGTATGGAAAGCCAACCCTTATGCGCTATTTTATGCAACGTTTGAACTTGAGCAAGTCTGATTTGGTCATCTTGGACAGGGAAACAGGGATTGGTCAGGCTGTTTTTGAAGAAGCACAAAAGGCCCATCTAGCAGTTGTCGTTCACGCAGAGCACTATAGTGAAAATGCTAGTAACGAAGACTATCTCCTCTGGAATAACTACTATGAGTATCAGTTTACAAATGCGGACAAGGTCGATTGCTTTATCGTATCCACGGATCGGCAGAAGGAAGTTCTCGAAGGTCAATTTGCCCAGTACAGTCAGCATCGTCCACGAATCGTCACGATTCCAGTTGGGAGCATTGATCAGCTGACGGAGCCTGCTAGGGAACGCAAGCCCTTTTCTCTCATTACCGCTTCGCGTCTGGCCAAGGAAAAACACATCGACTGGCTCGTCAAGGCGGTTATCCAAGCGCATCAAGTCCTCCCTGAGCTCACCTTTGACATTTATGGCAGTGGGGGTGAGGAATCCCTTTTAAGGGAAATCATCACGGCTCACCAAGCGGAGAACTATATCCAGCTCAAAGGGCATGCAGATCTAGCTCAGATCTATCCCCAGTATGAGGTCTATCTGACAGCCTCAACCAGCGAAGGCTTTGGTCTGACCTTGATGGAGGCAGTTGGTTCAGGCTTGCCCCTGATTGGCTTTGATGTGCCTTATGGAAACCAGACCTTTATCAAGGATGGTCAAAATGGCTACTTGATCCCAAGTTCGGATGACCATGTTGAAACGGCGATTAAAAGATCCTTTGCGGAAAAGATCTGCCAGCTCTATCAGGAAAATCATTTGCCAGATATGCGAACAGCATCTTATGACCTAGCTAGAGGATTTTTAACAGACAAAGTAAGGGACAAGTGGAAGAAAACGATAGAGGAGGTCCTGCATGATTCAACTATTTGATCGATATGGCCAGGAAAGTCGAGATTTACATGAAAGTTTAGAAGTTGCTGGTCTGTCCCATGTCACGGTTGTGATCGAGCCAGATGGCTTTCTCCCAGATGGGATTCTTTCTCCCTTTACCTACTATCTAGGTTACGAGTCGGGAAAAGCTCTTTATTTCAACCAAGTAGCTGTACCTGAATTTTGGGAGATTGCGGGTAATAACCAGTTTGCGCATATCCTAGAGGATTCTCGGGAGAGGGGCGTGATTCACTATGTGGAGGCTCCTCAGGCCCGTCTGGTCAAGCAAGTCGACTGGAAGGACCTATCTGGTCGCATCTACCAAGCAGACCACTATAACCGATACGGAGCCTGCTTTGCCAAGACCACCTATAGTGCAGATGGACAGGCTATCCTGACCAAGTACCAGGATGCAAAGGGACAGGAAATTGTACTAGAAAACCATGTGACAGGCGATATCCTCCTAACCTTGCCCGGACAAGCCCTGCGCCATTTTAAAAATCGAGTAGAATTCACGATTTTCTTTTTGCAAGACTTAGGAATCGACACTCGCCACCTTCTCTTTAACACTCTCGCAACCTCTTTCTTGGTCTCATACCATTATCCAGACAAGAGTGGACGGGACACTTTAGTCTGGCAAGAACCGCTAGATGATTGTCTTCCTGGAAATATGCAGCTGCTCTTGGAGCAAGAGGAGCTGAGAGCCAAGCAGATCCTCATACCAGATAAGGCTACCTATGAACTAGCCTTGGCCTTGACCAATCCAGCCTATCATGACAAGTTTTTCCATCTAGGTTATCATTATCAATTTAAGAGAGAAAATTTCGTTCGACCAGATGCCTTGATCGTTACCAACTCAGATCAGATCCAGCATATCGAAACTCTGATTGAGTCCTTGCCAATGGTGACCTTCCGAATCGCGGCAGTGACTGAAATGTCGTCCAAGTTGCTGACCTTGCTTTCCTATCCCAATGTCGTTCTCTATCAAAACGCCAGTCCGCAAAAGATTCGAGAACTCTACCAGCTGTCGGATCTCTATCTAGATATCAATTACGGAAACGAGCTTTTGGATGCTGTCCGTCAAGCCTTCGAGCACAATATGCTTATCCTAGCCTTTGATCAGACAGCTCATAACAGACCTTACACAGCTCCAGAACACCTCTTTGATGTGCAGGCTGTTGGAGACATGATTGCGAAGATTCAAGAAGCTCTCAGCAGTCTTGACAAGATGGGGCAAGCCCTTGGGCATCAAGGTCGTCATGCCAACTATGTGGACTTGGCTACTTACCGAGAGAGGATGGAAAGGATAATAGGGGAAGGCCATGACTAAAAAAGATTTATTTTACAAGGATGTCGAAGGACGCATGGAAGAGTTAAAGCAAGGAGCGCTTAAGAAAGAAAAGCCTACCCGAGGAGAAAAGATCAGTAAAACCTTCTCCATTTTACTCGGCTTGCTTATCCTTCTTACCCTGATCTTTACATTATTAGGAATCTTGAGGTGAAAATGATGGAAGTTTTAATGATTGTAGGGATAGTCCTAGCCGTCGCCTTGATTGTCCTGGTTCTCATCCAACCTCGCCAAAGCCAACTCTTTTTCATGGATGCGACTAGCAATATCGGAAAACCAGGCTACTGGCAGAACAACCGCTTGGTAAAAATGGTGACCCTCTTGATTAGCCTAGCCTTGTTTGTATTGCTCCTCGTTTTTATGTTGGTGACCTATCAGTAAGAACGCGGTACCATTCACAGATAAAGGATACTAGAGACGGGGAAAATACATCTAAATCGGAGGATAAAATGGAAAACCAGATGAATGAAAAAATTATCGAAATCGTGCATCAAGTCAACGATATGATTCCAGTTGAGTGGGATGATTTGTATATTGTAATCGAGATGGATAAGACCTATAGTGGTGAAGCCTATTTCTATTTTAAGTATAAAAATCACTATCATTACCATCTGGAAATGCCAGAAGATTTTGGTCTATCGATGATGGATGTTCTAAGCGAAAACAAGGTTTTATTTAAAAAATCAGAAAATCTGAAAAGAGTGTTTATTGAAAATGACTTGGCAGATTGGTATATTTGTATCATCCATTTAGATGATAACAACAAGCTTTCAGTCGACTATGACTATGCTCCATGGTTGAAAAGTAATTTTGGACCAACTGCTCGTATGAACTTTTTCAGATATCAATCTCTAGGATTTGAACCAAGAAACGAAAAAGAACTAGAACAGTTCAAGGCAATGGAAGCCTTTCAGCAGGAACATAATGGCAAATAGTTTGCTTGGATAAGAGGAATAAGACCAGATTAGTGAGGTAATTCAATGGTGAAATTTTCAAAAATAGATAAACAACTAAAAAAAGAATTGAAAAAAGTTCAGCGCAATGCAGCAAAAAAAGTACAATTAAAGTCTCGAGATTGGGCCTATTTCAACAAAGTAGGAGACTATCTGGTCTCGTATAGGATTAATATTAATTTTCCAGATAATGAGTTTCGTTTGACAATTGACCCTTATATCAAACCATATATTTTTGATGATATCTTTTGGGAAGTTTTTGATATGGCGAGTAATTCGCAGGAGCCCATGAGTCTTCGAGCAGTTGGAGCTTTTACAGTCGATAGTTTATCATTACCATATAGGATGGTCAAAGAAGACTGGACAATGGAGGGTCTTGATTTAGAAAAAGTCGAATCCAAGGTTTTTGAGGTGCTCTCAGAAGTGCATGAAGAAGTTGTAAAACTTATAAATAGCTTCCCAACTTTTGAAGACTTCTATGCCTATACGGTCAAGAACGGCCCTAGTCTTGTAGGTTATGATTTAATAGGAATGCTATTAATGATCCACCAAGAGCAGTATGCAGAGGCACTCCAAAAGGCTGAAGGCTTGATCGCAAAGCGTAAACACGGAAAATTCCAAAATAAGGGTAAATGGATTAATGAATATATCGTTGATTACTGTAAAGAAAAACTCAAGGCGGATTAGGAAGTCTAGGTCCCATGCTTGTCCTGAAATGTATAAACCAAACCGGAGGAACATATGGAAAAACAGATTAATGAGAAAGTGATGGAAATTGCTCAGAGTGTCCATAAGACTATACCTGTAGCTTGGGAAAATCTTTTTATTAATATTACCCTGACTTTTGATGGTGGAGAAGTCTACTATTTCTTCAACGAAGAAGGAAAAAGTGACTATATTTATAATCTTTTTATTCCCAAGAAGTATAAGTTGCCTAATTCAGAATTTAGAGAAAATGAAAGACGCACCTTCAAATTAGCTTGGGAATTGAGGGAAATCTTTAAAAATGAAGAGCAGGCTTTATGGACAACATGTGTTATAAAGATTATTGGTACAAAATTGACTGCTACATTTGACTACGCACCTTGGTTCGAGAGTGGTTTTACCTCAGGCCAACAAATGGATTTTTTTGAATACAAATACCTTGGCAAGCAGCCGGCTAATGAAAAAGAACTAGAACAGTTCAAAGCTATGGAAGCCTTCCAGCAAGAATATAACGAGAACTAGTTTCTTGTATAAACAGCCACCCTTGAGGTGGTCTTTTATTGTTTTCCAAACGCTAGTCCATAGGGTTTATGGTATACTAGTAGGACAGTTTATCTATGGGATAAGAGACTGATTTCATACAAGTCAAAAGGGAAAGGTCAGAAATGTGCGCCTTTTCCTGAAAGAAACTAGAAAGAGAAAGAGATGTTTTTAGGAAGACGTCGGATATTTTTTAACCAATACTATGACAAGGCGATTTATTATGATCGCAAAACCCACGAACTTTTGGAGGCACCAAAGAGCAAGCTCTTGGATACAGAAAAGTCTAGTAGGATGAATCGCCATATCCCCCTATTGGTAGTTCTCTTGTTATCAAGTGGTAGTGGGTTGATTTCCTTCTTCCGCTTGTTTATACAAGGAACCTATACCATGTCTACCTTCTGGAGTGTTCTTCTCATTTGGTTAGGGCAGTTTGCTTTCATCACCATCCTTGTTGAACGCGCCTTGTATCGAAATGTCAACAGGGCTCAGGTGACTACTCAAACTATTTGTCTGGCGCTTATGGAAAAGTCAGAGGAAACAAAGGAAGCTGAGGCAGAGATGAGTGAAAAAGATAGTCGCAACGCTACACGCTGGATAAGAGCATTGCTTTCTCTGGTTCCCTTAGTTGGATTTTTCTACGCCTATAATTTTATTTGGAATTACCAAGAGAGGTTGGGCACTCCCATCGGAGGAGAGATTGTCAAGATTGTCCTAACAGGACTTTTATTAGGCTTGACATTTGTTCTTTATAACCAAAACAATTTACCCAGAATATTTGATATTCTGGATCGCTTTTATGCCAGAAAACTGAGCCTCATCTGTCGAGCAGACGACAATCCAGATGTCTATCTGGAAGTGAGTATGGGGACAGATGAAGAATTTGTCATCAAGGAAGTACAGAAGGACTAAGATCCGTTTTTGAAAGAGTGAGATAGAAAGAGGTAAAGTATGTTTTTCTGAGACGTCGTCGGGTTTTTATCGGTGAATGTGATGGTCAGGCGGTTTACTATGACCAAAAGACTGGGGAGGCCTTGGCTGCTCCAAAGAGTGTTTTACTCAATACGGAAGGTGCTTATAAGACCAATGCTTACATTCCTGAAATGGTTATTTTTCTGATGGCAGGTGGACCTGGTCTCTATGGCCTCCTTTCAGCTTTGGATATTGGTGTCTATAACTGGACCAGTTTGAGCTATGTTTTACTATTGTGGCTGGCTGAGTTTCTATTGTTTACCGCTATTCTTGAGCGAGGACTTTATAAAAATGTGCGCAAGGCTCAGCCAACAACGGAGAAGGTGTTTTACTACGCAGTGTCACATAATTTGATGGTGAGGGACGAACACTTTGATCCAGCTGAGGCATCTGCTACGATCTATCGAATCACTCGTTACATCATACTTGCCTTTGTTATCTATCTTTTGTATGTTCTTTGCGCTTTTTCTGTTTTATAACCAAAACAATCCCGTTCGTTTTGTGAAGATTATGAAGCTATACAGTCAAGGGAAAATCTTGTTCAAGAAAGAACCGGAGAACGAAACGTGTAACTAGGTGTTAGGGAACAGTCAAATCCCAGAAAGTGAGTGCTGTATCTTTAACGAAGCAAGGAGTGGCTGTTGCGATAGTTGCTATGTGATGACCTCCTCAAATGGAAGATTCTCAAGGATATACGGCGTTTTGCCAGATGAAATTTGGAGATAAAAAATGAAAGACATCCGTATTTTCGGTGCCGACTTTGAAAGAAGTAAGCGCATTGTGACCCAGGGGGATTTTGCCCTGACCGCAGGGATGCCCAACCCCATTCATATGGGTATCATCAACCGCCTCTTTACAGTGATTATTCTTGGATTTTGCTTTTCAGGGATTCTGATCTATGGCGTATTAATCGGGATACCAGAGTTTATCAGTGTAGATAGCGATGTTCATATCATTTCTCTGGAAGCAGGACTGCTGATTCATAACATGAGTAGCTTTCTAAAGCCCTTTAATCTGACGGTATATGTGATATCCTATCTAGGAATGGTGCTTGTTTTTTGGCCCAAAAAACGTTTGACCAGCCAGCTTTGGACCTACTTTCCCTTCTACTTTGCCATGTCCATTTGCGCTTTCATATCAGGACTGTACTTTGCCAGTGCAGTGGCCTATGATGCTTATACATGGCTGGGCTTCTGGCTTGAGCTTGGGATAGGTATAGCCCTCTTTTTCTGGATTATTCTCAATAGTATCCAGAATCTCAAGTGCAGACTAAATGATCAAGAGGAAAAGTCAATCCTCAAGCAGCTAGTCAGAATTCTCGCTGGAATCGCGGTAATTCTCTTTCCGGTGTCGCTGGTCTATCATCTGCTGTATCAAGTCCCCCTTCAGTGGTATTTCTACATTTTAGGATTGTTTTTGCCGGTTTGGTTTGTCATTGGAGCTCATTTTATCGCCTTTATGATCAATGTCCATATCTTTCAAGCCTACTATATCCACAAATATCCAGAAGAGTATAAGGCATATTTAAAGATATCAGACCAAGAATGGTATAGCAAACGATACTATAAAAAGCTGGTTAAAAGTGGACAGTTGAAGGAAGAGAGAACGTGAGGGAATTGGTTTTCTAAACAAAGCAGCAGTTAAAAATTATTAGTTTTCTAGAGAGGCAGTTGTAAATAATGGAATTGAATCATCACATTTTTGGTAAACTAACTTTTAATTATGGTTGGACTCGAGAACTTACCGTCACTATTTTTGGTGAGCAGTATGTTTTAGAAATGATTATTGATGCAGATGAAGATGGAGAATTTGAAGTAAATCAAGAAAGAGCCTATATCTTTTTTCAAGAACATCAAGAGGAAATGATAAAGGAAGCGAATGCTGCTGTTGTATCTTACTATCATAACGAAATCTCAGAGATTGTTTCTGGTTATACCGATAGCAATGAAAAACAATACTTTTTAGATAAAATTGGAAATGAAGAAGAAATTTTTTCTCTGTTGAAACCCAAACAAATAATGTTTCCTTTAACTTTTGATGAAACTGTTGAAGAAGTTGGTTTTTTATGTGATTGTGATTGGGACAAGGATAACGGACTAGGGATAAAATTTACCAACGGCGTATTGTCTGAGATTGGTCCTCAAGATATACTTTTATAGGTAGTTTCTTTCTTGATAACTGACGAATTCAGGAAGAAAACTGATTGTGACTTAACCACCCCAAGGGTGGTTTTTAGCTAGAAAAACGTGGAAAGCATTCTTTATGGTATACTAGGATTGTAGTGAAACAATGATAGAATCAAATTGGAGGAAAAAATGTTAGAAAACTTTATAAAAGTGGAAGATATGCCCCAAGAAGTGATTGAAAAATACAAGGATCAAGTTCCAGCTGAGTTGCTTCAAATTTGGCAGGAAGATGGTCTAGGAACTTTTCTTGATGGATATCTAAAAGTCATCAATCCAGATGACTATCTTGAACTTCTCCAAGATAGTTATTTCAGAGGAGATGTCGCTTTTCCTATGTTCGTGACAGCATTTGGAGATATTATTACTTGGGAAGAGAACGCCTACGTGGGAATTGCCCAATATAATATTCAAGATTTGGATATTATTTGTAAGGGTATGGATTTATTTATTCGATTTTTAGATAACGAATATATTACAAAAAAATTTGAACTAGATTTATATAGACAGGCTGTGTTAAAACATGGTACCTTGTCTTATAACCAATGTTTCGGTTTTGTTCCTTTGCTAGCCTTGGGAGGCGTAAAAGATGTGGAACATATGGATAAGGTAAAAGCCTTGGAGCACATTTACCTTATGTACCAGCTGACAGGTGGCGTGATGGATGACTAGGAGTTGCTATTTCTTTTTTGAAAACAGTACGAGAGGAAGAACTTTCCTTCCAAATGCAAAACAAAAGAACCTCAGAGGAATTCTCTGAGGTTCTTTGCGTTCTAGTTTCCATATTTCTGGTAAAAATCGACCTTAACCTGGATAAAGGTTTCGGCTTCACGTAGTAGTTGCAGGAGAGTGGCACGGGTTTCAAACTCCTCACGTGTTTTCGGGAGACTCCGATTGCGGAAGACTTGCAGATAGCGTTCGATGTCATCAAGTAGGTCATGAGCAGGATTGGTCTGGCTTAGCTGGGCAGCAATCTTAGAAAAGAGCTGGGCCAAGATCAAACTCTCACTTGCGGCCAGATGACAGGTATTGATCTGCTGGGCCATATTTCGCAGGATACGACTTTGTCGCTGTCTCATCTCAAAGTAGTGGATGTGGTAGTCCGTCTGGTGAAAGAGGTGGTCCGAGTGATCCAGGTAGACCAGTTTGAGGGCCTCATCGAGGAGGTTGTCTAATTGGTCAACGAGTTGGGCTTGATTGCGTCCATCTCCTCTTGACAGATAGTATTTAAAGCGAAGCAGGATGTCTTTTAACTTTTCTTCGACCTGAAGGTGGTAGCTTTGGATAGCTTTCTCACGAGACGGCATATAAAGGTTGACCAATAGGGCAAAGCTTGTCCCGATGAGAAAGAGGAGTACTTCATTAAGCAAGAGCTCTGGAGAAGTAGACTCCTGTACCAAGAGATGACTGACCAAGACACTGCTAGGGGTGATACCGATTTCCCAGCCCATTTTGTAAGCGAGAGGGACATAAAGAGCCAGGTAGAGGCCCAGACTCCAGATGTGAAAGCCCGTCAGCTGAAAGGCTAGAACACCGATAGCGAGCGCTAGGAGCATGGAAAAGAGGCGGTTACGTGCTAATTTCAGCGTGCTTCTGCGCGTGTCGGAGAGGCTTAAGAGAGCGATGATTCCAGCTGAAACTGCTGATGATAAATCTAAAAAATAAGCGAGAAAACAAGCGAGACAGGTCGCTAAGATCAGTTTGGTCGTACGTTGAGTGAGGGACATGAAAATTTCCTAAACTAATAGAATCAAGTGTTTAACGAGAAATCAGAGACTAGGGGCGAAGTTTTTGGTTTGTAGCATACTCAGCAACTGCTGTAAAGAGGACATCTGTTGAAGAGTTCAGAGCTGTTTCGCAGGAGTCTTGAACGACCCCAATCACAAAACCGACTCCGACAACCTGCATAGCCAAGTCGTTGGAAATCCCAAAGAGGCTACAAGCCACAGGAATGAGGAGAAGGGATCCCCCAGCGATTCCAGAGGCCCCGCAGGCAGAAATGGCAGCCACGACACTGAGCACAAATGCTGTCCCAAAGTCTACCGAGATTCCAAGTGTGTTGACGGCAGCCAGGGTTAGGACATTTATGGTAACAGCAGCGCCAGCCATATTGATGGTCGATCCAAGCGGGATGGAGACAGAGTAGGTGTCAGGATTCAGTCCCAAGTCTTGGCAGAGTTTCATATTGACAGGGATATTTGCAGCAGAGCTACGAGTGAAAAAGGCTGTAATACCACTGACACGTAGGCATTTCAAAACAAGGGGATAGGGGTTTTTCCTCATAAAGAGAAAGGCGATGAGCGGGTTGATGATGAGAGCGACAAAGGCCATAGTAGCAATCAAGAGTCCTAGGAGGACACCGTAGTTAGCCAGACTGGCAATGCCCTTATCAGAGATGGTCTTGAACACCAAGCCTAAAATCCCAAAGGGAGCTAGGTTGATAATCCATTCCACGATTTTAGAGGTAACATCCGCCATGGTTTTCAGCAATTCTTTGCTGTGTTTACTTGCCTCTCTCATAGCCAGGCCAAAGATGACTGCCCAAGAGAGAATTCCGATATAGTTGGCTTCAACAATGGCATTCAAGGGATTGTCCACTAGTTTGAGCAAGAGGTTGCTGAGGACTTGACCGATACCGTCAGGAGCAGCAACTTCTGTATTTGCGCTGGTCAGGGTGATTTGCACAGGCAGTAAGAAACTAGCTAGAACGGCTACCAATGCAGCAGCAAAGGTTCCGAGCAAGTATAGGAAAATAACAGTCTTCATATTGGTGTTTTGTCCCTTTTGGTGTTGGGAAAGGGCATTGGCAACAAGGGCAAAAACCAAAATAGGAGCGATGGCTTTCAGTCCGCCTACAAAGAGATCTCCAAGCAGGCCAATTCCTGTAAGGTTTGGAAAGAGCATCCCTAATGTAGCTCCCAAAATCATTCCAATAAGGATTCGTTTGATGAGGCTTGCCTTGGTCCAGGCTCTAATGATTCGTTTCATAGCAGTCTCCTTCAAATGTATTGTTTATAATTATAGTATAAATATGCTATAGAGGCAAGTGATGTTTTGAAAATAGGAACGATAATTGAATAATTATGAAAGAAAAGAGAAGGGCGATTTTATGGTATAATAGGGAAAAGGAGTTTTATATGCAAGATTTTTTTCAACGCTATTTTGATAAACTTGATTTAACAACCATATTAGAGAATCTCTTGACCAAGGTGATTTCTCTTTTGATTTTGTTTTTACTATTTTATATAGCTAAAAAGATGCTTCATGCAACTGTACGAAAGATTGTCAAGCCCTCGCTTAAGTTTTCCAATCGAGATGCAGGAAGACAAAAGACTATCTCCCGTTTGCTGGAGAATGTCTTTAACTACATTCTTTATTTCTTTCTGCTCTACTGTATCCTGTCTATTTTAGGTTTGCCAGTTTCTAGCCTCCTTGCTGGTGCGGGGATTGCCGGGGTGGCCATTGGTATGGGGGCGCAAGGCTTTCTATCCGATGTCATTAATGGCTTCTTCATCCTCTTTGAACGCCAGCTTGATGTGGGCGATGAAGTGGTTCTCACAAATGGACCGATTACCGTTTCTGGAAAGGTCGTTAGCGTAGGGATCCGTACAACGCAACTGCGAGGTGACGATCAAGCCCTTCACTTTGTTCCCAATCGCAATATCACAGTCGTCAGCAATCTATCTCGTACTGAATAGGCCGGCTATTTTAGCAGATTTATGGTACAATAGAAGGAGTTTGGTAAAGGAGAGAGTATGCTATTTGTAGAGAAAAAATTAGGTCACGATTGTACATGGATAGACCTTGATGTGGACAAGATTAAAAACATGGAAGACCTTTCGGATGTCTATGGATTGGACAAGGAAACTATCGAGTATGCTCTGGATAGAAATGAGCGTGCCCACATGGACTATCACCGTGAAACGGGAACGGTAACCTTCATTTATAATGTTCTTGACTTAGAAAAAGACAAAGAATATTATGAAGCGATTCCGATGACCTTTATCGTTGAAAAACAACGGCTGATCACAATTAGCAATCACAAGAATAGTTATGTGATTAAACGAATGGCATCCTACCTTGAAAGCCATGAAGTTGTTTCAATCTACAAATTTCTTTTTGCCAGTTTAGAGATTATTAGCAATGCTTATTATCCGGTTATTGAAGAGATGGATAAAAGTAAGGATGAAATCAGTGCACTTCTTCGTCAAAAAACAACTAAAAAAAATCTCTTTGCCCTCTCTGACTTGGAAACTGGTATGGTTTACCTGACAGCAGCTGCCAAACAAAATCGTCTCCTCTTGGAACACATTCAAGGGCATGCTCTTTATCGCAATTTTAATGAGGTAGAAAGAGAGCAGTTTGACGATGCCATGATTGAAGCGCACCAGTTGGTTTCGATGACAGACTTGATTTCTCAAGTTTTGCAACAACTCTCAGCCTCTTACAACAACATCCTAAATAATAATCTAAATGATAATTTGACAACTTTGACCATTATCTCAGTCTTGCTAGCTATCCTTGCGGTTATTACAGGATTCTTCGGAATGAATGTTCCCTTACCGTTTGCAGATGAACCAAATGCTTGGATTTATATATTGCTAGCTAGTCTCATTTTATGGGTAGTCTTAGCCCAATATTTAAAGAATATTGCTAGAAATTAAAAGGAAAAGGAGCCAGAATGGCGATTGAAAATTACATGCCAGATTTTGCTGTGGAAGCAGTATATGATCTGACAGTCCCAAGCCTGCAAGCGCAGGGAATCAAGGCTGTTTTGGTCGATCTGGACAATACCCTCATTGCTTGGAACAACCCTGATGGAACGCCAGAGATGAAGCAATGGCTACATGACCTCCGTGACGCGGGTATCCGCATCATCGTGGTCTCAAATAACACCAAAAAACGGGTCCAACGTGCAGTTGAGAAATTTGGAATTGACTACGTTTATTGGGCCTTGAAGCCCTTTACATTTGGGATTGACCGTGCCATGAAGGAATTTCACTATGAGAAAAATGAAGTGGTCATGGTCGGCGACCAACTCATGACGGATATACGAGCAGCGCACCGTGCAGGTATTCGCTCGATCTTGGTCAAACCCTTGGTCCAACACGACTCGATCAAGACGCAGATCAACCGAGCTCGCGAGCGCCGTGTCATGAAGCAAATTACTGAAAAGTACGGACCGATTACATATAAAAAAGGAATTTAACTATGGAAGAAATTCTCTGTATTGGTTGTGGAGCAACCATTCAGACGACAGACAAGGCTGGTCTTGGTTTCACCCCCCAGTCAGCACTTGAAAAAGGTTTGGAGACTGGTGAAGTCTATTGCCAACGCTGTTTTCGTCTCCGCCATTACAATGAAATCACTGATGTCCAGTTGACGGACGATGATTTCCTCAAGCTCTTGCACGAGGTGGGAGACAGTGATGCCTTGGTGGTCAATGTCATTGATATCTTTGACTTTAATGGCTCTGTCATCCCAGGCTTGCCACGTTTTGTATCGGGCAATGATGTCCTCTTGGTCGGAAATAAAAAAGATATCTTGCCTAAGTCAGTTAAACCGGGCAAGATTAGTCAGTGGCTCATGGAGCGTGCCCACGAAGAAGGACTTCGTCCTGTTGATGTGGTCCTGACTTCGGCTCAGAATAAGCATGCTATCAAGGAAGTCATTGATAAGATTGAACACTACCGTAAGGGACGCGATGTCTATGTGGTCGGTGTGACCAACGTTGGAAAGTCAACTCTTATCAATGCCATTATCCAAGAAATCACGGGTGACCAAAATGTCATCACGACTTCGCGCTTCCCAGGGACAACCTTGGACAAGATTGAGATTCCGCTTGATGATGGATCTTATATCTACGATACACCGGGGATTATCCACCGACACCAGATGGCCCACTACTTGACGGCCAAAAACCTTAAGTATGTCAGCCCTAAAAAGGAAATCAAGCCAAAAACCTATCAGCTTAACCCTGAACAAACTCTGTTTCTAGGTGGTCTCGGACGCTTTGACTTCATATCAGGAGAAAAGCAAGGATTTACAGCTTTCTTTGACAATGAACTCAAACTCCATCGTACTAAGCTTGAAGGCGCTAGTGCCTTTTATGACAAACATCTTGGAACCCTTCTAACACCACCAAATAGTAAAGAAAAAGAAGATTTTCCAAAACTAGTCCAGCATGTCTTTATCATCAAGGACAAGACAGACCTAGTCATCTCAGGACTAGGCTGGATCCGCGTAACAGGCACCGCCAAAGTCGCCGTCTGGGCACCAGAAGGCGTCGCTGTCGTCACACGAAAAGCAATCATTTAAACACAGAAAGGAAAGGGTTATCTTTATAAAGGCGAGCCCTGCGAGCTCATAACGAATACTTTTCGCTGTGGTATCAGTTGGTACAAGTGATTGTACCAACTGCGGAAAATTTGAGACCTTAGGCTCAAATTTTAGTCATGAAAGTCCGAAGGACTTTGCTGACGTCCGTCACCACTTCAGAAAAGTATTAAAAGAAACTCTTTTAAAGAAATTATGTCATTAACATCAAAACAACGTGCCTTCCTCAACAGCCAGGCACACACCCTCAAACCCATCATCCAAATCGGGAAAAATGGACTCAACGACCAAATCAAAACCAGCGTCCGTCAAGCTCTTGACGCCCGTGAATTGATTAAAGTTACGCTCTTGCAAAACACAGATGAAAACATCCACGAAGTAGCTGAAATCTTGGAAGAAGAAATCGGTGTGGATACTGTCCAAAAAATCGGACGCATCTTGATCTTGTTTAAACAATCCAGCAAGAAAGAAAATCGCAAGATTTCTAAAAAAGTCAAAGAAATCTAAAAGCTACTCCAAACAACTGTTTATACAGAGAATTAAAGGAAGACGAGCCTATGGCAATCGAATTATTGACTCCCTTTACCAAGGTAGAGTTGGAGCCAGAAATCAAGGAGAAAAAACGCAAACAAGTCGGGATTCTAGGGGGAAATTTTAACCCTGTTCACAATGCCCATCTTGTTGTGGCGGACCAAGTACGACAACAGTTGGGGCTGGACCAGGTCCTGCTTATGCCCGAATACCAACCACCTCATGTAGATAAAAAGGAAACCATCCCCGAGCACCACCGTCTCAAGATGCTTGAGTTGGCGATTGAGGGGATTGAAGGTCTGGACATTGAAACCATTGAGTTAGAGCGTAAGGGCATTTCCTACACCTACGACACCATGAAGATTTTGACCGAGCAACATCCAGACACGGATTATTACTTCATTATCGGGGCTGATATGGTGGACTATCTGCCTAAATGGTATCGAATTGATGAGCTAGTCGACATGGTTCAGTTTGTAGGGGTTCAGCGTCCGCGCTACAAGGCAGGGACTTCCTATCCAGTTATCTGGGTGGATGTGCCTCTCATGGACATCTCGTCCAGCATGGTGCGTGACTTCATTGCCCAAGGTCGGAAACCCAACTTTCTCCTACCTCAGCCAGTGCTAGACTACATCGAGAAGGAGGGGCTCTACTGATGGCCTATCAAGACTATATCAACTGCTCCCGTGAGGCTTTGTTGGAAAGAATGGCAGAGCTTCTGCCTGAAAAACGTTTGACCCATTGTCTGGGTGTAGAGCGTGCAGCCATAGAACTAGCTGAGAGATTTGGATTCGATGCCGAGAAAGCAGGACTAGCAGGTCTTCTCCATGACTATGCTAAAAAGCTGTCAGATCAGGAATTTCTAGACTTGATTGACCGTTACCAATTAGACCCTGACCTCAAAAACTGGGGTAATAATGTCTGGCATGGTATGGTTGGCATCTACAAGATTCAGGAGGACTTGGATTTGCATGATTCTGAAATCCTGAGAGCTATTGAAATCCATACAGTCGGTGCTGGTCAGATGAGCGACCTGGATAAAGTTGTCTACGTCGCAGACTATATCGAGCACAATCGTGCCTTTCCTGGAGTGGACGAGGCACGTGAGATTGCTGAGCTATCGCTCAATAAGGCAGTGGCCTACGAAACGGCACGAACTGTGGAGCATCTAGCTCATCAGGGATTCCCCATCTATCCCCAAACCCTTGAAACCTATAACGCCTTTGTGCACTATTTGAAAGAGGACTAAATGAACGAAAAAGAATTACTAGAACTAGTCGTGAAAGCGGCTGATGAGAAACGTGCGGAGGATATCCTCGCACTTGATGTACAAGATTTGACCAGCGTGACAGACTACTTTGTAATCACGAGCTCGATGAATAGCCGTCAGTTGGATGCAATCGCTGATAACATTCGTGAAAAAGTAGCCGAAGCAGGCTTTAAAGGTAGCCATGTTGAAGGCGATGCAGCGGGAGGCTGGGTTTTGCTAGACCTCGGTGGTGTCGTTGTGCATATCTTCTCAGAAGAAATGCGTGCCCATTATAACCTAGAAAAACTATGGCATGAGGCGAGCTCAGTAGATTTATCTGAAACTCTGGCGTAGAAGATGACTTGAACTTCGGCTGGGAATTACTTTGAAATTCGACAATGTATTGAGATTATTCTTGTTTTCTGAGTGAGAAGGTGAGAAATTACCGAGACTTTCCGTTGTGATAAAACTTCTTGAAACAAAAATGTTTCAAGAAGTCGGGAGTTTTGAGACCTTAGGCTCAAAACTAAGTCTTGGAACTTCGAAGAAGGTCGCAGATGTCCGAAATCACCTAAGGAAAGTCTTAAAAAGACTTTGTCTTCAATCGAACTCAGTTGCAGTCAACTGGGTTTTATTTGCTTAGTTTAGAAAAAATGGATAGAAAGGTGAGGGCGTCGTGTTTTGTTCATCTCGAAACTGAACACGAGCTAAAAGCTGCGAGAAAAAGAGTAACTTCCTTTGTATCTGATGATACAGCAGAAAGTTTCCTATTTTCTCCTTGCTTTTAACGCTCTTTGTATCTTAATTATGGCAACTTATGAAACCTTTGCGGCGGTCTATGATGCGGTCATGGATGACAGTTTATACGATAAATGGACGGATTTTTCTCTACGTCATTTGCCTAAGACCAAGGAGAGAAAGAAACTCTTGGAATTGGCTTGTGGAACAGGTATCCAGTCTGTCCGCTTTTCTCAAGCTGGCTTTGATGTGACAGGACTTGACTTGAGCGCGGATATGCTGAAGATTGCTGAGAAGAGAGCAACATCAGCCAAGCAAAAGATTGATTTTATTGAAGGCAATATGCTGGACTTATCCAAGGCCGGTAAGTACGACTTTGTTACGTGTTACTCGGACTCTATCTGCTACATGCAGGATGAGGTGGAGGTAGGGGACGTATTTAAAGAAGTGTATAATGCCCTCAATGAAGACGGAGTATTCATCTTTGATGTGCATTCGACCTACCAGACAGATGAGGTTTTTCCAGGCTATTCCTACCATGAAAATGCGGAAGATTTTGCCATGCTTTGGGATACCTATGAGGACGAAGCTCCTCACTCCATCGTGCATGAGTTGACCTTCTTTCTCAAGGAAGCGGACGGTTCCTTTAGTCGCCACGATGAAGTGCATGAGGAGCGGACCTATGAGGTTTTGACCTATGATATTTTGCTGGAGCAGGCTGGCTTCAAGTCTTTCAAACTCTATGCGGACTTTGAGGATAAGGAGCCGACAGAAACCAGCACCCGTTGGTTTTTTGTCGCGCAGAAGTAGGAGATGGATATGGTTCGATCAAAATATTCTTGGGAAGAAGTTTCGCAGTTTAATCGTATCCGTCAAAATGGAACGCTTTGGGAAAAAGATGGGCAATACTTCTATGTTCAGGAAGAAGGAACCGTATTTTCAGAGTTAGTCGTTTACGATATGTCTAAGAAACTTTTTGATATGTTAGTAAATGAAATAAAATCGGAGGATGATATCCGACATATGCTGATGTATGGAACATGGCCAATGACAGTTGCTGGATGCCATAGGCCAACTATGTTGATAGCTTATCCTGAGTTGCAAAAAAATTATAGTAATGAACAACTGGCAGAAATCCTTCCAGTAGGAGAAAAACAATGGCTTAACTGGAGAGGAAGATTGCCTGAGCGGTATCGTAGATTTCGTCATTAGAATGGGAGAACATTATGACCATCACAGGTATTATCGCGGAGTTTAATCCTTTTCATAATGGGCATAAATACCTGCTGGATCAGGCGAAGGGATTGAAAATCGTTGCCATGTCTGGGAATTTCATGCAGCGTGGAGAGCCTGCTATTGTGGACAAGTGGACACGGGCTCACATGGCACTGGAAAATGGAGCGGATCTGGTAGTGGAATTGCCCTTTTTAGTCAGTGTTCAGGCGGCAGATTTCTTTGGCCAAGGAGCTGTGGATATCTTGGCTCGCTTGGGGATTGATAGGCTAGCTTTCGGGACAGAGGAAGTTCTGGATTATAAAAAGATATCTGACTTATACACAGAGCAAGGTACTGAGATGGAGAAATTTGTGAAAAATCTGCCTGATTCCCTCTCTTATCCCCAGAAAACCCAAGCTATGTGGAAGGAATTTGCAGGTCTTGATTTTTCTGGCCATACCCCCAATCATGTTCTGGCTTTGGCCTATGCCAAGGCGGTTGCAGGACGAAACATCAAGCTTGAGTCGATTCAGCGTCAGGGGGCTGGTTACCATTCTGTGGATAAGAATGTGGACTTTGCCTCGGCGACAGCCCTCCGTCAGCATCAATCAGACCAAGGTTTCTTAGAACGCTTTATGCCTTCGGTTGCCCTCTTTGAGCAGACCAGTAAGGTGAGCTGGGAAGACTATTTTCCCTTGCTCCGCTATCAAATTTTGTCAAATCCCGACCTTACCACCATCTATCAGGTCAATCAAGAAATGGCTGTGCGTATTAAGGAAACTATTAAAACAGCCCAGTCTGTGGACGAATTGGTCGAGGCAGTTGCCACCAAGCGTTATACCAAGGCGCGTGTCAGACGCCTCTTGACCTATATTTTGGTGCAGGTCAGAGAAAGCGACTTGCCAGAAGCCATTCATGTCCTTGGCTTTACCGAAAAAGGCAGACGACACCTCAAGTCTCTGAAAGGGCAGGTCCATCTAGTCAGCCGAATTGGCAAAGAACCTTGGGATGCTATGACTCAAAAGGCAGACCAGATTTACAAAATAGGACAGCCAAGCATCGCGGAGCAGAATTTCGGCAGAGCGCCCATCATAATAGAAACAAACTAAGTCTACTGAAAGGTAGGCTTTTTTAGAAGATTTTCGAATAAATAGATAGAAAAGAAGAATCTTGTACAAGTTCCTGACAATTTCTTTCTTTTTGTGTATAATAGTGGAAAAGAGGTAAAACGAGGTATGGTTATGGAAGCAGTTCTTTACTCAACATTCCGAAATCATTTAAAAGACTACATGAAGAAGGTAAACGATGAATTTGAGCCTTTGACGGTGGTCAATAAAAATCCAGATGAGGATATTGTAGTCCTTTCAAAGAGCGAGTGGGATAGTATTCAGGAAACCCTGAGAATCGCTCAAAATAAGGAACTTTCTGACAAGGTCTTGCGAGGAATGGCTCAAGTTCGTGCTGGAGGCACTCAGGTACATGTGATTGAGGAGTGAGAAATGCTGCTCAAGTTTACAGAAGATGCCTGGGTGGATTATTGCTATTGGCAAAACCAAGATAAGAAAACACTAAAAAGAATCAATAAATTAATCAAGGATATTCAACGCGATCCTTTTGTAGGAATGGGGAAACCAGAGCCACTCAAATATGACTATCAAGGAGCCTGGTCACGGCGCATTGATGCAGAAAATCGCTTGATTTATATGATAGATGGGGATAGCGTGGCTTTCTTGTCCTTCAAAGATCACTACTAAGTCTACTGAAAGGTAGGCTTTTTATTTTAGAAATTTTAGCTAATAAATTAAAGATAAATTTTTTGGAGAATGACAGATTTCCTAAGGCAAAAAATCAGCAAAGAAATTTAGTATAGTGATTACAATCTTTGTCCTTGAATCCGCTTTATAACTCTTATTTTGTGGTATAATCATGATGATATAGATTAAAAGGGGTATATATGAAAAATATAATGACGAGGATTTTTAATTTTTTTCTGAATTTCAAACCATTGAAATATTTATTGAAAAGGCCATCATGGAGTAGTAATGTTAGAGTTGTTGAGTGGTATAAAATATTTATAGCCAGTATATGGGTACTATATCTTGCGCTGGAGATTGAACAATTTAAACGCTTTGCTTTACCTATCTATAAATTTGTATCTAATTATAATTTTTTAAAAGATATTATTTCGATTTTGTATGCGAATCGTGTAATAATATTGTTAGCACTGACTATACCAACAATACTATTCTGGTTTTTAGACATAATTTTTAAAAAAATTAGTTATAAGAAACTGGACCCAGAGCTATTTCCGGAATATGACTTGGGTGACTATCCTTTTCAAACTCATCTGGTGGAGTTTTTAAATAGTTCAGATTCTATTCATAATGTCTTCTGGTTGGATGGTTCTTGGGGAAGTGGGAAAACATTTTTTATAAAGACGTTTTTTGAAAATCAAATTTACAAAAAGAAAGAAATCTACTATATTTCTTGCTTTGGGATCAAAACAAGAGAGCAAGCAGAGAAGATATTGATTAATGAGATAGAAAAACAATCCATACTCGGGAATTTGGACTTTATTCCACTTGTTGGAGGAGTTTTTAAATGGTTCTTTAAAACAGTTGGAACGGATTTGATGAAGCGAGATTCTATCATCATTTTTGATGATTTTGAACGGGTTTCATATGTAGCAAAATCAGATAACTCTTCAGATGCAGCAAAATCAGATGAGCGTTTAGATGAAGCAAAATCTGATAACCCTTCAGATGCAGCAAAATCAGATGAGCGTTTAGATGAAGCAAAATCTGATAACCCTTCAGATTACAATGATTTATTGGGTTATATTGACTATCTTTCTGAGAATAAAAAATTTAAAATTATTGTAATTTTAAATAGTAAGGAAATAGAATCAACAAAGAAATATCTCATTGATAATAAATTTAAGCTGAATCATAATAGAATGGTATCTACAGGAGAAGTCATAGATAACATTTTGAAAAAGAGTAAATTGAGAGATGATGACTTTGGGAAAATGTTATCATTGATTTTTAAAATTTATTATGTAGATATAGAGGAAAGAGTTGTACAAGATAAAAATAATAATTCAAAAGCAAAAAAACCAAATCTGAGAGAGTTCCAGAAGTCGTTAGAAGAACTTTCAAATAAAACTGATAATAATGAGAAAGCAGACTACATTATTAAGTGGATGAATGGTTGCGAGGAAACAGAGAGTATTCTAGTATTATTTTTTGAATCTTATAAGCGTTTTAATTGGATAGACAAATATAACAAGTTATTTGAGTCTGAAGGATATTTTCATTTTGAAATGTTAGCAAAGATTGTAGATTTTAATATTGAAGATCTTATAGAAATTTCAGATGATTTTTCGAACATAGATAAAAAATCATATAATAAGAAAAAGGCCTATCTTTCTCAACTTTTATCGTGTTTATGGGAGATAGGGTTAAGAGATTTATTTTTATCAGAAGAAACCGAGGATGTATTTTATCGTAACGGTAATCATTCTGGTTATGATATAGAGGAACGTCTAGTTGAAATATACTATGATGTTTTAGACAATAATATAAAAGATAATTATACAATTAATGACAGGGAGAAATTAGAAGCCCCAGAATATCAGAACTTTATAAAAAAATATCTACCTTTGGAATCGAAGGGGCAAATCACAATTAATCACATTCCATTATATGAATTAATACAATAGAGCTTAGAATTAGATGGCTCTTTGTCTAAATTTCAATAGAAACTCTTCAATTTGGGTTTGTGAAAATCGGTTTTTTATGATAGAATATTAAGGAATGTATGTCATTCGATAAACAAATTTAATGAGGTAAAAACATGGAAATCATGACACTTGCGATTGCTGTTTTTGCCGTCATCATTGGTTTAGTCATTGGATATGTCAGCATCTCAGCTAAGATGAAATCATCTCAAGAAGCTGCAGAGTTGATGCTTCTAAATGCTGAACAAGAAGCAACTAATTTACGAGGACAAGCTGAGCGTGAAGCGGATTTATTACTAAATGAAGCCAAAAGCGAAAGCAAGTCTCTTAAAAAAGAAGCACTATTGGAGGCCAAAGAGGAAGCCAGAAAATACCGTGAAGAAGTGGACGCTGAATTTAAGTCAGAACGTCAGGAGCTCAAGCAAATTGAAAGTCGTTTGACGGAGAGAGCTGCGAGCCTTGACCGCAAAGACGACAATTTGACGAACAAAGAAAAAACACTTGAACAAAAAGAACAAAGTATTTCTGATAGAGCAAAAAACCTTGATGCACGTGAAGAGCAATTAGAGGAAGTCGAAAGACAAAAAGAAGCTGAACTTGAACGTATCGGTTCCCTTTCCCAAACTGAGGCTCGAGATATTATCTTGGCTCAGACAGAGGAAAACTTGACCAAGGAAATTGCTAGCCGCATTCGTGAGGCTGAGCAAGAGGTGAAGGAACGTTCAGACAAGGTTGCCAAAGATATCTTGGTTCAGGCTATGCAGCGTATCGCTGGTGACTATGTAGCAGAGTCAACAAACTCGACAGTTCACCTACCAGATGATACCATGAAGGGACGCATTATCGGACGCGAAGGTCGAAATATTCGTACCTTTGAAAGTTTAACAGGGGTTGATGTCATCATCGATGATACACCGGAAGTGGTAACCTTGTCAGGATTTGATCCGATTCGTCGTGAAATTGCTCGTATGACCATGGAAATGTTGCTCAAGGACGGCCGCATCCACCCAGCTCGTATCGAGGAGTTGGTTGAGAAAAACCGTCAAGAGATTGACAATAAGATCCGTGAATACGGTGAGGCTGCTGCCTATGAGATTGGTGCGCCAAACCTTCATCCAGACTTGATGAAGATTATGGGACGCTTGCAGTTCCGTACTTCTTATGGACAAAATGTCTTGCGTCATTCGATTGAAGTCGCTAAGTTGTCTGGTATCATCGCCAGTGAACTTGGTGAAAATGCAGCTCTTGCCCGTCGTGCTGGATTCCTTCATGACATCGGGAAAGCTATTGACCGCGAGGTTGAAGGTAGCCACGTTGAGATTGGTACGGAATTGGCTCGTAAGTACAAGGAACACCCAGTTGTGGTGAATACGATTGCTAGCCACCACGGCGATGTGGAGGCCGAAAGCGTCATTGCAGTGATCGTTGCTGCAGCAGATGCCTTGAGTGCAGCGCGTCCAGGTGCTCGTAGCGAGTCTCTTGAAAGCTACATCAAGCGTCTCCATGATTTGGAAGAAATCGCCAATGGCTTTGAAGGAGTGCAAAATAGTTTTGCCCTTCAAGCAGGACGTGAAATCCGTATCATGGTTAATCCAGGACAAATCAAGGACGACAAAGTCACAATCTTGGCTCACAAAGTTCGTGAGAAAATTGAAAACAATCTCGATTACCCAGGAAATATCAAGGTAACCGTGATTCGCGAACTTCGTGCAGTAGATTATGCTAAATAAATAAGAAAGAGCAGTTGAAAAATTACTGCTTTTTTGTTACACTAGATAGAAAGACTGTAGAAGGATAACTGACGCAATCATCAGTATCCGAGAGAAATTTTACTTTATTTCACAGACTAACTAAAGGAGACATAATGGCAGACCGAGGCTTGCTAATCGTTTTTTCTGGTCCTTCAGGAGTTGGGAAAGGAACGGTTAGAAGAGAGATTTTTGAGAGTTCTGAGAATCAATTTCAATACTCTGTATCGATGACGACGCGTGCGCAACGTCCTGGTGAAGTGGATGGAGTGGACTATTTCTTCCGTACTCGTGAAGAGTTTGAAGAGCTAATCCGTCAAGGTCAGATGTTGGAATATGCAGAATATGTCGGTAACTACTACGGAACTCCTCTTACCTATGTCAACGAAACTCTGGACAAGGGAATCGATGTCTTTCTTGAGATTGAAGTCCAAGGAGCTCTTCAGGTTAAGAAAAAGGTTCCAGATGCTGTCTTTATCTTTCTAACGCCACCAGATTTGGATGAATTGCAAGATCGTTTGGTAGGTCGTGGAACAGATAGCGCTGAAGTGATTGCCCAACGAATCGAAAAAGCCAAGGAAGAAATTGCTCTCATGCGTGAGTATGATTATGCCATTGTCAACGATCAGGTGCCCCTCGCTGCTGAACGTGTCAAGCGTGTGATCGAAGCAGAACACTTCCGTGTGGACCGTGTCATTGGTCACTACCAGGAGATGTTGCCAAAATCTCCAACTACTCGATAAACTATAGGAAACAGGTACAAGCAAATGATGTTAAAACCCTCTATTGATACCTTGCTAGACAAGGTACCATCAAAATATTCACTCGTAATCTTGGAAGCAAAACGTGCCCACGAACTAGAAGCAGGCGCACCAGCGACTCAAGAGTTTAAGTCTGAAAAATCAACTCTTCGCGCTTTGGAAGAAATCGAGTCAGGAAATGTAACCATTCACCCAGATCCAGAAGGAAAACGTGAAGCGGTTCGTCTCCGTATCGAAGAAGAAAAACGTCGCAAAGAAGAAGAAGAAAAGAAAATCAAAGAGCAAATCGCTAAAGAAAAAGAAGATGGTGAAAAAATTTAAGGTTGGGGGGACTCAATCTTATTTTTTCTATTGCAAGAATTTACTGACAAGAAGGAGGTGAGAAAATGGCGATCGCAAAGATTATCGTGGATGTTCCCCTGATGCAGACGGACCAGCCCTATAGTTACAAGATCCCAGAGGAATTTGTAGAGATGCTGGAAGTCGGTATGCGGGTCCATGTTCCCTTCGGTAAGGGCAATCGTTTGATCCAAGGGATTGTGTTGGGCTTGGAGTCCCAGTCGGATGAAGAAGTGGCAGATCAGGACTTGAAAGAGATTGCAGAAGTCCTAGACTTTTCTCCCGTCTTGACTCAGGAGCAACTTTGGCTAGCTGAGGAATTACGCAAGTCCGTCTTTTCTTACAAAATCTCCATCCTAAAAGCCATGCTTCCAGGATTTTTAAACTCCAGTTATGATAAGATTCTCTATCCTCTGGAAGGTCTGAGTCAGGCAGACCGAGAGCGTCTGTTTGGTTCAGAAGATTCGCTAGCCTTTTCTTCTCTAGACCTTGCTAAGCAGGCAGAAATGATGCGCTTGACCAGGAAAGGTTTGCTCCGCCTAGAATACCAGGCAGTCGATCAAAAGAAGGTCAAGACCCAGTCTTGGTATGAGGTTGATGCTACTCGACTAGAGAAGATTGAGATTTCTGCGCGTGCTAAGAAAAAGGCAGAGCTGAGAGACTATTTGCTAGCTCATCCTGAAAGCGCTCCTCTGGCTAGTTTGTTAGATTCCTACTCACGGGAGCAAGTCAACTTCTTTGTGGAACAAGGTGCTGTGTCTATAGTCCAAAAGGAAGTGCAACGCTCAGCCGCTTATTTTGAAGGCATTGAAGTCAGCCAACCTTTGAAATTGAATCCTGAACAAAGACAGGCGCGTGATGCCGTTGTCAGTGCTATTGGCAGTCAACAGCCTCCTTTCCTCCTTCAAGGAATTACAGGAAGTGGGAAAACTGAGGTTTACTTGCAGATTATCCAAGGAGCCTTGGATAAGGGTAAGACGGCTATTTTGCTGGTGCCTGAGATTTCTCTGACGCCACAAATGACGGAGCGTTTTATTGCTCGTTTCGGCGAGAAAGTAGCCATTCTCCACTCAGGCCTGTCTAATGGTGAAAAGTACGACGAATGGCGCAAGGTTGAGCGTGGCGATGCCCAAGTTGTCGTTGGCGCTCGATCAGCTATCTTTGCTCCGCTTAAAAATCTAGGTGTCATGATTATCGATGAAGAACATGAAGCTAGCTATAAACAAGACAGCAATCCCCGTTATCATGCGAGAGAGGTCGCCATTTTACGAGCCCAGTACAATCAAGCAGCCCTAGTCCTTGGCTCAGCAACACCGAGCTTAGAAAGCCGTGCGCGAGCTGGAAAAGGTGTCTATCAACACTTACGTCTGACCCAACGGGCCAATCCTTTAGCCACTATTCCTGAAGTTCAAGTGATTGACTTTCGGGACTATATCGGGCAGAATGAGACATCAAACTTTACGCCTCCTTTGCTAGAGGCCATTCGAGACCGTTTGGATAAAAAAGAACAGGCAGTCCTCATGCTCAACCGTCGGGGTTATTCTAGTTTTGTTATGTGTCGGGAGTGTGGAACGGTAGATAGCTGTCCCAACTGTGATATTTCTCTGACTCTCCACATGGATACCAAGACCATGAACTGCCATTACTGTGGATTTTCAAAGGGGATTCCTCATGTCTGTCCCAACTGTCAAAGCCGCAGTATTCGTTACTACGGGACGGGGACTCAGAAAGCTTACGATGAACTGGCAGAACTCTTTCCTCAGGCTCGCATTCTGCGGATGGATGTGGATACGACCCGCAAGAAAGGCAGTCACCAAGCTCTTCTTGACCAGTTTGGCCGAGGGGAAGCAGATATCTTGTTGGGAACTCAGATGATTGCTAAGGGCTTGGATTTTCCAAATGTGACCCTAGTCGGAGTCCTCAATGCGGATACAGCCTTGAATCTGCCTGATTTCCGTTCTTCTGAGAGAACCTTCCAACTCTTAACTCAGGTGGCAGGACGGGCAGGTCGTGCGGAAAAAGCTGGGCGGGTCTTGATTCAGTCATACAATCCGGAGCACTATGCCATTCGTTTTGCCAAGGAACAGGACTATGAAGGTTTTTACGCCTATGAAATGAGTATTAGGCGTCAACTCGGCTATCCACCTTATTATTTCACCATTGGGATTACCCTCTCTCACAAGAAAGAAGAAGAGGTTGTCAAACGTGCCTATGAAGTTATGGGAATTTTGCGCTCAGGTTTATCGGAAACTAGTAAAATCCTTGGACCAACGCCAAAACCCATTGCCCGTACTCACAACCTTTATCATTACCAGATTTTGATTAAATACCGTTTAGAAGATGAGCTGGGACAGACTCTCAATCGAGTTTTGGCCTTGACTCAAGAACGGGAAAATAGCGAGCTTCGTCTCAGCATTGACCACGAACCGCAGCAATTTTTATAAGAAGGAGAAGAAATGACAAAACTAATCTTTATGGGGACACCCGACTTTTCAGCGACAGTCTTAAAAGGACTTTTGACAGATGACCGTTACGAGATTCTAGCTGTTGTGACCCAGCCAGATCGCGCTGTCGGTCGTAAAAAAGTCATCCAAGAAACCCCAGTCAAGCAGGCTGCCAAAGAAGCAGGCCTTCCTATCTACCAGCCTGAAAAATTATCTGGAAGTCCAGAGATGGAAGCCATTATGAAGCTAGGGGCAGATGGGATTGTGACCGCTGCTTTTGGGCAGTTCCTCCCAAGTAAACTTCTTGATAGCATGGATTTTGCGATCAACGTTCACGCTTCCCTTCTTCCAAAACACCGTGGTGGCGCCCCCATTCATTATGCCTTGATTCAAGGGGATGAGGAAGCTGGTGTGACCATTATGGAGATGGTTAAGGAAATGGATGCAGGAGATATGATTTCCCGTCGCAGTATTCCTATCACAGATGAGGACAATGTCGGCACCTTGTTTGAAAAATTGGCAATCGTTGGTCGTGACTTGCTTTTGGACACCCTTCCTGGCTATATTGCTGGGGAGATCAAACCTGTGCCTCAGGACCCAAGCCAAGTCACTTTCTCGCCAAATATCAAACCTGAAGAAGAGAAACTCGATTGGACCAAAACCAATCGTCAACTCTTCGACCAAATACGTGGCATGAATCCATGGCCTGTTGCCCACACTTTTCTCAAGGGAGACCGCTTTAAGATTTATGAAGCCCTGCCAGTAGAAGGTCAGGGAAATCCAGGCGAGATCCTTTCAATTGGCAAGAAGGAATTGATCGTCGCAACGGCAGAAGGGGCTCTATCTCTCAAGCAAGTCCAGCCAGCTGGAAAGCCTAAGATGGACATTGCTTCCTTCCTCAATGGAGTTGGACGGACATTGACTGTAGGAGAACGATTTGGTGGCTAAAGTAGAAACGGCTAGAAGTCTAGCTCTAGCAGTATTAGAGGATGTTTTGGTTAACCAAGCATACTCCAATATTGCCTTAAACAAATACCTCAAAGGCAGTCAACTCTCAGTAGCAGATAAGGGGTTGGTGACAGAGATTGTCTACGGAACGGTAGCCCGAAAACTCACCCTGGAATGGTACCTGTCCCACTTTATCGAAGACCGGGATAAGCTAGATAACTGGCTCTATATCCTGCTCCTTCTGAGCGCTTACCAACTTCGGTATCTGGATAAGATTCCTAATCACGCTGTTGTTAATGAAGCAGTGGAACTAGCCAAAGCGCGTAAAAAAGGCAGTGAAAAATTAGTCAACGCCGTCCTTCGTCGTATTTTGAGAGAAGGTTGGCCAGATATTGACAGTATTAAACGCAAAAACAAGCGTGATTCCATTGCCTATTCTCTCCCAGTTTGGCTCGTGTCTAAACTCAAGGAAGAGTACGGGGAAGAGCGAGCACAAGCCATCTTTAAAAGTCTCTTGGTGCGCAGCAAAGCCAGTATCCGTGTAGCTGATTTGAGCCGAAAAGAGGAAATCAAAGCTTTGTTAGAGGCGACTGATTCCCCTTTGGCGGCCACTGGTCTGGTCAAGGAGCAAGGCCACTTTGCAGGTCATGATTTGTTTGCGGATGGAGCCATTACCATCCAAGACGAGTCCAGTCAACTGGTTGCTCCGACTCTTGATCTACAAGGTGATGAACAGGTCCTGGATGCCTGTGCCGCTCCAGGTGGGAAAACAGCTCATATGGCTTCTTACCTCACATCTGGTAAGGTGACGGCTTTGGATCTTTATGATCATAAGTTGGACTTGATCCAAGAAAATGCGGAGCGTTTAGGTGTGGCAGATCGAGTGCAAACGCAAAAATTGGATGCCAGAAAAGTGGATGAATTTTTTGAAAAGGACTCTTTTGATAAGATTTTAGTAGATGCTCCCTGTTCTGGGATTGGACTTTTACGTCGCAAACCAGACATCAAATACAATAAAGAAACAGCAGATTTCACGTCCTTACAGGAAATTCAGCTGGAAATATTAGGTAGTGTTTGTCAAACGCTACGAAAAGGTGGTATAATAACTTATAGTACCTGTACTATTGTCTCTGAGGAGAACTTTCAAGTCGTTGAGGCGTTTTTAGAAAGTCATCCCGAGTTCGAGCAGGTTAAACTAGAACACGAATGCAAGGATATCCTGAAAGATGGCTGCATCCTGATTACTCCAGAATTGTATGGAAGTGATGGATTCTTTATCAGCCAATTTCGCAAGATATCAGAATAGGAAGGAACTGACACAATGGAAATAGCATTATTAACAGATGTTGGTCAGAAACGGACAAATAATCAGGACTATGTCAATCACTTTGTTAACCGAGCAGGACGCACTATGATCATCTTGGCTGACGGGATGGGAGGACACCGTGCAGGAAATATCGCTAGTGAAATGGCGGTAACAGACCTTGGTGTGGCTTGGGTAGATACCCAAATCGACTCAGTCAATGAAGTTCGTGAGTGGTTTGCCCACTACCTGGAGATTGAAAATCAAAAAATTCATCAACTAGGTCAGGACGAAGCCTACAGAGGCATGGGAACAACGCTAGAAGCTGTTGCTTTTATTGATAACCAAGCCATCTATGCTCACATTGGAGATTCTCGTATCGGTTTGATTCGTGGAGAAGAATACCACCAGTTGACAAGTGACCATTCCTTGGTCAACGAATTGCTCAAGGCTGGTCAATTGACTCCAGAAGAAGCAGAAACTCACCCTCAAAAGAATATCATCACCCAGTCTATCGGACAAAAAGATGAAATCCAGCCAGATTTTGGGATGATTACACTGGAGTCAGGAGATTATCTCTTGCTCAATAGTGATGGTTTGACCAATATGATTTCGGCAAGCGAGATTTATGATATCGTAACCAGCGATATTTCCCTAGCAGACAAGGCGGCAACCCTCATTCGCTTCGCTAACAATGCAGGAGGTTTAGACAACATTACGGTTGCCCTTGTTTACATGAACGAGGAGGCAGCAGAATGATCCAAATCGGCAAGATTTTTGCCGGGCGGTATCGGATTGTCAAGCAGATTGGTCGAGGAGGCATGGCAGATGTTTACTTGGCCAAGGATTTGATCCTAGACGGGGAAGAAGTGGCAGTGAAGGTCCTGAGGACCAACTACCAGACGGACCCGATTGCTGTGGCACGTTTCCAGCGTGAAGCGAGGGCCATGGCGGATCTGGACCATCCTCATATCGTTCGGATAACAGATATTGGTGAGGAAGACGGTCAACAGTACCTAGCTATGGAATACGTTGCAGGCCTTGACCTCAAGCGCTATATTAAAGAACACTATCCTCTTTCAAATGAAGAAGCAGTTCGGATCATGGGGCAAATCCTCTTGGCCATGCGCTTAGCCCATACTAGAGGCATTGTTCACCGGGATTTGAAACCTCAAAATATCCTCTTGACACCTGACGGCACAGCTAAGGTCACGGACTTTGGGATTGCCGTAGCCTTTGCGGAGACCAGTCTGACCCAGACAAACTCAATGTTAGGCTCTGTTCATTATTTATCACCTGAACAAGCGCGTGGTTCTAAAGCGACCTTCCAGAGTGATATCTATGCAATGGGGATTATCTTCTATGAGATGCTGACGGGGCATATCCCTTATGATGGGGATAGCGCGGTTACGATTGCCCTCCAGCATTTCCAGAAGCCACTTCCGTCCGTCATAGCTGAAAACCCATCTGTCCCTCAGGCTTTAGAAAATGTTGTCATCAAGGCGACTGCTAAGAAGCTGTCAGATCGTTATCAGTCTGTTTCAGAAATGTATGTAGACTTGTCAACTAGCTTGTCTTATAATCGTCGGAATGAATCGAAACTGGTTTTTGACGATGCGAGTAAGGCAGACACTAAGACTTTACCTAAAGTTCCACAAAGTACACTGACATCGATTCCTAAAGCTCCGGCGCAAGAAGAACGCCCTCAGCCAAAGAAACCAACTCAACCAGTGGCAGAGCCGGCTCCAGCTCCAAAGCCAGCCAAGAAACGGAAGTTTAAGGCTCGCTATATGATTCTTTTGGCTAGTCTCCTATTGGTTGTAGCCTCTTTGGTCTGGATTTTGTCAAGAACACCAGCAACGATTGCTATTCCTAACGTAGCTGGACAAACCGTTGCAGAGGCTAAGGAAGCTCTTAAAAAATCCAAGTTTGAAGCCGGTGAAGAAAAGTCAGAGGCCAGCGATACAGTAGCAGAAGGACGTGTTATTCGAACGGATCCAGAAGCTGGTAGTGGCCGAAAAGAAGGAACCAAGGTCAATTTGATTGTTTCTTCTGGTAAGCAATCCTTCCAATTGAGCAATTATGTCGGACGTAAGTATACGGAAGTTGTAGCTGAACTCAAGGAGAAGAAGGTTCCTGAAAATCTAATCAAGATGGAAGAGGAAGAATCCAATGAAAGCGAACCTGGAATCGTCCTCAGACAGACCCCTGCTTCGGGTTCGACCTATGATCTCTCAAAAGCCACTACGATTACCTTAACAGTGGCTAAGAAGGTGACTAGTGTCAGCATGCCGAACTACATCGGTTCAAGTCTCGAGTTTACGAAGAATAACTTGACTCAGATTGTCGGTGTGAAGGAAGCAAATATTGAGGTTGTAGAAGTATCGACTGCTCCTGAAGGAACGGCAGAAGGAACTGTTGTAAGTCAAACGCCAAGAGCAGGAGAACTGGTTGATCTTGCAAGTACGCGTATCAAACTTTCCATCTACAAACCAAAAACACCACCGTCAACTTCATCCTCTAATCCTGCCCAACGTGGAAACCAGGGTTCTCCTACAAGTCCAAACCAGGGGAACCAACAAGGAAATCAACAAGGGAATACTCCTTCTAGCAGTTCATCCAATAGTGAAGGAACTCACGAGAGTTCTCGAGATTAAACGAATCTTTGTCATGATTTCATGACAAAGATTTTTTTTCACAAGATTTTGTGATAAAATATAGGAAGTAGAAAAAAGGAGGAGAAAATGGACGAATCGAGAGAGTTGAATGCCGTCATTGATGTGATTATGCTAGCAGGAACCATTCTCCTGAAAAGTGGCTCAGAGATTCATCGGGTTGAGGATACTATGATCCGTATTGCCCATTCGCAAGGAATAATGGATTGCAATGTTCTTGCCATGCCCGCGGCTATTTTCTTTTCTATCGAAAACACCAATATTTCTCGGATGAAACGGGTGACCTCATCCTCTTATAACATTGAAAAAGTCTGTGATGTCAACCAAGTATCACGGGAGCTTGTCGGAGGGCAGATTGATCTCTCGACAGCCTTTAAAAAGCTGAAAGAAATCGGCAATCAAGCCTTACCTTATACCAAGTTCCAAGTGACCGTAGCAGCGACCCTCAGTGCCCCTTTCTTCTCGATTATGTTTGGGGGCAATGTCTATGACGCTTTTGGTGCGGCTATTGCGACCTTATTTGGATTTGCCTTCTCTCTCTATGTAGAGAAGTTTGTCCGCATTCCTTTTGTAACGGCCTTTGCGGGTGCCTTTGTTTTCGGATTGATCGCTCAGTTCTGGGCCCGCTATACAGGATTTCCTTCGACGGCAGACCTGATTATAGCAGGAGCGGTCATGCCCTTTGTTCCAGGGATTGCTCTGACAAATGCGGTACGGGATATCATGACCAACCATATCAACTCTGGTATGAGCAAGATGTTTGAATCTTTGCTCATTACCCTCGCTTTAGGGGCTGGCACCTCTGTCGCCCTGGTTTTGATGACATAAGATGACTCTAACAAGTATTTTGCTCCAAGCAGTGGCGAGTTTACTCGCCATTATCACCTTTCTAATCGTACTGAATGTTCAACGCTCCATGCTCCTACCTGGTGGTGTTTTGGGAATGGGCGTTTGGCTCCTCTATCTCGTGCTTAAAGAACCAACCAATGTTATTATTGCGACCTTTATCGCAGCAGTAATTGGCTCTTGCATCAGCCAGATTTTAAGTATTGTCTATAAGACACCAGCGGTAGTTTTTGTCTTGGCCATTCTTGCTCCCTTGGTGCCAGGTTATTTATCCTATCGAACGACAGCTTTCTTTGTGACAGGTGATTACAGCCATGCTATTGCCAGCGCGACTTTGGTGGTTATGTTAGCCCTTGTTATTTCTATTGGAATGGCAAGTGGAACGGTAATTCTAAAGCTTTATTACTATATCCGCAAACAACGAGGAATCTCTTCCTAATGCAGTCAAAGCAAAGACTTGATTTGTTGAATCAAGTCTTTTTTCTCTCTTTTGTCCCTATTTGTGATAAAATAGAATGAAACGATTTTTTACAATGAATGAAAAAACAGAGGTAAATATGACAATCGGTATTGATAAGATTGGTTTTGCGACCAGTCAATATGTCTTGAAATTACAAGACTTAGCAGAAGCGAGGGGAGTTGACCCCGAAAAATTTAGCAAGGGACTCTTGTTAAATGAAATTAGTATTGCGCCACTGACTGAGGACATTGTTACCTTGGCAGCTAGTGCAAGCAACTCTATTTTAACAGACAAAGAAAAAGAAGAAATCGATATGGTCATCGTGGCGACCGAGTCAGGGATTGACCAAAGTAAGGCAGCGGCAGTCTTTGTTCATGGCTTGTTAGGCATTCAGCCTTTCGCCCGTAGCTTTGAAATCAAAGAAGCCTGCTATGGAGCGACAGCTGCTCTTCATTATGCTAAATTGCATGTGGAGAATTCTCCAGAATCAAAAGTCCTAGTCATTGCCAGTGATATTGCCAAGTATGGTGTGGGAACTCCAGGTGAACCAACTCAGGGTGCTGGAAGTGTGGCGATGCTGATCACCCAAAATCCGCGTATCATGGCCTTTAACAATGATAACGTTGCTCAAACGCGAGACATCATGGATTTCTGGCGTCCGAACTACTCAAGCACTCCTTATGTAAACGGCGTGTACTCGACCCAACAGTATCTTGATTGCCTGACAACGACTTGGGATGAG
The DNA here is from genome assembly GCF_003943825.1 of Streptococcus oralis. Taxonomy (GTDB): domain Bacteria; phylum Bacillota; class Bacilli; order Lactobacillales; family Streptococcaceae; genus Streptococcus; species Streptococcus oralis_CD. The sequence goes on from NZ_RJNJ01000001.1 coordinate 321,459, forward strand.
TATAAGAAACGCTACGATTGGACCATGGGTGACTTTGCGGCCATCTGTTTCCACTTGCCTTATCCTAAGTTGGCCCTAAAAGGCTTGCGCAAGATGATGGACAAAACTTTGTCTAAAGAAAAACAGGATAGTTTGCAAGAGAACTTTGACAAGTCCATTCTCTACAGTCAGATGATTGGGAATATCTATACAGGTTCCCTCTTCCTCGGCCTCCTTTCTCTTTTGGAAAATGCAGAGACTTTGAAGGCTGGAGATAAAATTGCCCTCTACAGTTACGGAAGTGGAGCGGTTTCAGAGTTCTTTAGTGGTGAATTGGTCGAAGGCTATGAGGCTTACCTTGATAAGGATCGTTTGAGCAAACTTAAACAACGTACAGAATTGTCTGTTGCAGACTATGAAAAAGTCTTCTTCGAAGAGGTGCAGTTGGATGAGTCTGGTTCAGCCCAATTTGCAGGCTATGAACATCAAGACTATGCCTTGGTTGAAATTGTCGACCACCAACGCCGTTATAGCAAGGTTGAAAAATAATGAAGATAAGTTGGAATGGATTTTCTAAAAAATCATACCATGAGCGCCTGGAGTTGCTGAAAGCTCAGGCGCTCCTTAGTCCTGAAAAGCAAACGAGTCTGGAGCAGGATGAACAAGTCAGCTTGGCAGTTGCAGACCAGCTGAGTGAGAATGTAGTGGGAACTTTTTCTCTGCCTTATTCCATCATTCCAGAGCTTGTGGTGAATGGCCAGGACTACACAGTTCCCTATGTGACAGAAGAACCGTCTGTGGTTGCTGCGGCTAGCTATGCCAGCAAAATCATCAAGCGAGCAGGCGGTTTTACTGCCCAAGTACATGAGCGCCAGATGATTGGTCAGGTAGCCCTTTATCAAGTTGCTGAACCTGAAAAAGCGCAAGAGAAGATTGCCAGCAAGAAAGCCGAGCTCTTGGAACTTGCCAATCAAGCCTATCCTTCTATCGTCAAACGTGGTGGCGGGGCGCGTGATTTGCATGTAGAGCAGATCAAAGGCGAAACAGACTTTCTCGTTGCTTATCTTCATGTCGATACTCAGGAAGCCATGGGGGCCAATATGCTCAATACCATGCTAGAAGCCTTGAAGCCGGTCTTAGAAGAACTCAGTCAGGGGCAGAGTCTCATGGGAATCCTGTCCAATTACGCGACAGATTCTCTAGTGACAGCAAGCTGTCGTATTGCCTTTCGCTACTTGAGCCGACAAAAGGATGAAGCCAGAGAAATAGCAGAGAAAATAGCTTTGGCTAGCCAGTTTGCGCAGGCTGATCCCTACCGAGCGGCTACCCATAATAAAGGGATTTTTAATGGTATCGATGCCATTTTGATTGCTACGGGTAATGACTGGCGTGCCATCGAAGCTGGGGCCCATGCCTTTGCCAGTCGAGATGGACACTATCAAGGTCTCAGTCAATGGACGCTGGACATGGAAAGAGAAGAATTGGTCGGTGAGATGACCCTACCCATGCCGGTAGCGACCAAGGGTGGCTCTATCGGTCTCAATCCTCGTGTAGCCCTCAGTCATGAACTACTAGGAAATCCTTCAGCCAAGGAATTAGCTCAGATTATCGTGTCCATCGGTCTTGCCCAAAACTTTGCGGCCCTCAAAGCCTTGGTAAGTACGGGCATCCAGCAAGGCCACATGAAACTACAGGCCAAATCCCTAGCTCTCCTAGCAGGTGCTAGTGAGTCCGAGGTTGCTCCCCTCGTTGAGCGTCTCATTGCAGACAAAACCTTTAACCTAGAGACAGCCCAGCGCTATCTCGAAAATTTAAGATCATAAAAAACTCAGACCAATCAGTCTGAGTTTTCTTGTGCTAATAGTCTTCGAAAATCTCTTCAAACCACGTCAGCTTCCATCTGCAACCTCAAAACAGTGTTTTGAGTTGACTTCATCAGTCTTATCTATAACTTCAAAGTTGTGCTTTGAGCAACCTGCGGCTAGCTTCCCAGTTTGCTCTTTGATTTTCATTGAGTATTAAATACTTTTTCCAGGTAATAGAGTGACTGGTAAGAAGTAACCAGTTGTCGCAACTTCCTTGCCTTCAATCTTCTGTAAGAGAAGATCGACAGTGAGTTGGGCAATCTCTTTCATAGGTTGCTTAATCGTTGTCAGGTGAGGATAGTAGTTCTCGATAAAGTAGGTCCCATCATAGCCGATGACCTTGAGCTCATCAGGAACAGAAATTCCCAGCTCTTGAGCGATTTTGATAACCAGGATAGCTGTCAAATCATCTGAAGCAAAGATAGCGTCTGGTTTCTGATGGGTCAAGATATTCTTGATTTCCATTTCTTTTCTGACGGGAGAAAAGTCACTCGAAACATTGATAATAGGCGCTTTTGGAAGAACAGAGGCAAAACCAGCGTGGCGCAGTCCAGTCGGTGAGTTGGAATTGTCATTTCCTGTAATCATGATGATAGACTGGGCGCCAGTCTTGACCAGAGTTTGGGCGGCGAGGACCCCGCCACCGTAGTTATCAGAGGAGACGACAGGGATGTCTGGTGACAAGTTTCGGTCAAAGGAAATGATCGGTGCTGTCACACGATTGTAGTCTTCGATTCCCAAGTTGTGACTTCCAGAAATGATACCATCGACCTGGTTAGCCTCCAGCATTTCAATGTACTCCCGTTCTTTTTCAGAGTCGTGTTCGCTGTTGCAGATGATGGTCTTGTAGCCATTTTTGAAGAGTTGGTGTTCCAACTTGTCAATCAACTCTGCATAAAAGACATGACTGATGTTTGGAAAAATAAGTCCAATCAACTTGGCAGATTTTCCTTGGAGACTTCGAGCCAGATTATTGGGCTTGTAGCCCAATAATCGCATGGCTTCATTAACCTTTTGAATGGTTTTCTCAGATAGATACCCCTTTTTATTGATGACCCGTGAGACGGTAGTGGGGCTGACGCCTGCAAGTTTTGCGACATCAGTTAGTTTTGCGACCATAATCTAATTCATAGTAAGTTCCAGTTGGGTTTCCAGACTTGATGAGGATACCATTTTGGTCTGCATGTGGGAAAACACGACCAGAAAATACTTTTTCTCCTTTATTGATGAAAATTTCAAAGACTGACTTATCGATGAAGATAGTGGCAGTAGTAGTTTGATTTTCGATAGGGCAAGAACGTGTCGTACCAAATTCTTGGGCGTACTGTTCACCAGCCTGACTACGATCCACTGTCACCTGTCCATTGACAAGGTCAAAGTTGATTGAAAGCCCCTTGCCTTCTTTGTCAGCGAGCAAGACAATCTCGCTTTGGCTATTGGCCTCCAAGTTGAGCTCGAGTTCATAGGTGTTATTGGTTTGAGTACGATTTGAGAAGACCTCTTCAGAAGAACGAAGTTCTTTGACGGCTGCGACCGGATATTGGTAGAGTTTGCCATCTTTGATAGTGAGTTCTTTGACTAATGAGAAGGTTCCTTGGTGGTCAAAACGGTCAGATGGGTAAGAAACATCTGGTAACCCAAGCCAGCTTACTGCCAATGTACGTCCATCCGGAGCGTTGAAGGCTTGAGTCGCATAGGCTTCAAAACCATAGTCTAGATTTTGCAATGAAGACACATCTACCATTTTGGCATTTTCAGGATCAAAGGATGCTCCGATTTTGTACATGTTTGGATAGATATTATCATAATCTAGAACACCTTTATCCAATCCTTGTGGGCAGTAGAGAAGAACAGGTTGTTCGCCTACAAAGACTAGATTTGGACATTCCATCATGTAGGCAGTGCGGTCGTTAGCAAAGTTAAGGTCGCCAACTGCTTGCCAGTTTGTGTAGTCATTGTCCACAGCCTTGTAGAGACGGACGAAGCCTTTTTTCTCCAAGTCCTGTCCACCGACGATGGCATAATATTGACCCTTGAAGTTAAAAATTTGCGGATCGCGGAAGTGGTCTGTAGAGTCTGATGGCTGGTCAATCAAGATCTTATCAATCTTTGTAATCTTGCCATCCTTGTCCATCAAAGCCCCAATCTGGTAGGGGTGACGGATCCAGTTTTCATCACGGACATTTCCAGTATAAAATAGGAACAACTGATCGCCGAACTGCATGGCAGAACCAGAGTAGGCACCGTGGCTATCAAATGGAGTATCTGGCAAAACTTTGACTCCAGTTTCTGTAAAGTGCACTAAATCATCACTTTCAAGCTGCACCCAAGACTTCAATCCATGGGCTGCGCCAAAGGGGAAGTTTTGGTAAAAGAGAATCCATTTGCCATCAAAATAAGAAAAGCCATTTGGATCATTGAGAAGGCCCATTTTAGGCTCGACATGGTAACGAGTATGCCAAGGAGATTGAGCCATCTTTTCCTTGATTTGTTTGATTTCATCATTAGACCAGTCTTCATAGCGTCTATAACGGCGCTCGGTTGTCCATTCCATTTTATCTTTCCTCCATAAGTTCTATTCTACTATTAATAGTAAACGTTTTCGGCAAAAAAAGCAAGTCTTTTATGTTAAAAAAAAGAAAAATGTGTCAAACGATTGCCATAAATCAAGTAAAGGAAATCTGGCAAATTTTCACGAAAAAATGAAAGAAAATGTAAATAAAAGCCTTGATTCCTCAAGTATAAAGATATTTTTTTGAGGAAAAAGAGAATAACCCTCAAAAACGAGCAAAAATAATCAGAGAAAAAAGAAAGGGTTTAAAAATTTCTGCAAAACGCTTGACATATTTTAGAAACGTGATAAAATAATAGTCGTAGGGCGAATAAAATCGCTTTCAAACAAGAACAAAATTTTATAAGGAGATTTTTGCAAATGAACAATCAGGATATTGCAAAAAAGGTCATCGAAGCCCTTGGCGGACGTGAAAATGTCAACAGTGTAGCCCACTGTGCGACTCGTCTACGTGTCATGGTCAAAGATGAAGGGAAAATCAATAAGGAAGTGATTGAGAACTTGGATAAAGTTCAAGGAGCTTTCTTTAACTCAGGTCAATACCAAATCATCTTTGGTACTGGTACAGTAAACAAGATGTACGACGAAGTGGTTGCACTTGGTTTGCCAACCTCTTCTAAAGAAGACATGAAAGCAGAAGCTGCTAAACAAGGAAACTGGTTCCAACGTGCTATCCGTACTTTCGGTGATGTCTTCGTGCCAATCATCCCAGTTATCGTAGCAACTGGTCTCTTCATGGGTCTTCGTGGTCTCATGAACGCTCTTGGAATGACACTTCCAGAAGATGTTACCATTTACAGCCAAATCCTCACAGATACAGCCTTCATCATCCTGCCAGGTTTGGTTGTATGGTCAACCTTCCGCGTATTCGGTGGAAATCCAGCTGTTGGTATCGTCCTTGGTATGATGCTGGTTTCTGGTTCACTTCCAAACGCTTGGGCTGTAGCATCAGGTGGTGAAGTAACAGCTATGAACTTCTTTGGCTTCATTCCTGTTGTTGGTTTGCAAGGTTCCGTTCTTCCAGCCTTCATCATTGGGGTGGTCGGAGCCAAGTTTGAAAAAGCTCTCCGCAAAGTGGTTCCAGATGTCTTGGATCTCTTGGTGACACCGTTCGTGACACTTTTGGTCATGTCTATCCTTGGACTCTTTGTCATCGGACCAGTCTTCCACGTTGTTGAAAACTACATCCTTCTCGGAACAAAAGCAATTCTTGCTTTGCCATTTGGTCTTGGTGGTTTGGTCATCGGTGGGGTTCACCAATTGATCGTCGTATCAGGTGTGCACCACATCTTCAACTTGCTTGAAGTGCAATTGCTTGCTGCTGACCATGCGAACCCATTTAACGCCATCATCACTGCAGCGATGACAGCTCAAGGGGCTGCAACTGTTGCCGTTGGTGTTAAAACGAAGAATCCTAAACTAAAAACACTTGCTTTCCCAGCTGCTCTTTCTGCCTTCCTCGGTATTACAGAGCCTGCCATCTTCGGGGTAAACTTGCGCTTCCGTAAACCATTCTTCCTTTCATTGATCGCTGGTGCTATCGGTGGTGGATTGGCTTCTATCCTTGGACTCGCTGGTACTGGTAATGGTATCACCATCATCCCTGGTACAATGTTGTACGTTGGGAATGGTCAATTGTTCCAATACCTTCTTATGGTAGCTGTATCATTCGTTCTTGGTTTTGCCCTTACCTACATGTTTGGTTACGAGGACGAAAAAGAAGTTGCTTCTGAAGTAGCGACAGAACGTTTGGTTCAAGAAGAAACAACTGGTAACATTCCAGTAGCTCCTCAAAATGAAACAATCCAAACTCCAATCGTTGGGGACGTAGTTGCCCTTGAGAATGTTGATGATCCAGTCTTTTCAAGTGGTGCAATGGGACAAGGTATCGCAGTAAAACCAAGCCAAGGTGTGGTTTATGCACCAGCTGATGCGGAAGTATCGATTGCTTTTGCCACAGGACATGCTTACGGTTTGAAGACAGCTAATGGAGCTGAAATCTTGATCCACGTTGGTATCGATACGGTGACTATGAACGGTGAAGGATTTGAACAAAAAGTTGCACAAGGCGACAAGGTCAAAGTTGGTGATGTTCTCGGAACCTTTGACTCAAACAAAATCGCCGCTGCAGGTCTTGACGACACAACAATGGTTATCGTAACCAACACAGCAGACTACGCTTCTGTGACACCAGTCGCAAGCGGTTCAGTTGTCAAGGGTGACGCTATCATCGAAGTGAAAGCCTAGTCCTCTTTGAAAATCAGATTTAAAAACAAAACGAACAAATATTATGTTTGTTCGTTTTTACTTGGATGGTAAGATTTACAGAGGAAAATCTAAAATATTGAGAAATCTAGCCCTTTAAAATGTGCTATAATAGAGAAAACAAAGATAAGAGGTTTATCATGACAAAATTATATGGAAGCTTAGAAGCGGGCGGTACAAAGTTTGTCTGTGCTGTCGGAGATGAAAATTTTAACGTTGTAGAAAAAACACAGTTTCCTACAACAACTCCTATCGAGACCATCGATAAAACCATCGAATTCTTTTCAAAATTCGATAATCTTGCAGGTCTTGCCATCGGTTCCTTTGGTCCTATTGATATCGATAAAAACTCAAAAACCTATGGTTTTATCACAACGACTCCAAAACCTCACTGGGCAAATGTAGACCTACTTGGTGCCCTACGTCGCGCCCTCAACGTACCTATGTATTTCACAACGGACGTAAATAGCTCTGCCTACGGTGAAGTGGTTGCTCGTAACAATGCTGGCGGCCGTATCGAGAACTTGGTTTACTACACGATCGGTACAGGGATCGGTGCAGGTGTCATCCAACGTGGCGAGTTTATCGGTGGTGCAGGTCACCCTGAAATGGGGCACTACTATGTGGCTAAGCACCCAATGGATGTAGAGAAAGAATTTAACGGCGTTTGTCCATTCCACAAGGGCTGCTTGGAAGGCTTTGCGGCTGGTCCAAGCCTCGAAGCTCGTACAGGTATTCGTGGTGAAAACATCGAACTCAACAGTTCTGTCTGGGACGTCCAAGCCTACTATATCGCTCAAGCTGCGGTCAATGCTACAGTGACTTTCCGTCCAGATGTGATCGTCTTTGGTGGTGGGGTCATGGCCCAACAACATATGCTGGACCGTGTGCGTGAGAAATTCACAGCTCTTCTCAATGGTTACCTACCAGTACCAGATGTGCGTGACTACATTGTTACTCCAGCAGTCGCAGGCAATGGTTCTGCCACACTTGGAAACTTTGTCCTTGCTAAGAGTGTCGCAAAATAAAACAAAGAAAATATCCGCTTGGGAAACCAAACGGATATTTTGTTTGAAGACAATTTTTTTTGAGCCTTTCCTTAAGTGATTACGGACGGTAGCGACTTTCTTCGAAATTCCATACCTTAACTTTGAGCCTAATGTCTCAAAGTTTCCGAACACCTGAAACCATTAGATTTCAGGTGTTTTTATCACGGTGGAAAGGCTAGGTAAATCTTCGCTTCACTATTGACAAATAGGCATGATTTCCATACCAAAGTATATTTAGTATCAGGCTATATTCTATCCTCAAAACATCTGCCAGAAGAAATCAATAATATAAGTCAAACCATAAGTGTAAACCACTAGGGTAAAGGGCTTGGTCAAAATGATAATGATCATATAGCGCTTGAAGGTCATCTTGGTCAGGGCAGCCAGCATACAGAGAAAGTCAGCTGGACTAACTGGCCAGATCATCATAAAGATAAAGAACCGCTCGAAACGATTCCCCTTATCTAGCCAACCAATGTACTTGTCATAGGTACGCTTGCTGACGACCGACTGAACAAAGGCAGCTCCATAGAGACGCACGAGGTAAAAGATAATGGCACAGCCAATCACGATGCCGATATAGTTATAGATGGTTCCGATGATATGGCCGTAAATAAAGACCCCAGCCACTGAGGTCAAAGCTCCCGGAATAATCGGAACAACAGTTTGTAGGATCTGTAAAAAGATAAAGAGTGGTGGCCCCCAGACTCCAGCTTGCTGGATAAAGGCTGATAGGGTTTCCTTTGATTGTAAAACACCCGCCTGATAGGCCCAAATACAGAAAATCAAGGTGCCGACTCCCCCCACGATAGATGAGATATTGATGACTTGCTGTAGAAGGGGAGAAACAGCTTTCATTTGCTTATCCTGTGACATGTAAACTCCTCATAGATAGTATGATTCTACTATACCATATTTTGTGGAGAAAAACTATTTGGATTATCTGACTGGAGAAATAAGTGTGGTAAAATGAGAATAAGAAAAAGACGGTATAGATTGAGGGGTATCATGTTAGGTTTAAACTTTAAAGGAAGCTGGCGCCAATATCAAAAACAGGTATTGGATCGTTTTCAGGACTATCAAGCAGACGGTCATGTTCATCTAGTGGCCGCTCCAGGGTCTGGAAAGACCACCATTGGTATCGAGCTAATCGCTCGTTTTGGCAACCCAGCCCTCATCTTAGTTCCGACTGTCACTATTCGTGAACAATGGGTAGATAGGATTCAAACAGCTTTTCTAGAGGATGGTCAGAGGCTTTCAGACCTCGTTTCCCAAAACTTAAAGGAGATGAAGGCATTAACGATTGTGACCTATCAGGCTTTTCATAGTGCCATGAACCAACTTCAATCACAAGAAGATGGAGAAGCAGAGGATTTTATGGGGCTTGATTTGCTTGCAAGCCTAAGAGCTCAGAAAGTTGCGACTCTTTGTTTGGACGAATGCCACCACCTGCGCAATGAATGGAGGAAAAGTCTGGAAGCCTTTCGCAAGCAGTATGAACCGCTGCAAGTCATCTCCCTGACAGCGACACCACCATATGACAGCGAGCCTGAACTCTGGGAACGCTATATCCGTATGTGTGGGGAGATCGATCAAGAAATCACGGTACCTGAACTAGTAAAGGAAGACACTCTTTGCCCTCATCAGGATTTTGTCTATATGTGTTCACCAACAGCTGAAGAGGCGGAACGTCTCAAACAGTTTGAGGAGACTAAGTGGGACTATATTCATCACCTTATAGTCGATCCTGATTTTCAAACATTTGTAGCAGGGTCTAAGGTCCTCAAAGGGGATATTTCATCTGATTTGCTCTTAGAAGATCCCAAGTACTTGTCTGCTATGTTGATTTATATGCATTCTCAGGGGTTAACGATTCCTCCCTCTTTACAAAATTTACTGGGAACCCAGAAGCTCCCAGCATTGACCTCCTACTGGCTGGAGACGCTGTTGCAGAGCATACTCTATCAGACACCAGATTGGTATGAGGATCCAGATGGATATAGGAAAAAGTTAGAGGCTGACTTGAAGGCGCGTGGGCTGGTGGAAAAACGTCAGGTTTATCTGGTTAAGTCCAAGTCTTCTGATCAGCTTTTAACCCAATCTCTGGGGAAATTGTCTGCCATTGCCGATATCTTTTTGACAGAGTATGAGAGTCTAGGTCAGGAACTGAGACAGTTAGTACTAGCTGACTATATTCGCAAGGATTTTGCCACCTATCTGGGAGATGATCAGGCGACCATTTCTCAGTTGGGAGTTCTCCCTTATTTTGAAAGTATTCGTCGGAAAGCTCAGGAGTATGAGCTACCTGTGTCTTTGGCTGTTTTGTCAGGTAGTGTCGTTATTCTGCCTACTGATGTGACAGCAGAGTTGAAGGAACTCTTACCTCAGGTTCCTCTTAGTTTCTCATCTATTGGTCACTTGAATCCAAAAGATTATGTGCAGGTCGGTTTTCCAAGCTCGGCTAAGGGAATCGTAGCGGCAGTGACGGAGCTTTTTCAACGAGGGCAGATTCAAGTCCTAGTCGGAACCAAATCTCTCCTCGGAGAGGGTTGGGATGCTCCTTGTGTTAATTCTCTAATCCTCGGAAGTTTTGTGGGGAGCTTTATGTTGAGTAACCAGATGCGGGGACGTGCCATTCGTATCTGGCCGGGACATCCAGAAAAGACCAGCAACATCTGGCATCTGGTAGCCGTTCAAGCGCAAGCACTTATCACTCTTCCTGGTGAGGAGCCTAGACCAGAGAGCAATCAGGATCTGCAAACCTTGTCGCGACGGATGGAGCATTTTCTTGGCTTGGCCTATAATCAGGAGAGTATTGAGACTGGTTTGGATCGTTTGGATTTTCCAAAGCCCCCTTTTAAGAAAAAGCAAATTAGTGAGTACAATGAGCGAGTTAAGAGTCTCTCCAAGGATCGAGCAGGCTTGAGAAAAAAATGGCAGGAAGCTCTTGTTGTAGCGGATCAATTTGAGATAGTTACAGAAGTCGCGGCTCAAAAACAGAAGGTCCCAGTCATGCTCTTGCTTGATGCATTAAAATGGGTTCGCATGTCATTGCTCTTGTTGGCAGTGGATTTGTTGGTCTTGCTATTTAGACTGAGATTGATTGGTGTTTGGTGGCTTACAGCAGCCTGTCTCCTCTTTTTGGTCTTTGCATCTTGGCGCTATCTCCACTATAAGAGTCCCTATAAACGCTTGCAGTCTCTGGGTGAGCAGATCCGAAAGGCTCTGCTAGATTCGGGGCATCTAACGGATGATCAATCCCGTGTTCAGGTAGAGGAGGACAGGGAAAACTACATGGTCTTTGCCTATCTCAAGGGAGGAAGCATGAGGGACAAGGAGCTGTTTGCACAGACTGTGGGAGAGTTCTTTGCTCCAGTGGACAACCAGCGCTATCTCTTGAAGGCAGAGAAAGTCCGACAAGGTCAGTCACCTTACTATGTCGTGCCTAGTCTTTTTGACAAGCGCAAGGAAGAAGCACAGAAATTCCTCGACTTTCTGACGCCGACTATCGGACATTATCATCTCGTCTACACACGAACAGAGACCGGACGGAAAATCCTTCTCGAAGCTCGTATCCAAGCTCTCTCTAACAAAAACGACCGTACCTTGACTAAGAAGAAGGTTAAAAGCCGGTTGGAGTAGGGGGAATGGGAAAATCCATCTGAAACATGATATAATAATAGAGAAAATAAATTTTTAATAGTTGAAACAGTTGAATAGAATGAAGCGTTTAGAACAAACTATTCTTACAAAGCATAAGAAAGGTTTTTTGATGGCAAAGAAAAAAGATTTTTCTGAATTAACCAGGGTACAAATTCCAGCAGCTCTACACCTTATGAGACTGGGCTATACCTATCTTCCTCGTAATGGGAAGGAGATTGCAGAACGAGATCCAGATACCAATATTCTCGTATCTGTTTTTAAGGAGCAATTTTTAAAATTTAACAACTACCTGACAGAGGAAGACTTTGAGAGAGAACTGGCCAATATCAAGTTGGAACTAGATCAAAATGACTTGGGACGTTCTTTCTTTAGACGGCTGCAAGGTCAGGAAGATACCGTTTATATTGACTGGGAAAACCCTGAAGCCAATACTTTTCATCTAGCGCTTGAAGTCACTTGTAAAAATGGCCAGGATGAATTCCGTCCTGACATTGTCGTATTTATCAATGGTCTGCCTCTTTCTTATATCGAAGTGAAACAGCCAAATGCGATTCGAGATGGGAAAACAGGAATTCAGTCGGAGCAAGACCGAACTAGACAACGCTTTGAAAATCGCAAGTTCCGCCGCTTTAACAATATCACCCAGTTGATAGCTCTGTCTGATAACTTGCCCTATATCAGTGGGCAAGGTCAACAGAAACAGGGCTCTTACTACGGTTCAAATGCCTATTCAAAAACCAAGTTTAATGCTTTCAAGGAAGAAAGAGAAGAAGATTTTCTTCATTCCTTGGCAACCTTAACAGAGGACCAAATCGACTTCGTTTTAGATGACATGAACCACTTTGCCCTCAAGTCCCAGCCAGAATTCAAAACAAACCTAAACCCTGACACACCTTGTAATGCCTTTCTGTCCTCCTTGTATCAGAAAGAACGCCTGCTCTTTATGCTTCGTTTTGGACTAGTCTATGTAGAGGAAGAGAGCAAGGATGGTCAGATACAACTGCAGAAGCACGTCATGCGCTACCCTCAGTATTTTGCGACACGTGCCATCGAAGAAACGATTGCAAGAGGTGTTAAGAAGGGCGTTATCTGGCATACACAAGGTTCAGGGAAGACAGCCTTGGCTTTCTTCAATATCCGCTATCTGACCAATTATTTCTCAAAACAGGGAATCGTCCCTCAGTTTTACTTTGTCGTGGATCGTTTGGATCTGGCAGACCAAGCCTTTAAAGAATTTACCAAACGAGGGCTCAAGGTTAAGCGTATCAACAGCCCTCAAGAGCTCAATCAAAAACAAGATGGCTATGATGTCGCTGTGGTCAATATCCAGAAGTTCAAGGATAATTCAGACTTGACTGACCGCTCTGGTTATGACCTCAATCGTCAAAATATCTACTTTATCGATGAAGCCCATCGCTCTTATAATGAACGCGGTTCCTACCTACCAAATCTCTATCAGGCAGATACCAATGCAATCAAGATTGCTTTGACTGGGACCCCATTGATTACCTATAAGAAAGATGGCAAGACCAAGGAAAATCATGCGACCACACGTGATATTTTTGGGGACTATATCCACAAATACTACTACAACCAGTCTATCGATGATGGCTTTACCCTACGTTTGATGCGAGAAGATATCGAGACTTCTTATAAAGACAATCTCAGATCCATCAATGAAGAGATCCAACGTGGAGGCTTGTCCAAGGAGGATATCTTTGCTCACCCTCGTTATGTAGAACCTATGTTAGACTTTATCATCGAGGACTTTAATCGTGCACGTGATGTAATTTTTGATGATCAGACGATTGGTGGCATGATCGTCTGTGACTCGTCAAAGCAGGCGCGTGAGCTTGAAAAGCAATTAGAAAAACGTCGTAAAGCTGGAACAATCAACTTGACATCCGCATTGATTCTCCATGATGAGGGAGATAAGGAAGAAAAGAAAGACAAGGTAGATGCTTACAAAGAAGGCAAAATTGACCTTACCATCGTCTACTCCATGCTCTTGACAGGTTTTGATGCCCCGCGTCTCAAACGTCTCTACCTAGGGCGTAAAATCAAGGCTCATAACCTTTTACAGACTCTAACCCGTGTCAATCGTCCATACAAGGACTATCTCTTTGGCTATGTCATCGACTTTGCGGATATTTCGAAAGAGTTTGACAGGACCAATCGTGCCTATCTGGAAGAACTCAATCAAGAGTATGATACAGCCTTGACAGGGGAAAAAGGAGAGGATGTTTTTGGCTCGCTCTTTGTCCCTGCAGACGAGATTTCTCATGAATTAAGCAAGACTGAGCTAATCTTGCTTGACTATCCAACAGATAATCTGGAATACTTTTCCCAAGCTATCAATGATATCAAGGATAGAAAGCAGTTAATCGATCTACGAAAAGCTTTGGAGTCTATCAAGCAGTATTACAATATTGCTCGTCTCCTTGGTTACCATCAATTGATCGAGCAGATTGACATTGCTCAGGTCGCAATCTTGCTCAATATCCTCTCTAGACGGATGCTGACACTGTCCTTGATTGATAAACCAGCTGACTTTTCTAGTCAAACGCTCTTAAATTTAGCGATGTCTGAGACCAGTTTTAGTTTTGTCAAGATTGCAGAGGAAGAACTTCGTCTAGCAGCTAATGACCTGGAGGATTGGAGACGTCGGGTAGCTGGTAAGATTAAAAAACAGCGTGATGAAAAGGATCCTGAGTGGGTTTCTCTCTACGAAGAATTCCAACGTATCATGCAAAAACATTTTATCTATGGCCAAGAAGGTTATACGATGGAAAATATCAAGGAAACACAAAAAGACTATGAGGAACTCTTTAAGTCCGTGGAGGATTATTATACTCGTATGAGACGTTTGACCATGAACTTTAACGGAGATGAAATGGCTGCTCGTTCATACAAGCATGTGACCAACTCTACTACGGTCAGTGAATTTCCAGCTATTTACCATGTTATCAAAGGTTCTAAGGTTAAATTAGACCATAGAATCGGTCAAAATCAAGGGGTTCTAGATAATGAGGAATATCTAAAGCGAATGATTCGCGAGCAAGCCCGAAAAGAAATGAAGAAAAACCAATCTGCTAGCAATATGGCCAAACAAGATTTTGATAGATTGGTTGAATCGCTATTTGAAGGATATGAAGAGGAATACCAACACTAATGAATGAAACATACAAGGTCCAAGTCCAAGACTTGGTAGATGATTTAAAAGCCGTCTTTACCCACGCAGGACTGGGAGGAGAAGCGGGTGAGTACAAACTCCTCACCCAGTCTTTCCTCTACAAATTTTTAAATGATAAGTTTTTATATCAAGCACAGGTACTAGATGCAGGGAACACCTATGAAAATTTGTTGACCATGAGTGAGGAAGACTATGACTGGCTCTTAGAGGATATCGGTACCAGCACAGCTTGGCTCAAGCCAGACCAGTTGATCGAAACCCTTCACCGTCAGCAAAACGAGGCGACTTTCTACGAAACTTTTGAAAATACTCTCAACCAGATCGCCATTGACAATAACGATATTTTCTCTGTTCATACAGACGGAGATACGGCTATTCGTCTCTTTGACGAGCGTCTGATTACCGATAACATATCAGATGGCAGTATGCGCAACGAGGTGGCAAAAGCTATCATCAATCTCCTTGCGCGCGTTAAGTTTGATGAGACCATCTTTTCACAAGGTTTCGACTTTTTCTCTACCCTCTTTGAATACATGATCAAGGACTACAACAAAGACGGTGGAGGCAAGTATGCTGAGTACTACACGCCCCACTCTGTGGCTAAGATTATCGCTGATATCCTTGTGGGAAATAACCAACCATCAAACGTGCGAATTTATGACCCGTCGGCTGGTTCGGGAACCTTGCTTATGAATTTGGCTAGTCGTATCGGTGTGGATAAGACCACTGTCTATAGTCAGGATATCTCGCAAAAATCGTCTAATCTCCTCCGTCTCAACCTGATTTTGAATGGACTGCAACATTCCATCCATAATATCGTACAGGGAAATACCATCATCGCCAATCGTCATCCTGAAAAGATGGACTATATCGTGTCTAACCCTCCTTTTAAACTGGACTTTTCAGAGTGGCGTGACCAAGTGGAGACCTTGCCAGAAGCCAGTGAGCGTTTTTTTGCAGGAGTACCAAAGGTTCCAGCTAAGTCTAAGGACAAGATGGCGATTTACGAGCTCTTTGTTCAGCATATCATTTACTCCTTGAAGCCAGATGGTCAAGCAGCCGTTGTCCTACCGACAGGCTTTATCACGGCCCAGTCTGGGATTGATAAGACCATCCGCCAACACTTGGTGGACAATCAAATGCTGGCTGGTGTCGTTTCCATGCCGTCCAATATCTTTGCGAATACTCCCACGAGTGTTTCTATTCTCTTTATCGATAAGAAAAATAAGGGCGATATCGTCCTCATCGATGCTTCAAATCTCGGAACCAAGGTCAAGGAAGGCAAGAACCAAAAGACCGTGCTGTCTCCTGAGGAAGAGCAGAAGATCGTCGAGACCTTTATCAAGAAAGAAGCCATCGAGGACTTTTCTGTCACCGTCTCTTATGAGGATATCGAGGAGAAAAACTACTCTCTCAGCGCTGGTCAATACTTTGACATCAAGATCGACTATGTAGATATCACGGCAGAAGAGTTTGAAACCAAGATGACCGCTATTCAAAGCAAACTCTCAGACCTCTTCCAGCAATCACATGCATTGGAGCAAGAGATTGAAAAGCAGATGAAGGGGTTGAAGTATGAGTGAGAAGCTTACTGTTAAAAATGTTGTTAATATTAACAAATCAACTTTATCCAGTAAAGAGAATTGGTCTACGTTGAATTACTTAGATACAGGAAACATAACAGAAAATCAAATTGACACATTACAAATTTTTCAAAAAGGGGAAAAACTTCCAAGTAGAGCAAAGAGAAAAGTTGAAAAAGGTACTATTATTTATTCTACAGTGAGACCTAATCAGAAACACTTTGGTTACTTTGATACATATTCCGATGATTTAGTAGTATCGACAGGATTTGCAACTTTAGACATTATAGATCCAAGAGTGAATTCGAAATATTTGTATTACCTATTGACTCAAAATAGTGTGATATCACAACTTCAAAGTATTGGAGAAAATAGTACCTCGTCCTATCCTTCTATTAGACCTGAGGATATTGGAAATTTATCTTTTATGTTTCCAGATATAGACATTCAAAATAAAATTGCAGATATTTTAACTTCTATAGATAAGAAAATCCAAATCAACAATCAAATCAACCAAGAGTTGGAAGCCATGGCTAAGACCCTCTATGAATACTGGTTTGTGCAGTTTGATTTCCCAGACCAGAATGGCAAACCCTACAAATCATCAGGCGGAAAGATGGTCTATAACCCAGAACTCAAACGCGAAATTCCAGAGGGGTGGGGAGTGACCACATTTTCAAGTTGGATTTCAGACAATAAAACGGGAGATTGGGGGAAAGAGACTAGTCAAGGAAATTATACATTAGAGGTTGATTGTATTCGTGGTGCTGATATAAATGGCTTGTCAGGAAATGGGAAAACAGATATGCCAACACGTTTTATTCTAGAAAAGAACAAAAATAAACTGTTGACAGATTTTGATATTGTTATTGAAATATCTGGAGGAAGTCCCACTCAATCTACAGGTCGTATAGTAGGTATCAGTGAAAATGTATTAAATCGATTTGATTTACCTTTAATCTGTTCAAATTTCTGCAAGGCGGTTTCACTAAAAGAACAAGAAACCTTCTATAACTTTGTATATGAATGGAAAAATCTATATGACAATGGTGTTCTATTTAGTTGGGAAGGAAAGACAAGTGGGATAAAAAACCTACTGTTTGATTCCTTTGTTACTAACTATCACATTGCGCAACCACCAATTGATTTAATGGAACAATTTTTTGATTACGCATCTTCGGTAGATAGAAAAATACAATTATTATTAAAACAAAACCAAGAACTCACCCAACTTCGTGATTGGCTCTTGCCAATGCTGATGAATGGACAGGTGAAGGTGGAGTAGGGAAAAGAAAAGAGGAATAAATGGATACGATTGTACTTCCTAAGCATTTAAATAAAGAATCAATCAGAGAGGTTGTTATTAAATTTAGAGACTACGTAACTAAATCAGAAATTGGTTCGGAAGTTCAAATTGATATGAGAAGAATTGAATTCTCTGAGCCTTCTGGTATGGTTTCCTTGAGTAATATTATTAAATGGGCTGAAAAAAACAAGAAGATTGAGGTTACATTTATCGTTGATACTGAGACAGAAAATGTTGAAAATAGAAAGGTGATGAATTATTTATCTGATTGTGGATTCTTTAAGAATTTTGGTCAAGAGGATATTTTCAAAAAACCTAATTTACGGCCTACAACATTGACTTTGAAGCATGTTGAAACAAGTAGAATTAATCAATGGCAACAATCAGATCTTATGATATGGTTGCAGAATCAGACGAAGAGAAAAAATGATTTTTCATCAATCTGTGTGGCGATTGACGAGATATTTAATAATATATCTGATCATTCAACTGAAAAAATAGGTTGTATCTTTGGCCAGCACTATCCAAATAAGAACGAAATTATTATTTCAGTATCAGATTTTGGTGTAGGAATACCGACGACTATTCGTGAGAAATTTAATGGGGATTTATCGGATGATAAATTGATAGAATATGCATTGCAAGAAGGAGTTTCTTCTCAATCGGTACCACAAAATAGAGGTGCAGGCTTGTCTAATATAATGAATACTTTAACAAAAAATGAAGTTTCTAGAGTGACAATTCTCTCAAATTGTGGTATGATTGAAATATTTAACAACGAAATTGTTAAATCAAAATCTTTTAGCGAATCATATCCAGGTACTTTTTTCGAATTAGTAATTGATGTGTCTAATGAACATCTATATGACTTAGAAGAAGAGGAGGAATTTTCATGGTAACGATTGAAGTGAAAAATATTGTAAACAATTATTCAGATAATCAATCGGGTCTTATTATACTTGATAAAATAAAAAGAGCATTTGAAGCGAATCAAACAGTCGTTGTATCGTTTGAATCGGTTCCATATGTAAGTACGTCTTTTGTTAATTCAGCATTTATTAATTTATTAAGTGATTATTCATTTGAGCGAATTAGAGAAGATTTAAAAATTATTAATTCAAATTCGCAAATTAATTCTTTAATTAAAAATCGATTTGCATTTGAAACGTCAAAAATTGCAGTAGTATAAAGCTTGTTAAGAATTCCAGCCAAATTTATATTTGGTTGGTTTTTACTTTCAAAAGATGCTAAAATTAAATTACCTAAAAGGTAATTTAATTTGAACAAATAGGCTGATTGTAGAATTTCGTGAGGAGGATCTAGAAAAGGTATTTCCTAGTCCTGTTGAAATCGAAATCTTAAAAATAGAGGAGGTCAGCAATCACTATGAGTAAAAAAATTGTTGAATACAAAGACCTGATTGCTTTTCATCCAGGTCAGTATGTTGAAGAGTTGATTGAAGATTATAACGTAACGCAGAAAGAATTTGCGGAGCGCTTAGGAGTTTCGGCAAAGACTGTCAGTAAGCTGGTCAATGCTGAGGAGTCCATCAGTAAAGAAACGGCACATAAGCTTGCCAAGCTAAGCGGGGTTTCCATGCAAACTTGGCTCAATCTTCAGAATGCTTATGATGTAAAAGTTGCAGAGATTGTAGAACAAAGAGAGCTAGAAGAAGGTAGCGAGAAAGAAATCTGTGAGATGATTGATTTCAAGTATTTTAAGGAAGAAGGCTACGTGTCAGACAAACGCTATAGCTTGCAAGAAAAGATTGTCGAGCTTCGCAAGATTCTAGGTGTGGCAAGTTTAGAAAACCTTACATCTTTTAACCATCTAGTCAGCTATCGGAATACGAGTGAATTTACGACTAAAAGTATAGTCAACTCTAATATCATGCTGGAGTTGGCATCTAAAAAAGCGCGTGATAAAACGACAACTAAGTTAAATCGCAGAAAGCTAGAGAGAAGCCTGCCTGCGTTGAGAAAGTTGACGAGACAAAATACAGAAGTTTTTCCTCAACGTTTGTATGATATCTTGCTAGACTGTGGTGTTGTCTTAGTCGGTTTACCTGCTTTGCCAAATGCCAATTTGAATGGAGCGACTAAAAAGTTCAGTAATGGTAGTGCCTTGCTTTTACTGACGGATCGAAACAAAGCGTCAGACATTTTCTGGTTCTCACTTTTTCATGAGATTGGGCACATTCTGGAGAATGATTTTTCATCTGATGAAGGAAACAGTGAGTCCTATCTTCGTTCTGAGGAACAGGCAGACCAGTTTGCAAAAGATTTCTTGATTAGACCAGAAGATTATCAAGCTTTTGTCAAAAAAGGAAACTTTGATAAGACGGATATCATATGTTTTGCGGAGGAAATCGATATTCATCCTAGCGTTGTTTTAGGCAGATTACAAAATGAGGGTATTCTAGGTTTTGACCGTTTCCGAGAACTAAAAGAAAATTATTACTTTGTTTCCTAAGTGTCAGGAAATTTTAGAAGAAGAAAAAAGATTCATACAGTCAGTCATGTGAAGTCATTAATTCGCTCATTTTTAGGATACAATTTTGTTTCCATATTTCCTGGAAACGGATAGAAAACAAGGAGAAACATGGAACAAACTAATCAAAAATCCCAGTGCCAACAACTCTGGGCTAGAAACAAATACCTCGTTTTGAGTCATTCTAGCAATATTTACAATGAGATTCGTCAATACTTGAAGAATGAACAGGTGGAGCTGAGTCTGGTTCAAGAGATGATAGACCGAGCTTGTCAAATCCCAGAGCACAGGGGTCAGGTTTGCAACGCTTTTCAGCATATTTGGGGCTATTTCAAAAAGAAAGCGACAGATGCCGAGCGTAAGGACTATATGCTCTTACTGGATCGCTACCGTTTTGGTCAGGCTTCCAAGGAAGACTTAATCGCTAAAACTCGAGACTTGCTTGACCGCTATCCAAATACTTACTTGCAACATTCGACTTTACTGAAAGGAGACACCCATGAGACTTTGGCATGAGGCTTTGATTTCAAAACTTCCCCGTCCTCAACTTTTGGGGCAACATCGAGAGTGTTGTGCCCTTCGTGGTAATGGTTGGGGCAGAAAGCATGCGACGGTGAACTATGTCTTTACCCACTCGCCCTATCGTCTCTATGCCTATCATCGCTTGATCATGGAGGAGATGGCTAACCGTGGCTACAATGTCAGTCCAGAGTGGTTGGACAAGAACTACCGTGGCAAAACCTGCCCTCCTTATGAAGACTTGCCTGAGGAAAAGTTGGACAATCCCATCTATAGTGAGCATGATGCAGAATACTATGAGGAGTGTCTGGCTAATCTCCGTGAGAAAGGCATTGAGTTAGTGTAAGAGTCAGGAATAGCTCCACATTATAACTCTTCTCAAAATTTTTTCGAATAATAAAAATGAGACCTTTAGAATGATTCTAAGGTCTTCTTTTTATTGGTATTAGGATTTACTTTTAATAACTTTTGAGTTATAATCGTTGAAAAAGCCAAGCGTGAACTGAAGGAAATAAAAGAAAGAAGGGTAAGTGATGAAGAATAGTGCCATTGGAAGTAATTGGAAAGATATCCGATCTGAACTCTTTAGCAAGGAGGAAATTCTTGAAAGTGATATGCGAGTGGCTATCATGAGTGAGTTGATTGAGGCCAGGCATGAACAAGGAATCAGCCAGAAAAAGCTAGAAGAACTTAGTGGAGTGAGCCAGCCCGTCATAGCTAGGATGGAGACAGGCAAGACTAGTCCTCAGTTGGATACAGTCTTAAAAGTTTTAGCCAGTTTAGGAAAGACACTAGCAGTCGTACCACTTGAACAGGAAAAAGGTTGATAGGGATGAAATTCCTTGGATTTCTAAAAGCATCCACAGGGGAATTTCACCTCCCGTCCGCACTTTTTAAGGGAAATATCAAAATTACCAAAGGATAACTAACCTATAGTCTTTTCTAATACCAAGCCATAGTCACTGATGAGAATCGTCAATAGCTCGTTTGAGCATTCTAACTAAAATACAGCAATAAAACAAGCAATACAAAGGATTTGAGACACTGGTCTCAAGTCTTTTTCTTTTGTTCGAAAAAGCGATATAGTTTCAAACTATATCAAAGCCTAATTATTTACAATTATACAGACAGTTTCTTTTCTGTTAAGATAGTTTCAACAACAAATTTTGGAGGACACATCATGTCAACTACGATCATCGGTTTCCCTCGTTTGGGTGAATTCCGCGAATTGAAATTTACAACTGAAAAATACTTTAGAAAAGAAATCTCAGAAGAAGAACTCTTGGCAGCAGCTAAAGAATTGCGTGCGAAACACTGGAACATTGTCAAAGAAAAAGGAATCACTGAAATCCCATCAAATGACTTTTCTCACTATGACAACTTCCTAGATGCAGCTTTCCTTTTCAACGTGGTGCCTGCTTCAGTTCAAAACTTGGACTTGTCTGACCTTGAGCGCTACTTTGCTTTGGGTCGTGGTTACCAAGGTGAAAAAGGGGACGTGCGTGCCCTTCCGATGAAGAAATGGTTCAACACCAACTACCACTACATCGTGCCTAAATTTGAAAAAGATACTCAAGTAAAATTGGCAGGTCACAAGATCTTTGATGAGTTTCAAGAAGCCAAAGAACTTGGATTGAACACTCGTCCTGTTCTTGTAGGTCCATTCACTTTCCTTCAATTGTCAGACTTTGAAGAAGGCGTGAAAGCAGAAGACTTCGTAGACAGCTTAGTAGCTGCTTACCAAGAAGTTTTTGCTAAATTGGCTGAACTTGGTGCGACTCGCATCCAACTCGACGAAGCGGCTCTTGTCAAAGACTTGACAGCTGAAGAAAAAGCTCTCTTCTTGAACCTCTACAACAAACTCTTGGCTGACAAGAAAGGTCTTGAAGTCTTGCTTCAAACTTACTTCGGAGACGTTCGTGACGTTTATGCTGACCTTGTGAAATTGCCAGTAGATGCGATCGGTCTTGACTTCGTTGAAGGTAAGAAAACTCTTGAACTTGTTAAAGGTGGCTTCCCAGCTGACAAGACTCTCTATGCAGGTATTGTCAATGGTAAGAACATCTGGCGCAACAACTACGAAAAGAGCTTGGCTGTTCTTGAGCAAATCCCAGCTGAAAACATTGTTTTGACTAGCTCATGCTCACTTCTTCATGTGCCATTTACAACTGCTAATGAAGAATTTGAACCAGCTATCTTGAACCACTTTGCTTTTGCAGTTGAAAAATTGGATGAGATCCGTGATTTGGATGCTATCCGCAATGGTCAAGGTGCAGAAGCTCTTGCAGCTAACAAAGAACTCTTTGCGACTGAACGTGTGGGTGAAAATGCAGAACTTCGTGCGCGCATCGCTGGATTGACAGACGCTGACTACACTCGTTTGCCAGCCTTTGCGGAACGTGAAGCCATCCAAGAAGAAGCCTTTAAACTTCCAGCTCTTCCAACAACAACTATCGGTTCATTCCCTCAAACTAAGGAAGTTCGTGCTAAACGTTTGGCTTACCGTAAGGGTGAATTGTCACAAGAAGAATACGATGCTTTCCTTGCTGAAACGATCGACGAATGGATCAAATGGCAAGAAGAAGTTGGATTTGACGTGCTTGTACACGGTGAGTTTGAGCGTAATGACATGGTTGAGTACTTTGGTCAAAACTTGTCAGGTTACCTCTTCTCTAAGAATGGTTGGGTACAATCTTACGGTATGCGTGGGGTGAAACCACCAATCATCTGGGGTGATGTCACTCGTCTCAACCCAATCACTGTTAAATGGTCTAGCTACGCACAAAGCCGTACTGACAAACCTGTTAAGGGTATGTTGACTGGACCTGTTACCATCCTTAACTGGTCATTCCCACGTGAAGACATCTCTATCAAGGATTCAACTCTTCAAATCGCTCTTGCCATCAAGGATGAAGTTCTTGACCTTGAAGCTGCAGGTGTGAAAATCATCCAAATCGACGAGGCTGCTCTTCGTGAAAAATTGCCACTCCGTCGTAGCGACTGGTACGAAGACTACCTTGACTGGGCTATTCCAGCCTTCCGCTTGGTACACTCTACAGTAGCGCCAGACACACAAATCCACACCCACATGTGTTACTCAGAATTTACAGATATCATCCCAGCTATCGACAACATGGATGCGGACGTTATTTCCTTTGAAGCAAGCCGTTCAAACCTTGAAATCTTGGACGAGCTCAAAGCGAAAAACTTCCAAACAGAAGTGGGACCTGGGGTTTACGATATCCACTCACCTCGTGTGCCAAATGAAGGCGAAATCGACCACACAATCGATGCTATTCTTGCTAAAGTACCAAGCAAGAAAGTTTGGATCAACCCTGACTGTGGTTTGAAAACACGTGGTATTCCAGAAACAAAAGAAAGCTTGATCCGCCTTGTCGAAGCAGCAAAAGCTGCGCGTGAGAAATTGTAAGATAAGATTTCTCTCTTGACCCTGACTGATCAAGGAACTGCTTAGCCCAAGCCGGCTTAGCAATTATGAAATCAAAAAGAAAAGGATAATGACTATGTCACGCCAAACTCCGTCACTTTCATTTGAAGTGTTCCCTCCAAACCCAGCTGTGGGTAATGATAAAATTATTTCAGCCTTGCAGGATATGCGGGAACTGACACCGCACTTTATCAGTGTGACTGCCAGCAATAATAAATTTAATATCAAGGAAACCACGGTTCGTTTGGCTGACTTTATCCAGAATGATTTGGCGATTCCAACCATTGCCCACTTGCCAGCTATCTATCTGACCAAGGATAAAGTTGCTGAAACTATTGCGGACTTGGATAAGGTTGGGGTACAGAAAATCTTGGCCTTGCGTGGGGATATTATCCCTGATGTGGAACCACAAAAGGATTTCCGCTACGCAACGGACTTGATTGAGTTCATCAAGGAACAAGCTCCTCACTTTGATATTGTTGGTGCTTGCTACCCAGAGGGGCACCCTGACTCTCCAAACCAAATCTCGGATATTCAAAACCTCAAGAAGAAAGTGGATGCAGGCTGTTCAAGCCTTGTAACGCAGCTTTTCTTTGACAATGAGCGCTTCTATGATTTTCAAGATAAGTGTACCTTGGCGGGGATTGATGTTCCCATTCATGCGGGGATCATGCCCATTCTTAACCGTAACCAAGCGCTTCGTCTCTTGAAGACTTGTGAGAATATCCACCTTCCACGCAAATTCAAAGCCATCTTAGACAAGTATGAGCATGACCCTGAGTCGCTCAGAGCAGCAGGACTTGCCTATGCAGTGGACCAGATCGTGGACTTGGTAACCCAGGATGTCGCAGGTGTGCATCTCTACACCATGAACAATGCTGAAACAGCAAAATACATCCACCAAGCAACCCATGCCTTGTTCAACCATCAGTCTTTAGGATAATAAAAAGCAAACCATTCTTCTCAGGTGAGGGGAATGGTTCCTTTTTAATAGAAAAGCCCGCACTTTTTAAGAAAAATATGATAAAATAGACTCTGTACGTACTTGATACAAAGATGAGGGTATAAACATATTCTTAGCTATTCAAATCTGCTATGCTATAAAAGATACAAATGCTAAAGAATAATATTTTTAAACTTTTCAAGGTATTTAGGTAGTTGAACACGGACTAAATCCCTAGTGAAAAAGATAGATTTCCAGGTGTGCATCGCACACTGCGTCAATTTATGCTATCATGAGTAATTGAACCCGGCCGAAAAGCTGTGTAAAAAAGATAAACTGTCTTGTCTTCATCGAAGACTTCGCCAGTTTCCTATTTTTACTTTGCTTTTGACGTCCTTGGTATCTTGATCTTTGTAGGCAAGGCGTATAATTTCATCAATCCAAAGGGGA
This sequence comes from Streptococcus oralis, assembly GCF_003943825.1. Taxonomy (GTDB): domain Bacteria; phylum Bacillota; class Bacilli; order Lactobacillales; family Streptococcaceae; genus Streptococcus; species Streptococcus oralis_CD. The sequence continues at coordinate 346,784 of NZ_RJNJ01000001.1, forward strand.
TTAAAATGACAAAACAAGTATTTCAAACGACTTTTGCGGGTCGTGAGTTAATCGTAGAGACTGGTCAGGTTGCTAAGCAAGCAAATGGCGCTGTTGTCGTGCGTTATGGTGAGTCAACTGTCTTGACTGCGGCCGTTATGTCTAAGAAAATGGCAACTGGGGATTTTTTCCCACTCCAAGTCAACTACGAAGAAAAAATGTATGCGGCTGGGAAGTTTCCTGGTGGCTTTATGAAACGTGAAGGACGTCCTTCAACAGATGCGACTTTGACAGCGCGTTTGATTGACCGTCCAATCCGCCCTATGTTTGCGGAAGGTTTCCGTAACGAAGTGCAAGTAATCAACACAGTGCTCTCTTATGATGAAAATGCCTCTGCTCCAATGGCGGCTATGTTTGGTTCATCCTTGGCGCTTTCTATCTCAGATATCCCGTTTGACGGACCTATTGCTGGGGTACAAGTGGGTTATGTTGATGGCCAAATCATTATCAACCCTACTCAAGAACAGGCAGAGCGTTCGCTTCTTGAATTGACAGTAGCTGGGACCAAACACGCTATCAACATGGTTGAGTCTGGTGCCAAAGAATTGTCAGAAGAAATCATGTTGGAAGCCCTCCTGAAAGGTCACGAAGCAGTCAAAGAATTGATTGCCTTCCAAGAAGAAATCGTTGCGGCAGTCGGTAAAGAAAAAGCAGAGGTGGAATTGCTTCATGTAGATGCTGACTTGCAGGCTGAAATCATCGCAGCCTACAACAGCGACCTCCAAAAAGCGGTCCAAGTAGAAGAAAAATTGGCTCGTGAAGCTGCAACTCAAGCAGTTAAAGACCAAGTGACTGCTGTTTACGAAGAAAAATATGCAGACCACGAAGAATTTGACCGTATTATGCGTGATGTGGCTGAAATCTTGGAACAAATGGAACACGCTGAAGTGCGTCGTTTGATCACAGAAGACAAGGTGCGTCCTGACGGTCGTAAAGTCGATGAAATCCGTCCTTTAGATGCGCAGGTTGACTATCTTCCTCGTGTACATGGTTCTGGTCTCTTTACTCGAGGACAAACTCAAGCCCTTTCAGTTTTGACCTTGGCTCCGATGGGAGAAACTCAAATCATCGATGGTTTGGATCCAGAGTACAAGAAACGCTTTATGCACCACTATAACTTCCCTCAATACTCTGTAGGGGAAACAGGCCGTTACGGTGCGCCTGGTCGTCGTGAAATTGGTCACGGTGCTCTCGGTGAGCGTGCCCTTGCTCAAGTTTTGCCAAGTTTGGAAGAATTTCCATACGCTATCCGCTTGGTAGCAGAAGTCTTGGAATCAAATGGTTCTTCTTCTCAAGCTTCTATCTGTGCGGGAACGCTTGCCCTTATGGCTGGTGGTGTGCCAATCAAGGCGCCAGTAGCAGGGATTGCCATGGGTCTCATCTCAGATGGAAATAACTATACAGTATTGACAGATATCCAAGGTTTGGAAGACCACTTTGGAGACATGGACTTTAAGGTGGCAGGTACTCGTGAGGGGATTACAGCCCTTCAAATGGATATCAAGATCCAAGGGATTACTGCAGAAATCTTGACTGAGGCCCTTGCTCAAGCCAAGAAAGCCCGTTTTGAAATCCTTGATGTGATTGAAGCAACCATTCCAGAAGTTCGTCCAGAATTGGCTCCAACTGCACCGAAAATTGATACCATCAAGATTGATGTGGACAAGATTAAGATCGTCATCGGTAAAGGTGGAGAAACCATTGACAAGATTATCGCTGAGACAGGCGTTAAGATTGATATCGACGAAGAAGGTAATGTGTCTATCTACTCTAGCGACCAAGATGCTATTAACCGTACCAAAGAAATCATTGCTGGCTTGGTTCGTGAGGCTAAAGTAGATGAAGTTTACCATGCTAAGGTTGTTCGTATCGAGAAATTTGGTGCCTTTGTTAACCTCTTTGACAAGACAGACGCCCTCGTTCACATTTCGGAAATGGCTTGGACTCGTACCAACCGTGTCGAAGACTTGGTAGCTATCGGTGATGAAGTCGACGTTAAGGTTATCAAGATTGATGAAAAAGGCCGTATCGATGCCTCTATGAAAGCTCTTCTTCCTCGTCCACCAAAACCTGAGCATGATGAAAAAGGCGAAAAGTCTGAGAGACCTCACCGTCCACGTCATCACAAGGACCACAAACCTAAGAAAGAATTTACAGAAACACCAAAAGATTCAGAATAAGAAAAGGAGAAATGTATGGGATGGTGGCGCGAAACCATTGATATCGTGAAAGAAAATGATCCAGCGGCCCGCACCACTTTGGAGGTTTTGCTGACTTATCCAGGTGTTAAGGCCTTAGCTGCCCACCGTCTCTCGCATTTTCTATGGAAGCACGGCTTCAAACTCCTAGCTCGGATGCACAGTCAGTTTTGGCGCTTTTGGACCCAGATTGAGATTCATCCGGGTGCTCAGATAGAATCAGGTGTCTTTATCGACCATGGTTCTGGCTTGGTGATTGGAGAGACGGCGATTGTTGAAAAAGGCGTTCTTCTCTATCACGGAGTGACTCTTGGTGGAACAGGGAAGGATGTTGGCAAACGCCATCCGACTGTGCGTAAAGGAGCTCTCATATCGGCCCATGCCCAAGTTATCGGACCGGTAGAAATCGGTGAAAATGCCAAGGTTGGTGCAGCTGCAGTAGTCGTGGCAGACGTACCTAGTGATGTAACGGTTGTCGGTATTCCGGCTAAGATCGTCCGAGTTCATGGACAGAAGGATGAACCAACGATCCACGAAGTCGAAGAAAAACGCGAGTACTACGTCAATAAACTAGAGCAGGCTAGAGAAGCTAGTCACCATTCATCAAGTCTGTAGGATAGGGTAGCAAAGTTATCGAGGTGAAGTATGACAGGAGGTAAGAACTATGTCAGATTTATCAGATGCAATTTTGAACCAGGCAGTTCTTGAGTTGCAAGAACGCTTGGATGGTCTTGCTAAGGAGCGCTTTATTAAACTGCCACCTAGCCACCAGCGTGAATGGGCTCATTATATCAGTGAAGCCAAAAAAGATGAGACCAAACTGCGCCGTCTAAATAAAATGAAGGCGGATTTGCTGGAGCCTTAAAGAAAGAGAAGTTATGCTATTAGAGGAATTTGAAGATGTAGCAGCAGTTATTGAGCCAACTGAAAAGCCAGTCCATGACAAGGGAGAGGTATGCGAAACCATCATTCTGTCCTTTAATGGCGAAATTCTGAAACGTTTGATTGAGTCAGAAGATGTCTATCCGGGAGGCTATTTGAAAAGCATAAACGGCCATCATCCATGGTATATTTATGGCCAAGGACCTAGCAAGCTAGCAGTTATGTTGGCTCCAATTGGGGCTCCCATGATAGTCGGCCAGCTGGAGGAGTTGGCGGCCAGAGGCTTCAAAAATTTCATCATTTTAGGTTCCTGTGGCGTTTTGGACCGCTCAATTGAGGCGGATAAAATTATCCTGCCTGCAGCTGCATTGCGAGATGAAGGAACTAGCTATCACTATGCCCCACCGGGTGACGAAGTCGCCTATGACGAGTCTCTGCTGATTGAGCTGGAAGCCATCTTTGACAAGCACAATATCGAGCATATCCGCACCAAGGCTTGGACGACTGATGCCTTTTATCGGGAAACGCCTGATAAGGTCAAGCGTCGCTTGGCTGCTGGAGCTCAAGTGGTGGACATGGAAGCTTCAGCTATCATGGCTTGGAGTCAATTTCGCAAGAGTAAAGTCTTTCAGTTCTTCTACACAGCTGACTATGTGGATCATCATAACAGAACCTGGGATGCCCGCCATGAAGAGCGGACAGCTGATGCCATAACTTTTTTCAATATCGCTTTGACAATAGCCAAGGAACTAGAAAGGTAACTACAAGAATGGCAGTATATTTTTACGGCTGTATCACCATGGATGGCTACTTGGCAGACAGCCAGCACAGGATAGACTGGCTGCATCAGCTTGGTTCTGTAGAGGATACAGGCTATGATGACTTTTACAGGCAAATGGATATCACCATCATGGGCAAGCGGACCTTTGAGGAAATCCAAGATTTGCAAGATGTAGAAAGTTTTTATCAAGCTACGGAAAATTATGTCTTTACGCATGATAGGCACCTGCCTGTCAGCAATTACCAGCCAGTAGCTGGGGATGTGGTGGACTTTGTTCGCCAGATTGACAAAGGCAAAAATGTCTTTGTGATTGGTGGTAATTCCTTGGTAGGACCGCTCTTGGATGCGGATCTTTTCGATCACCTCATTATTCAGATAGCGCCCCTTATCCTAGGAAAGGGGGTTCCCCTCTTTACCCAAGAGGAAGGGCAGCGCTTTTACCAACTGGATAGCCTCAGACAATTTGGCCCTTTTGCAGAGCTGGTTTTCAGCCGAAAAAGTCAGAAATAGAGAAGGGAGTGGACCGCATGATTAAAATTTACGACACCATGTCTCGTGATTTGCGAGAATTTGTCCCAATCGAAGAAGGAAAGGTTCGCATGTATGTCTGTGGGCCAACGGTATACAACTATATTCACGTAGGGAATGCCCGTTCGACGGTGGCTTTTGATACCATTCGTCGTTATTTCGAATACCGTGGCTACGAAGTTGCCTATATTTCCAACTTTACAGATGTAGACGATAAGATTATCAACCGTGCCAAGGAAGAAGGTATCACGCCTCTGGAGGTTGCGGACAAGTACATCGCTGCCTTTCGTGAGGATGTGACAGCTTTGGGCGTGAAACCTGCGACTCGCCATCCGCGTGTGGTGGAGTTTATGGCGGGCATCATTCGTTTTGTGGAAGTCTTGATTGAAAAAGGTTATGCTTACGAGAGTCAAGGAGATGTTTACTTCCGCGTGGAAAAATCTCACAACTATGCTAAATTGGCCAATAAAACCTTGGAAGATTTGGAGCTGGGTGCTTCAGGTCGTACCGATGAAGAAACGGCTCGCAAGGAAAATCCTGTAGACTTTGCCCTTTGGAAAGCTGCAAAGCCAGGCGAGATTTCCTGGGATAGCCCTTGGGGACCTGGTCGTCCGGGTTGGCATATTGAATGTTCAGTCATGTCGACAGAGATTTTGGGAGATACCATTGATATCCACGGTGGTGGAGCTGATTTGGAGTTTCCTCACCATACCAACGAAATTGCCCAGTCAGAAGCAAAAACAGGCAAGACTTTTGCTAACTACTGGATGCACAATGGCTTTGTCAATATCGACAATGTTAAGATGTCTAAGTCCTTGGGCAACTTTATAACCGTACACGATGCCCTCAAAACCCTCGATGGGCAAGTGTTGCGTTTCTTCTTTGCGACTCAGCATTACCGTAAGCCTATCAACTTTACCGAAAAAGCAGTGCGAGACGCCGAAACTAATCTCAAATATCTGAAGAACACTTACGAACAACCATTTACAGGAAACGTGGATACCCAAGAGTTACAAGCTTTTAAAGACAAGTTTGTTGCCGCTATGGATGAGGATTTCAACTCCGCCAACGGTATCACAGTTGTCTTTGAAATGGCCAAATGGATCAACTCAGGAAACTATGATGCAAGTGTTAAGGAAGCTCTTGCGGATATGTTGGAGGTCTTTGGGATTGTCTTTGTTGAGGAAGTTTTGGATGCAGAGATTGAAGCTTTGATCCAAAAACGTCAAGAAGCGCGTGCCAATCGTGACTTTGCGACAGCAGACCAAATCCGTGACCAATTAGCGACTCAAGGAATTAAGCTCCTTGATACCAAGGATGGAGTGAGGTGGACTCGTGATTGATGTCAATCTCATTAACGGGATTGCGCTAGCTTTTGAAGGAGATGCAGTTTACTCCATGTATATCCGTCGCCATCTCATCCTTAAAGGCATGACCAAACCCAACAAACTCCACCAAGAGGCGACTAAGTATGTCTCAGCCAAGGCTCAGGCTCGCTTGATTGCCCTCATGTTGGAGGAGCAAGTCCTGACGGAAAAAGAAGAAGAAATCTATAAACGTGGTCGCAATACCAATAGCCACACAAAGGCTAAAAATGCTGATGTGGTGACTTACCGCATGTCTACAGGTTTTGAAGCAGTCATGGGCTATCTCCATCTGACTGAAAATCTGGAGCGTCTAGAGACCATAATTTCTTGGTGCATCCAAAAAGTGGAGGGCTAGGATATGATTGCAAAAGAACTACAAGACTGGTTTCCAGAGGCTCAGATTTCAGATCAGCCAGTAGAGAAACCAGGCTATCTTACTCTCCCTTTAGCTTCTCAGCAGTGGATTTTACTGGAGGAAGCTGGGCTCAGCGAACGTGAAAAGCAGTTAATTGCCCTTTTGACCCAGCAGGAGCAGGCTCGTTCGCTCAATCCTTGGTATCCCTATCTGATCGAGGGGAAGGGGCAGGCACCGCAAACATTTAAAAAAATTCAGCTGGTTTATTGCCATCTATCCTATTACCAACAGGAAAATCTATCCTCTTGGCTAGACATGATGCGGACTCTTTTTCCCAACTGCCAGACAGTGCTACAGGTTGGGGCTCAGGATTATGTATTTGTTCTTCAACAAGATAAATATAGCTCTGTTCGCTCAATCTTATCTGATATGATTGAAGCGGTTGAGTATGACTTTGGCCTTCGTCTGTCTATCATGTTAGGCCAGGTTTGGTCTCAGACAGGCCCTCAAGCCCTATCAGACTTAATCAAAGCGGAGCGGGATTTGTTTAAAGCTTGGTGGCGCCAAGGTCACCAAGGTGTACACACCTTTTCACAGCTCTATCTATGGAGTATGGGGGAAAGACTTGTGGAACTGAGAGTCATTAAAGAATACCTGCATCAGATGATTTTGGATCAGGATCAGATTCAGGAAATTATCCTTTCTCTCTGGGAAAACAGTGCTGTCCTAACTAAAACGGCCCAGCAACTCTATCTGCACCGCAATTCTCTCCAATACAAGATTGACAAATGGGAAGAATTGACAGGGCTACAGTTGAAGGAATTGACCGACTTGACCTTGTGTTATCAGTTGATTTTACCAGATATTCTTTAAAGTTTTGTGCAAGTTGCACAGAACTTTTTTATTTTTTTGGTCACCTTGCCATAGAAAAGTAAAGCGTTTTCATCTATAATAAAGCTATCAAAAAATAAAAGGAGTTCACCTTCCATGGTAGAATTAAATCTTAAAAACATTTACAAAAAATATCCAAACAGCGAACACTACTCAGTTGAAGACTTCAACTTGGACATCAAAGACAAGGAATTTATCGTTTTCGTAGGTCCTTCAGGATGTGGTAAGTCAACAACTCTTCGTATGATTGCTGGTCTTGAAGACATTACTGAAGGTACTGCATCTATCGATGGTGTGGTTGTCAACGACGTAGCTCCAAAAGACCGTGACATCGCCATGGTATTCCAAAACTACGCTCTTTACCCACACATGACTGTTTATGACAACATGGCTTTCGGTTTGAAATTGCGTAAATACAGCAAGGAAGATATCGACAAACGTGTGCAAGAAGCTGCAGCAATCCTTGGCTTGAAAGAGTTCTTGGATCGTAAACCTGCTGACCTTTCTGGTGGTCAACGTCAACGTGTTGCCATGGGTCGTGCCATCGTCCGTGATGCAAAAGTATTCTTGATGGACGAACCTTTGTCAAACTTGGATGCCAAACTTCGTGTATCCATGCGTGCTGAAATCGCGAAAATCCACCGTCGTATCGGAGCTACAACTATCTACGTAACCCACGACCAAACAGAAGCGATGACTCTTGCAGACCGTATCGTTATCATGTCAGCTACTAAGAACCCTGCTGGTACAGGTACTATCGGACGTGTTGAACAAATCGGTACCCCTCAAGAAGTTTACAAAAACCCAGTTAACAAGTTCGTTGCAGGATTTATCGGAAGCCCAGCTATGAACTTCATCAATGTAAAATTAGTTGGTAGCGAAATTGTTTCTGACGGTTTCCGCTTGAAAGTTCCAGAAGGTGCTTTGAAAGTTCTTCGTGACAAAGGCTACGAAGGAAAAGAATTGATCTTCGGTATCCGTCCAGAAGATGTGAATGCAGAACCTGCTTTCCTTGAAACATTCCCAGAATCAGTTGTTAAAGCAACTATCTCTGTATCAGAATTGCTTGGTTCAGAATCTCACCTTTACTGCCAAGTTGGTAAAGACGAATTTGTTGCAAAAGTGGATGCTCGTGACTACTTGCAAACAGGTGCAACAGTTGAACTTGGATTTGACTTGAACAAAGCACACTTCTTCGATGTAGAAACTGAAAAAACAGTCTACTAAGCAAATGAAATGTCAAAACACTGCTAGAGAAATCTGGCAGTGTTTTTTAATGATTGGTATTGGCATAAAAACAGAGCTTTTCTAGTTTTCATATCCTTAAAAAAGTGATAAAATGGTAGGAAGGATTGGAGAGTATAGATGCCGAAAGAAGTGAATTTGACGGGCGATCAGGTAGTCGCTTTAACGAAAGAATATTTAACAAAGGAAGACGTTGCTTTTGTCCAAAAAGCATTGATTTACGCAGTTGATTGTCATAGTGGGCAGTTTCGGAAATCAGGTGAGCCCTATATTATCCATCCCATTCAGGTAGCAGGAATTTTGGCTAAGCTCAAACTGGATGCCGTAACCGTTGCCTGTGGTTTTTTGCATGACGTGGTTGAGGATACAGATGCGACACTGGATGATCTGGAGAGAGAGTTCGGTCATGATGTTCGAATTATCGTTGATGGGGTGACCAAGCTTGGTAAGGTTGAGTACAAATCACTTGAGGAACAATTGGCTGAAAATCACCGCAAAATGCTTATGGCCATGTCTGAGGATATCCGTGTTATCTTGGTTAAATTATCGGACCGTTTGCACAATATGCGGACTCTCAAACACCTGCGAAAGGACAAGCAAGAACGGATTTCCAGAGAAACCATGGAAATTTACGCACCACTTGCTCATCGTCTAGGGATTTCCAGTGTCAAGTGGGAGTTGGAAGATCTATCTTTCCGTTACCTCAATCCAACTGAGTTTTACAAGATAACCCACATGATGAAGGAAAAACGCAGAGAACGTGAGGCTCTGGTCGACGAAGTTGTAACCAAGTTGGAAGAGTACGCTACCGAACGCAATCTCAAAGGGAAAATCTATGGTCGTCCTAAGCATATCTATTCGATCTACCGCAAGATGCAGGATAAGAAGAAACGCTTTGAGGAAATTTATGACCTGATTGCCATTCGCTGTATCTTAGATACCCAGAGTGATGTCTATGCTATGCTGGGTTATGTTCATGAACTTTGGAAACCTATGCCAGGCCGCTTCAAAGACTATATCGCCAATCGTAAGGCCAATGGATATCAGTCTATCCATACGACCGTTTATGGACCAAAAGGGCCGATTGAATTCCAGATTCGGACCAAGGAAATGCACGAAGTGGCTGAGTACGGGGTAGCAGCTCACTGGGCTTATAAGAAAGGCATTAAAGGGCAGGTCAACAGCAAGGAATCTGCTATTGGAATGAACTGGATCAAGGAGATGATGGAGCTCCAAGACCAGGCTGATGATGCAAAGGAATTTGTGGACTCTGTTAAAGAAAACTATCTGGCGGAGGAGATTTACGTCTTTACTCCTGATGGTGCGGTTCGCTCCCTACCAAAAGATTCAGGACCGATTGACTTTGCCTATGAGATCCATACTAAAGTCGGTGAAAAAGCGACTGGTGCCAAGGTCAATGGCCGTATGGTTCCACTGACAACCAAGCTCAAGACAGGGGATCAGGTTGAAATTATCACCAACCCCAACTCCTTTGGTCCGAGTCGTGACTGGCTCAACATGGTCAAGACCAGCAAGGCGCGCAACAAGATTCGTCAGTTCTTTAAAAATCAAGACAAGGAATTATCCGTTAACAAGGGTCGTGAAATGTTGATGGCCCAGTTCCAAGAAAACGGCTATGTAGCCAATAAGTTTATGGACAAGCGTCATATGGACGAGGTCCTTCAAAAGACCAGCTACAAGACAGAGGAGGCTCTCTACGCAGCCATTGGTTTTGGAGAAATTGGCGCTATTACGGTCTTTAACCGCTTGACCGAAAAGGAACGTCGTGAGGAAGAACGCGCTAAGGCCAAGGCGGAAGCAGAAGAGCTTGTCAAAGGTGGCGAAGTTAAGGTCGAAAATAAAGAAACGCTCAAGGTCAAGCATGAGGGTGGTGTGGTCATTGAAGGTGCTTCAGGTCTCCTCGTTCGTATTGCCAAGTGTTGCAATCCAGTGCCGGGTGACGACATTGTCGGTTACATTACTAAGGGACGAGGTGTAGCTATTCACCGTGTGGACTGTATGAATCTCCGTGCCCAAGAAAACTATGAGCAACGTCTCCTTGATGTGGAGTGGGAAGATCAATTCTCAAGCAAGGAATACACCGCCCACATCGATATCTATGGTCTCAACCGTACAGGGCTCTTAAATGATGTTTTACAAGTTCTCTCAAACACGACCAAGAATATCTCAACCGTTAATGCTCAACCAACTAAGGATATGAAATTTGCTAATATCCATGTCTCATTTGGTATTTCCAACCTCTCTACACTGACCACAGTCGTGGACAAGATTAAGAGTGTGCCAGAGGTTTACTCTGTCAAACGGACCAACGGCTAATTCTCTCTTCAGTTAGCAGAAAGGCTATTATGAAAATCATCATTCAACGAGTCAAGAAAGCCCAAGTCAGTATCGAAGGTCAGGTTCATGGGAAAATCAATCAGGGACTCTTATTACTGGTCGGTGTTGGCCCAGAGGACCAAGAGGAAGATCTGGACTATGCTGTGAGAAAGCTCGTCAACATGCGGATTTTTTCTGATGCAGAAGGCAAGATGAATCTGTCTGTCAAGGATATTGAAGGAGAAATCCTTTCTATTTCCCAGTTTACCCTCTTTGCAGATACCAAGAAAGGTAATCGTCCAGCTTTTACAGGTGCCGCCAAGCCGGATATGGCAGCTGCATTCTATGAGGCTTTAAACCAAAAGCTAGCTCAGGAAGTCCCTGTTCAGACAGGTATTTTTGGAGCGGATATGCAGGTGGAGCTGGTCAATGATGGACCAGTCACCATCATTCTTGATACTAAAAATAGATAAGAAAACCAAGCCAGCTGGCTTGGTTTTTGTTTATAGACACTCCCAGAAAGAGATGTGTTTGTCGCAAAAGTCTGAATAGTTTTCTCTTAGGTGGGCAGCCGTCATATAATATAAAGTAGAATGACAACCAGTGACGATTGGCATAAGAGAGGAAAATCGTTGAGAACTAGTGAAGGCTAAAAGGACAAATAATAGAAAATCAATGGTGAGAACCCCTAAATAGTAGAAGCGAATTTTTTTGTTCATCTGGGGATAAATCTCAACGAAATGATGTTTGAGTCGGTTGACCAAGCGAAATAGCAGTAGTCCCTGAGCAAGGATGAAAATAAAACCAGAGAGCAGGAGCCAGTCTACAGAGAGATCGGTTTTGGAGATAAAAATTGCTAATAGTAGCAAATCGCAGAGTGCAATGGCTGCAAAATGGATTCTAAAGAGCTTTTTCATAGGAAGACCTCCCTCTTTTATCTAGCTTCATTCTACACCAAATGAATTGGACTTACAAGCAAAATAATAAAAAATCCCTGAAAGGAATTTCTTTTAGGAATAAGGGCTTAGTTGATTTTTTCGACATAGAGTTGTTTGGCGATATCGATGCTAACTTGGAGGTCTTCACCTTTGTTGACCAGTGTAAAGGTATTGGAAAAATTATCAAACTGCTTGACTTTGACTTGGTCACCGATATGGATTTCATGCTTTTCTAGATATTTGAGTAGTTCAAAACTATCATGAACGCGAGTCAGGAGATAGGTTCCAGCTTCTTGGACGTCTGCCAGTGGTAAGTTGTTGATTTCAACCAAGAGCTCTCCCTTGGCTGGGATGGTTCCTCCGTGGGGACAGGTTTTAGGGAAGCCCAGGAGTTTATCCAGTCTCTCTACAAATAGGTCAGAGACTGTGTGTTCTAGGACCTCAGCTTCTTCGTGGATTTGATCGCTAGTATAGTCTAGATGGTGAACTAGAAAGACTTCAATCAAACGGTGTTTACGATAGAGCTCAGAGACCAGTTTGAGGCCAATATCTGTCAATAGATAGCCGTTCTCCTTATCCTTGAGGATGAGATTTTCACTTTTCATGCGTTTGATCATCTCTGTTACAGCAGGTGGAGAGACTTGCATACGGGTAGCAATTTCCTTATTGGTGATTTTCTGCATCTCCGTACCGATTTCATAAATACATTTTAGGTAGTCTTCTTTATTTGGCGTCATTCGTTTCCTCTTGTCTTTTCTCTCCATCTAGTATACCAAAAAAAGCTAGATTTCTCTAGCTTTCTGCCCTAATGGCTTTGATTTTAGTCCAGTTCTTTCACTGCAGCAATGGCAGCTTCAAAGTCTGGTTCCGTGTTAATGTTGTCAACGTATTCCACGTAACGGACGACATTGTCAGTATCGAGAACAAAGACAGCACGTGCAAGGAGATGCCATTCGTTGATCAAGAGGGCATAATCACGCCCGAAAGAATGGTCAAAATAGTCTGAAAGCATGATGGCATTGTCAAGGCCTTCAGCCCCACACCAGCGTCCTTGGGCAAATGGTAGGTCCATAGAAACAGTAAGGACGACGGTATTGTCGAGGTTAGCTAGTTCTTGGTTGAATCGACGTGTTTGCGTTGAGCAGATACCAGTATCGATAGAAGGGACAACACTCAAGACTTTTTTCTTTCCATCAAAGTCAGCTAGCGTTTTTTTAGAGAGATCGGTTGTCGTAAGAGAAAAGTCAAGTGCCTTGTCTCCGACTTGCAGTTGTTTACCTGTAAAAGTTACAGGATTTCCGAGAAAAGTGGTCATGAAACTACTCCATTCTTTTTTCTTTTATTTTACCGAGAATTGTCAGATTTTTCCAATGATTTGACTGGAAATTAAAAGAGAAAAAAACGACCGTTCATGTGAGAACGACGTTTTTTAATGGATTACTTAGACAAACCTTCAGCGATCTTGTCAAGGTTGTATTTCATCATGCTGTAGTAGCTGTCGCCTTCTTTGCCTTCTTCAGCGATTGAGTCAGTAAAGATTTGTGCGTAGATTGGGATGTTTGTGTCTTGTGAAACAGTCTTCATTGGACGGTCATCGACACTTGATTCAACAAAGAGGGATGGAACTTTTGTTTGGCGAAGTTTTTCAACCAAGGTTTTGATTTGTTCAGGAGTTCCTTCTTCTTCAGTGTTGATTTCCCAGATATAGGCACTTGGGACACCGTAGGCTTTAGAGAAGTATTTGAAGCATCCTTCGCTGGTTACGATCAATTTCTTCTCAGCAGGGATGTTGTTAAATTTCTCTTTAGCTTCCTTGTCAAGTTTGTCTAGCTTATCAGTATATTCTTTGAGATTTTTTTCGTAGAATTCCTTGTTGCTAGGGTCTTTAGCGCTCAATTGTTTTGCGATATTCTTAGCAAAAATAATCCCGTTTTCAAGGTTAAGCCAAGCGTGTGGATCTTCTTTGCCTTTTTCGTTTTGACCTTCAAGGTAGATAACATCAACGCCTTCGCTGACTGCAAAGTAGTCTTTGTTTTCAGTTTTCTTAGCATTTTCTACCAATTTTGTAAACCAAGCATTGCCACCTGTTTCAAGGTTGATACCGTTATAGAAAATCAAATCAGCTTGAGAAGTTTTCTTAACGTCTTCAGGGAGTGGTTCGTATTCGTGTGGGTCTTGGCCAACAGGAACGATACTGTGAAGATCAATCTTGTCACCAGCAATATTTTTAGTAATATCAGCGATGATTGAGTTTGTAGCAACAACTTTTAGTTTTTGACCAGAAGCTGCATCTTTTTTTCCACTTGCACATGCTACAAGAGCAATGACGGAAAGAAAGAGAACGAGTAATGTACCTAATTTTTTCATTAGATCCTCCAATTTATTGGGGTTTTGCCCCTTATTTTAACAAATGTTTATTTTTCAGTTTCAAATATCGTTGTTTTGGAGCGATAAAGAAGCTAATGAGAAAGAAACTAGCAGCTGTAAGCACGATACTAGAACCTGCCGCAACGTTAAAGCTATAGCCGATAAAGAGTCCCAAAACCGAAGCAGTAGCTCCAAAGGTTGAGGAAAGGAAAATCATGCTTTTCAGGCTATTAGCATACAGATAAGCAGTTGCAGCTGGGGTAATCAGCATGGCTACAATCAGGATAGTTCCGACACTTTGCATGGCTGTCACAGACACGAGAGTCAGGAGTACCATGAGAAGGTAGTGATAGAAATTGACAGGCATTCCCATGGCTTTGGCCAAGAGTTCATCAAAGGAAGTTATCAAGAGTTGCTTGAAGAAAATCCAGATTAACAAGAGAATGACTGCCCCAACACCCATAGTAATAAACATATCCGTATCTTGGACGGCTAGGATATTACCAAAAAGGATATGGAAAAGGTCAGTTGAACTTTTAGCGACACTAATCAAGATGATACCGAGGGCTAAGAAAGAAGAAAAGGTAATGCCGATGGCGGTATCGCTTTTGATAATCGAGTTTCCCTTGATGTAGGTAATGATGATGGCAGCTAGCAATCCAAAGACAATGGCTCCGATAAAGAAGTCAAGGCCTAAGATAAAGGAGAGGGCTACCCCTGGTAAGACAGCATGTGAAATGGCATCTCCCATGAGTGACATCCCGCGTAGGATGATGAAACATCCTACAGCTCCAGCTACGACCCCGACGACAATGGCTGTTATCAAGGCATTTTGTAAGAAATGGAATTTTTGCAATCCATCGATAAATTCTGCAATCATAGGTCACCTCCATTGAAAAAGAGTCGATTACCGTAAGCTTCTTTGAGATTGGCTTCGGTAAAGGTTTCTTTGGTTGGACCAAAGGCAATCACTTCTCGATTGACAAGCAAGACTTGATCGAAGTAGTGGGGAACCTTGCTGAGGTCGTGGTGGACGATGAGAACCGTCTTCCCAGCTTTTTTCAGATCTCTCAGCGTATTCATGATGATTTCCTCACTGACAGAGTCAATCCCAACAAAGGGTTCATCCAAGAGGATATAGTCGGCTTCCTGTACCAAACATCTGGCAATCAAGACCCGCTGGAATTGACCTCCAGACAGTTGACTGATTTGCCGTTCAGCATAGTCAGCTAGACCGACGATTTCAAGGGCTTCTTGCACTTTCTTCCAATGTTTAGCCTTTAAACTTCGAAAGAGAGGGATAGAGGGAAAGAGTCCTAACGAGACACATTCCTTGACCTTGATGGGAAAGTTGTAGTCGATATTGATTTTTTGTTCGACATAGGCGATTCGGTGTAAGGATTTTTTAACTTCCTTGTCATCGAGAAATGCCTGACCTTGATGTGGGATGATTCCCAGCATCCCTTTTAATAATGTTGATTTCCCAGCACCGTTTGGACCAATGATACCGGTAATTGTTGGTCCATGGAGCGCTAGTGAAATATCCTTAAGTGCCAACGTTTCTTTGTAGGAGACGCTGAGGTTTTCGATACGTATCATAAACTTGTATTCCTCCTGCCTCTTAATATACCTTAAAAAAAAAATTAAGTCAAGTTAATTTTTGAAAAAATTAAAATAATAACTGAAAAATGATAGAAAAGGAAAGTTCATTTTTAATTGCATTCCCAGGTAATTTTTGTTAAGCTAAAAACAAGTACAAATGAAAGCGAGAACAAGATGACACGTTATCAAGATGATTTTTATGATGCAATCAATGGAGAATGGCAGAAGACAGCTGAAATTCCAGCAGATAAGTCTCAAACTGGAGGTTTTGTTGATTTAGACCAGGAAATTGAAGACTTGATGCTGGCGACAACAGACAAGTGGTTGGCAGGTGAAGAGGTGCCTGAGGATGCTATCTTGGCAAACTTTGTCAAATACCACCGCCTAGTTCGTGATTTTGACAAGAGAGAAGCTGACGGTATTACACCTGTTTTGCCTCTTCTTAAAGAATTCCAAGAATTGGAGACTTTTGCAGATTTTACAGCTAAACTAGCAGAGTTTGAGCTTGCAGGAAAACCAAACTTTCTTCCTTTTGGTGTATCGCCAGACTTTATGGATGCCAGAATCAATGTTCTATGGGCCAGTGCTCCAAGCACAATTCTGCCAGACACGACCTACTATGCAGAAGACCATCCTCAGCGAGAGGAACTCTTGACTCTTTGGAAAGAAACTAGCGCAAATCTCCTCAAGGCTTATGATTTCTCTGATGAAGAAATTGAAGACTTGCTTGAGAAAAGACTAGAATTGGACCGCCGAATTGCAGCAGTGGTGCTTTCTAATGAAGAAAGTTCAGAATATGCTAAACTCTACCATCCATATTCTTATGAAGATTTCAAAAAATTCGCGCCTGCCCTACCTTTGGATGACTTCTTCCAAGCCGTTCTTGGACAAGTACCAGACAAGGTGATCGTAGACGAGGAACGTTTCTGGCAAGCAGCAGAGCAATTCTATAGTGAAGAAGCCTGGCCTCTCCTCAAGGCAACCTTGATTTTGAGTGTTGTCAATCTGTCAACCAGCTATTTAACAGAAGAAATCCGTGTCTTGTCAGGTGCCTATAGCCGTGCGCTTTCTGGAGTTCCAGAAGCCAAAGACAAGGTTAAGGCAGCCTACCAGTTAGCACAAGGTCCATTCAAACAAGCCTTGGGGCTCTGGTATGCCCATGAAAAATTCTCTCCAGAAGCCAAAGCGGACGTGGAGAAAAAAGTAGCAACCATGATTGATGTCTATAAGGAGCGTTTGGCCAAGAATGACTGGCTAACTCCTGAAACTCGTGACAAGGCCATCGTCAAACTCAATGTCATCAAGCCTTATATTGGTTACCCAGAAGAATTGCCAGAACGCTACAAGGACAAGGTAGTGGATGAGACTGTCAGTCTTTTTGACAATGCTTTAGCCTTTGCGCGTGTGGAAATCAAGCACAGTTGGAGCAAGTGGAATCAGCCTGTCGACTACAAGGAATGGGGTATGCCTGCTCATATGGTCAATGCCTACTACAATCCACAGAAGAACCTGATTGTCTTCCCAGCAGCTATCTTACAGGCACCTTTCTATGACTTGCATCAGTCATCTTCTGCTAACTACGGTGGTATTGGTGCGGTTATTGCCCATGAAATTTCCCACGCTTTTGATACCAACGGAGCTTCCTTTGATGAAAATGGTAGCCTCAAGGATTGGTGGACAGAGAGCGACTATGCTGCCTTCAAGGAGAAAACACAAAAAGTTATCGACCAGTTTGATGGACAGGATTCTTATGGTGCAACCATCAACGGTAAATTGACGGTATCAGAAAACGTGGCTGACTTGGGAGGAATCGCTGCAGCCCTTGAAGCTGCTAAGAGAGAACCAGACTTCTCTGCTGAAGAATTCTTCCACAACTTTGCTCGTATCTGGCGCATGAAAGGCCGTCCTGAGTTGATGAAACTTATGGCCAGTGTCGATGTGCACGCGCCTGCTAAACTCCGTGTCAATGTGCAAGTACCTAACTTCGATGACTTCTTTACAACCTATGATGTCAAAGAAGGCGACGGCATGTGGCGTTCACCAGAGGACCGTGTGATTATTTGGTAAGACAAAAACCAAGGAGATTATCCTTGGTTTTTTGCTTGTTAGAAAAAGGGATTAAAGGTCTTTTCGTGAGCGATAGTCGTAGCTGGACCATGTCCAGGATAGACATCGTAGTTAGGAAGAGTAAAGAGTTGCGTCTGAATGCTATGGAGGAGCTGTTCCGTGCTACCTGTAGGAAGGTCTGTCCGTCCGATGGTTTCTCGGAATAGGGCATCTCCGGTCAAGACTAGATGAGCATCAGGAAAGACGATAGAAACGCCGCCGATAGAGTGTCCTGGAGTTGGTAGAACTGTAAAACGAAATTCCTCAAGCTGGTATTCCTCATGAAAGACGAAGGTGTGCTCTGCTGGTTTTGCGACCACATCTGCCATATCATCGTGACGAGGGAGACCAGAGAGATTATCGACTGGAGTATAAAGCCAAGATGCTTCACTCTCTGCTACATAAACGGGAGGATTTCCAAAAGTTTCACGAACCAAGTCCAGACTCATAATATGGTCGTAGTGGGTGTGGGTCAGGAGAATCGCGCAGACTGGTTTGTTGATTTTTTCGATAGTCTTGCGAATAGCTTCCCAATGGCTACCTGGGTCAACCACAATCAGGTGTTGTTCTCCTTCCAGATAATAAGTGTTTTCATAAGCAACGGGATTCACGGTTTTATGGATTTTCATACTGGCTCCAATCTCAAAGAATGTACTAAACTAAGTATAGCACAGAAGATGGAAATAAAGTGAAAAGAAAGTCCCTCTTTTGTGTTAGAGGGACAATGATCTTATTTAAACTTGAAACCTTCGTAAATGAGTTTTGTTTTGGGATTCTTTTTCTTGATTTGCTTGGCAAGGGCCTTCATCATAGGAAGAGGTCCACACATATAGACTGTAGTCTGGTCAGGGATTTCTTCTTGATCCAAAGTCAGGTATCCTTTTTCATTGCTATCGACCAGCTGCAGGTCAAAGTTAGCATTTTGACGGGCGTAGTCACGAAGTAGATCTAGGTAGACAGCATTTTCCTCTCCACGGAAACTATAGTAGAAGCGGACGTTCCTGTCTAGGATAGGGTGTTCTCGGATATAAGAGATGAAAGGTGTCATTCCAATTCCACCTGCAATCCAGATTTGCTGCTTTGGACCATGTTCCATAGTCATATGTCCATAGGCGCGATCAACTGCAACCTTGCTACCAACTTGAAGATTGTCATAGATATTCTTGGTGTGGTCACCAGAGTTTTTTATCGTAAAATAAAGAGTTCGTCCTTGCCCTCCAGAGATGGAGAAAGGGTGTGGAGCAGTCTCAAAACCTTTTTGGAAAATTTTTAGAAAGGCAAATTGTCCATATTCGTAGGTGAAAGGGTGACTGAGTTCTATTTCAATTTCAGTTGTATCGTGATTGAGGCGTTTGATTCCTACGATTTTTCCAAGATAGGTGAAACCGACCTTTTGATAAAGGAAAATAATATAAAAACCTGCAAGCAAGCCTAAAAGAGCATAGATTCCAAAGATAAGACCTAGGAAACTAAAGGAGAGGAGACGATTTCCCATGATCATCAAAACATGAAAAAGGCCAAAGATATAGGCTAGATAAACCAATCGATGAATCCATCTCCATGCTTCATACTGGATATATTGTCCCAGATAGGCAACCAGAACGATGCTGATAAAGATATAGATAGCGATATTTCCAAACTGGGCGGCTAAATGCGAACCCCAGAGACCGCCCATGCTAAAGTTGTGTAGGGTTAGTAGGAGAATGGATAGAAAAGCGGTGAATTTATGAGCTAGATACATTTTTTCAAGTCCGTTAAACCAAGTTTCAAGTAAGGGTAAACGGCTAGCTAGTATAAAAGTAAGTGAGAGGGTAGTGAGAGCTAAACCAGGGATTAGAAACTGACTAGCACCTGAACTGAGCCAAGCTAGGATAGTCAGAAGCATACTAAGTCCGATAAATAAAATACCTTTTAATGATTTCATAGTAGAATTCCTTTCATGGATTTATCTTATAGTAGATGTAATAATGTTTGTTACATTTTAACAAAAAAAGAATCTCTCGTCAAGGTTTAGGTTCTAGGCCTCTAAGTCAAATCTTCATGATAATCTATAAATAATGGCTAAGAAATATACTGTTAAATTTGTGCACTTCTTATAGAAAATTTTTTGTTATAACAATGTAAGGGAGGGGAAAATTTAACTTCTACAAGACTTTAAAAAATAAATTGATACATTAAAGTGTATTTTATTTAATTTTAAGATAAATGATTCCGTGAATTTACACGCTGTAAACCTACATGAATATTGGTTTTTTAAAGTATTTACCATTAAATTATTTTTGTATTTTTCTAAAATAAAATTATTAAAAATATTGAAAAAGAGAACAGAAAATGTTAGAATGAATATGCATATTGAATATGAGGATATAATCCTTTTGAAATATCAAAATTTAAAAGCCTTTTTAAGGAGAGAAAGAAATTTTGTTTTTCTATATTTCAATATCGACATAATAAAAATAGGGAGGTTGTGTATCTTATGAAGAGTAAGCAACAGGGTTTTAGAACGGAGAAATACATTCGATACGGGATTCGAAAGTATAGTTTAGGAGTAGCATCAGTAGCAATTTCAGCAGGTTTGATGTTTTTGGGCAATGGAGCAGTATCAGCGATGGAACTTCAAGGAGCAGATACTACGCTTGTTTCAACATCGACATTGAATACGGAATCTTTTACGGAAACAGAAAAACCAGAAACTTCGATAGAAAAAGAAAAAGAAGTTGCCCTTAAGACGGTTGATAAAACGGATTTAGTTAAAAAAATTACAGAACTTGAAGAGAAAGTAAAAACAGCAAAGAATATAGATGACATAGTATTATCATCTGCTAAAGAACTATTAGATTCTGCGAAATCTGTCATCTCAAAAGAGATAGTTGAGCAAGAGGAAGTGGATACTGAACTTGCTAAGATTAAAGATTTAATTACGGTATTTGCTGAGTCTGTCGAAGTTGAGAAAATAACGGAATCTACAGAAAAAGTAGAAGAAACAAAAGAAACTGTCGAACCAGTCCAAGAAGGTAAAAAAGTCTTAGAACAAGTTACGTCTGAAGCTGAGGTAACCAATGTTTTAGCAACTGAAGCAGTCCGGAAAAATAAGCTTGAGGCTGAAAACAAAGCGGCAATTGAGGCGGCGATAGCTAATAATAAGGAAGTTATTGCAGAAACTAAAAAAGTCTTAGCGGATGATGCCCTTACAGCTAAACAAATCAATGATCAATTGTCTCGCTTAAATGAATCTATTCTTGCTGTCTACAATGATTTGAAGAAAGCAGGAATCGGAAAAGATGGAAACTTTGGAGTCGCTTTGGCTGCTCAAGATTTCTATGCTGAAGAGGGTTCTAACACAACTCATGCATCGGAAACAAACGCTGCAAATCATACAGGTAAGGATACCTATACGATTCCAGTACAAGAAATTAAATTAATTACAGGTACTGATGCTACAGGGTTAGAGATAGAAGTCTATTCTAATCAGCGAGTTGGCAATGATACAAATGCTGGAAACGGGATGCATACGGAACAAGGTGGAAAGACTGGTCATAACAACAAAGGACGTGTAGATTATCCATTAACTCCTGATGCCGCTAAAAAATTAGCAGAAGAAGCACCACTTTGGAGAAATAAACTCCGTGCGGATGGGTCAAGAATTTCAAACGCTGCGACGTCAATATACTCTGCTAACGGTGGTTATGAATACCTAGCTACAGAAATTTATGGCTATGGGTATGAACAAGGAGTTGACAGAGTTTATATTAAAGGTTTGAAAGATCGTATTGCAGTTACAGAAAAAGCTAAGCAAGCTGGTTGGAGTTTAACTTCTGTAACCCCAACTAACCTTGTGCCGGGATTGACATACGATTCAGAAACAGACACAATTCAAGGAAAAGTTATAGCGGATATTGAAAATGGAGTTTATGATTTACGATTTAATATTACTGCGACCAATACAGATGGTCGAACGGTAACTTTCCAAATTCAGAATCTTCGTGCTGGTTGGGTCGGGTGGCAAGATAGCACGCCTCCTAAAATAAAGTCAGACTCTGAGCGTTATGATCGTAAAGTAGGTGATGATGCTAATGTAAACATTCAATTCTATGACGAATCAGGTGCTAGTGCAACACCAGCAAATAGTCGAGGAACTTATAACTACACGACGGTTGAAGGAAAAGTTGTAAGAGTGCCTCAAAGATTTTCTAGAGCAGTGACAGGAGTTTCAGGATATAACACCATTGGTGAACAATTAGATGATTCTAAAGTCCTAATTCCAGGTACTAGCTATAGTGTTGCAAACAGTACTTCTGATGAGCAAGCTGCTGATCAAACGAATATGGGGAGAGGAATCATTTCTGGAAAATTAACTGAAGCAGGAATTTACACAGTCTCCGTATTTGCAAAAGATTATGATAAATTGGCTAATAATAATGTCTGGAACCAATCTGGACAAGAAGCACATGCTACTGTAACATTAGTCGTGAAACCTAAGGTTGAGGTTCAAAACGTTGAAACTTACTCAACAGTTGTACCAGTTAAAATTTCTAAAGGTGCATCAAGTGCTAAGGTAACAATGCCTGATGGTACTGTAACCAATCTAAAAGCAGTTAATGGCAAATGGCTCGTAGACAGTGCCTCAACCAACACAGCTGTTTCTGAAAATCAAGAATTAGGTATTGTAGATTCCGATACAGTCTTTAATATTCCTGTGACATCAGAGGCAACTGCCAAAGTTGGTGTGGACAATATTAAAGTGGAAGCATCTGTTGAAAATGTTAAGGGAACTTTCTTACGTGAACAAGTTGAGTTAAATGGAACGGATGGGCAAAAACATACTGCTACTTTTAATAAGGCTACCGGACACTGGGAGCTACCTGGCGACTATGCTGAAAGTAAAACACTGAATGGTGATGGTACGATAAGATGGACTAAACGTCAAGTGTACACAGAAGCTCAGCAAGACGGTGGTATGAAATTTTATATCTACGAGTACATTCGACAGCTGGATAGTGCTGGAAAAGTGACAAGTGTAGAAACGCCAACTCGCCCAGAAACGATTTATGTTTCTAAGAATACTAATCAGGTAGGAGATGGAATGTCAGTAACTGTCACTTACAATAAACATTCAAATACCTGGGCGTCATCTGATGGAACTGAAGTGACTGCTACTAAGCTTGAAAATGACTCTTGGGAAGTTCATACTAAGTCAGGATTTGGTGGTATTATTAGAGGGACTATTGCCACAAATACGGATGTGGCAACTGTAGTAAATACAAAACCAACAGCAACTTCACAAGATTATACTTCAACAAAAGGTACAGCTGTTGACCTTCGTAATGAAGCAAAAGCTGCAGTAAGCATCTCAGACTCTGAAGATACTAAATATGGAAAAACTACCTATATCACTAGAATCACAGTAACATCGCCTTCAGGAGTTCAAAAAGTATTTGATACCAAACAAGATGCAAATAACTATAATATTGCTAGTGGATATAGCTTAAATGAAGTAGGAGTATATACTGTTAAGATTGATGTTATTGATAGTAATGGAAATTATACTACTGAAGCAACAATCGGTGGAACTGAGTCGGGAATTGATCATGGAGTTGATTCATCAACCGCTACAACAACCTACCATATTACAGTAACTGATACGATTGAAGGACATAATGTGACTTCGACTGATATTCAAGGTGCTACTCAAAAAGAAACTCCAACCTTTACATCTGTTGGAGATGGATCACCAGTAAAACCAAGTGCTTCTTCGCCTGCTAAGTTAGTAGATCCAAAAACAGGTGGATTTGTTGATACTCTAACAATTGATGGTCAGGGTACCTACTCAATTGATAATGAAACAGGCAGAGTAACCTTTGTTCCATTGAAGACATTTACAGGTACAGCAACACCTGTCACAGTTTCACTTACTGCAAAATTAGGAAAAGATGCTAATGATACGGATATTACAGCAACTGCTACAGCGACGTATACTCCAACTGTAATACCTGTTAAACCAACTTCTACAGATGATGAATCTGAAGGACCTAAAGGACAAACACAAAACGGTACACCAACTTTTACTGGTGGTAAAGTTGAAGTAAACGGTGTAGAGAAGACTGTTGAAATTGATGAAAATGTTAAACCAACCTTTGATGATGGCACAACTAAGAAAGTTGTTCCGGGAGAAGGAACTTATACCATTGATGAAAATGGTGTGGTAACTTTCACACCAGAAAAAGACTTTGTTGGGAAGGCTTCAGGAGTTACAGTCAAACGAGTTGATAAGAACGGAACAGAAATAACTGCAAAATACACTCCGACTGTCCGTCCAATTACTTCATTTGTAGATACTAAGGGGAATACATTAATTCCAAGCGAAGACGGCGAACAACCTAAGAAAGATATTCCAGGTTACCGCTTCGTAGAGACGAAGAAACTTCCAAACGGCGACACAGAACATGTTTATGAGAAGGTTAAGACCAGTCACAAGGATAAGGAAGGCAATGACATTCCAGGTTATCCAAGCGAAGACGGCGAACAACCGAAGAAGGATATTCCAGGTTACCGCTTCGTAGAGACTAAGAAACTTCCAAATGGCGACACAGAGCACGTTTATGAGAAGGTTAAGACCAGTCACAAGGATAAGGAAGGCAACGAAATTCCAGGACATCCAACCGAAGACGGTGAACAACCTAAGAAGGATATTCCAGGTTACCGCTTCGTAGAGACTAAGAAACTTCCAAATGGCGACACAGAACACGTTTATGAGAAGGTTAAGACTAGTCATAAGGATAAGGAAGGGAACGACATTCCAGGACATCCAACCGAAGACGGCCAACAACCCAAGAAAGATATTCCAGGTTACCGTTTCGTAGAGACCAAGAAACTTCCAAATGGCGACACAGAACACGTTTATGAGAAGGTTAAGACCAGTCATAAGGATAAGGAAGGGAACGACATTCCAGGCCACCCAACCGAGGACGGTGAACAACCTAAGAAAGATATTCCAGGCTACCGCTTCGTAGAGACGAAGAAACTTCCAAACGGCGACACAGAACACGTTTATGAGAAGGTTAAGACTAGTCACAAGGATAAGGAAGGCAATGAAATTCCAGGTTATCCAACCGAAGACGGCCAACAACCTAAGAAAGATATTCCAGGNTACCGCTTCGTAGAGACGAAGAAACTTCCAAACGGCGACACAGAACATGTTTATGAGAAGGTTAAGACCAGTCATAAGGATAAGGAAGGCAATGAAATTCCAGGACATCCAACCGAAGACGGTGAACAACCTAAGAAGGATATTCCAGGCTACCGCTTCGTAGAGACGAAGAAACTTCCAAACGGCGACACAGAACATGTTTATGAGAAGGTTAAGACTAGTCATAAGGATAAGGA